>JBBQTN010000025.1:0-36856 GCA_038213195.1 Acidimicrobiales bacterium | reverse complement strand
GCACGAGATCGTGATCGGCGGCAAGGACTCCGTGAACGAGGTGCTGTGCTCGGCGACGACGGCCGACGACCGCGTGCACCTCTCGCGAACCATGTACGTCTACGCAACGCCCGCGCCGAAGGGGTCGTACACCGACTACCTCACGAAGACGCTGCTCTCCGGCGCGCAGGTCAGGCTCGAGGACCCGCTGAAGTTCGACGGTGGCACGATCTACACGTTCTGCACAACGCCCGACGCCGACATCAAGGGCGGCTGCGGCGCCGACTGGGTGGCCGGCGACAACAAGCTGGTCCTCGGGATGCAGGTCGCCAGTGACACGGTCACGGCGAAGCAGGTCACGTCGGCGCTGGAGCACGAGTTGGAGACGCTCGCCAACCGCCTGGGCGGGGGGCAGCCGACCGCGTCGAGCGTGCCCGGCACGGGCGGCTCCGTGGTCGTCGGCAGCGCGGCGGTGACCGGCTCGCAGCGCCCGACGACGGGCACGTCCGTGCGTGCCACCGCACGTGGCAACACCACCTCGACCCAGCCGCCGACGTTCTCGACCGGGACCTAGTCTGCCGCCGATGTCGAACCTGCCTCCCCCTTCGTTCGGCGCCCCCAAGGAGCCGCCCGCCCGTCCCCCGGCGCCCGGCCGTCCCCCGCCGCCTCCGCCGGTGCCGTCAGGCAGCCAGCCACCCGCCAGCCCGCCACCCGGTGGCTCGCCGCCTGCGCCGGTTCTGGCGCAGGGCACACGACGCAGCAAGCTGCCGCTGCTCATCGCCGCGATCGTCGTCGTCGCCGCACTCATCGTCGGCGCGATCGTGCTGTTCGGCGGGAGCGGCGGCTCCGACAAGATCGACAGCAGCAGAGCGAGTGGCGCGGTCGAGGACGCAACGTTGGCCGCCAAGCTCGATCGGAGCACCACGCTGGCGGCCCTGCACGACTGCCCGTTCGGCGGTCTCGCCGAACTCGCCGCCTCCGCGCCGCCAGGCTTCGACGCCGCAACGGCAGCCGAGGGCGACGTCGCTGCGGTCATCACCCAGACCTCGACGCGCGACGATCCAGAGCTGCTGCAGTGCGCAGTTGGTCAGAGCGACGGCTCGCTGGAGTACGGCATCGCCGCTGCGTCGAACCCGCCGGCGGACATCAAGGCGTACATCAGCAGGACCGTGACCGAGGCGACCGCGAACTTCGAGGCCACCGAGCGGTTCCGCGGCGGGACGTTGCTGCCGTTGTGCACCACGCCGGACAAGGGCTCCGGCCGTCCGGTGATCTGCGCGACGGTTTGGTACGACAAGCAGCTGATGGTCGCCCAGCTCGCATGGGGGCACGGTGCGACATCGACCGACGTCACCACCGCATGGCTGAAGAAGGACCTCTCGACTGTGATCAAGGACCTCGAGCGATCGCAGACGAAGGTCCAGGTCGACGACACGACCGTCGGCACGACCGGCGGCGTGACCGACACCGGGGGGGCCACGGCACCGGCGGACACCGCAGTGACCGACACCACGGGCTGACCGCCGAGGCGCGGCCTTCCTTCAGCGCGGCGAGGGGCCGTCGATCGCCCAGTGGCGGCTCGCCGAGGACAGCCACCGCTCGTGCGCGGGCAAGAACGAGAAGCGACTGATCGCGCGCTGCCCGCCGTGGATGTCCGAGTAGAGCACGTCGACGGCGAATGGGTTGCGGTCGCGGATCGCGGTGCTGAACAACTGCCGATCGGGGTCGCCGTTGTCGCGGATCGCCGCCTGCCAGAACCCGAGCTCGCCCGGGGCGATGAACATGTCGCGGCCGTGCATCCGGAACTCCGCCAGCGGCTGGTGCGGCGCGCCCGGCACCTGCTCGGGCACGGGATGCCAGCCCTGCAGGACGGCGACGCCGCTGCCCGCGTTGCGCACCGGCAGCACGAGGTAGATCGCGCCGTTGTCGTCGGACTCCTCCGCACCCGCGAGCGCGCCTTCGACCAGCACCCAGTGCTGATCCTGGAAGCTGATCTTCTGGCGCGGGTCGTCGAGTCGCGCCCCGACCAGGACGGGCTGCAACCCGGCGAGCAGCGATTGCTCGGCGAGGCGCGATGACCGGTTCGCCGAGCGTGTCGCCGCGAACGTCGCGATGGCGAGCACGAGCGTGCCGGCGGCGGTCGTCAGCGAGGCGATCGTCTCGGCCCTCATCGGGCCAGCGTAGGCGCCCCTCCGTCGCCCCCCGCCGGATGCCGCTCGTCGATGTCGCCGGGCCACGCCCTGCCAACCCCGGGCGGCTGGTTCAGGGGATGAACACCCGGCTCGCCGGAGAGGCGCCGGCGATGGCGTCGGCGGCAAGGATCACGGCCGCGCCCGTGTACGCCGAGACCTCCTCGAACGGGAAGCGCAGTCCCGTCGGGTAGACGATCCCCGTCCAGTAACCGCCGTCGGCGCGGCGGTGGGCGCGGGTCCAGCGGACGAGGTCGGTGGCCGTCGAGAGGTCCCCGATGGCAGCGTGGGCGATGGCGCACTCCGCGGTCTCCGATGCTGTCACCCACGGCTCGTCGCTGACGCAACGGATGCCCTTGCCCTCCATTGCGAACACGTCCCAGCCCTCTGCGAGACGGGCCTTCGCCGGCTCGCCGGTGAGCGCGCCACTGAGCACCGGGTAGTACCAATCCATCGCCCACCGGTCCTTCGGCTCGAACGCGTCCGGGGCGTTGGCCACCCGCTCCGCCATCGTTGCCGCCGCGGCCACCCAGTCGCGCCGGTGGTGTCCGACGACCGCGGCGACGCGCGCGCCGCAGCGCATGGCGTGGGCGATGCTCGCCGAGCCCGTGAGCAGCGAGTAGTCCCACGGCGCATCGTCGGCGTTGCGCGCCCACAGCACGGTTCCGTCCTGACGGCGCATCGACAGCACCCAGTCGAGCGAGCGTTGCATCACGGGCCACAGGGTCTCGACGAACGCCCGGTCGTGGGTGCACAGCCAGTGGTGCCACACCCCGGCTGCGATGTAGGCGCAGACGTTGGTGTCGAGCTTGGCCTCCTCGACGGTGCCGTCGGGGAGGTAGTAGTTCCACCAGCTGCCGTCGGGTCGCTGGATGTCCGCCAGCCATGCGTAGGCCTTCGCGGCCGGCTCGTGGAGGCCGGCGATGTCGAGCGCCATGGCCGTCTCGACGTGGTTCCACGGATCGCAGTGGCCACCGGGGAACCACGGGATCATCCCCGTGTCGAGCTGCAGGCCGGCGATCCACTCGGCCGTGGCGCGCACCTCGCCGGCGCGCAGCACGCCGGGCAGGTCAGGAAGCGGGGACACCGGTGGACGATCCGTTCGACGACCGGCGCACCGCCGCCGGCGTCGGAGCACAGTCGATGCGTTCGACACCCGTGGAGGGCGACGCGGGAGGAGCGGGCGCCGGCATGTTGACGGCGTGTCGCACTCCCGCGGCCAGTGGCCGGCGCGCGTAGACGACGTAGCTCTTGCCGAGCACCGGCGCGAGCACCCGCTCGGCGAGAGCCATGCTCTTTGGCTGGGCGACGATCTCCCACTCGAGCATCCGGCGGTAGGCGTTGACGGCGCGGCTGTCCTCGCGGCGCAGGCCGACGGCGCACTTCAACCACCAGTACGGCGAGTGCAGGGCGTGGGCGTGGTGGCTGCCGGTCACCTGGAGGCCGGCGGCGCGCAGCTTGGCCTTCAGCTCGGTGGCGCTGTAGATCCGCACGTGCCCGCCGACGCTGCGCGGCGCGTGGTACTCGTCGGTGAGCATCCAGTTGACCTTCTCCGGCAGCCACGCGGGTACCGTCGCAGCGAAGGTGCCGCCCGGCTTGACCACGCGGGCGAGCTCGGCGAGCGCGTCGTTGTCGGCCTGGATGTGCTCGAGCACCTCGCTGGTGATCACCCTGTCGAACGTGTCGTCGTCGAACGGCAGCCGGGTGGCGTCCCCGCGCACGACACCGACGACTCGGCGCCGGTCGATCTCGCCGGCGTCGGCCATCGCCACGAGCGTCGCCCGGATGGCCCGCACCTCGTTGTCGGCCGAGTCGAGCGCGACCACGTCCGCGCCCCGACGTGCGAGCTCGAACGCGTGGCGACCGAAGCCTGCGCCGGCGTCGAGCACGAGATCGCCGGGTCGCACGCCGAGACGGTCGAAGCGGACCGTCAGCATCGCCGGTCGCGGCCCAGCCGACCGTTGCGGCGCAGCTTGTCGACGTTGGCCGGCATCGCCAGCACCTCGCGGTACTGGTCGACCGTGAGTGCCGCGCACTGCCGCCAGCTCCACCGCTCGACCACCCGCCGGCGCCCGGCCGCGCCGATGCGGTCGCGCAGCTGCTCGTCATCGAGCCCACGGCGCAGCGCCGCGGCGAGCGACTCGACGTCGCCTGCGGCGCATTGCAGCACGGTCTCGCCATCACGCCCCGTCACCTCCGGCAGCGCGCCGCCGTCGGTGGCGACGAGGCAGATCCCTGTGCTCATCCCCTCGATCGCCGGCAGGCTGAACCCCTCGTACAGGCTCGGCACGACGGCCAGCTCGGCACGTGAGTACAGCTCGACGATCCGCTCGTCGGTGACGTCGCTGACGAAGTCGATGTGGGCGCGGAGGCCGAGCTTGTCGATCAGGTCGTTGCTCGCGCCGGCGCGGGGTTTGCCGATGATCGTCAGCCGCACGTCGCGCTCGGTGCGCAGCTTGGCCATCGCCTCGAGCAGGTAGGCGAGGCCCTTCAGGGCGACATCAGCAGATGCCGTCGTGATCAGCCGACCGGGCTCGCGCCCGATCTCGGGACGCGGCTGGAACAACTCGGGATCGACGCCGACGGGCACGAGCCGCATCCGGTCGCGGCTGACGCCCATGTCGGTGTGGATGTCGTTGATGCTGTTCTCGCTGACGACCACGATCCGCGGCATCCGGCTGGCCACCCGGCCCTGCATCTTGACGAAGCCGTACCAGCGGCCGACGCTGCGGCGCTTGCCGCGCGTCGTGCTGTGGGCCATCTCGAGGGCGCGGTCGCGGGTGATCGGGTGGTGCAGCGTCACGATCGTCGGGATCATCTTCTCGATCGACAGCACCCCATAGCCGAGGCACTGGTTGTCGTGGACGAGGTCGACATCGTGGATCCGCCGTTTCAACGCTTGGCGGGCGCGCACGCTGAAGGCCAGCGGCTCGCCGAACGTCCCGGTGAGGTGGGTGAGCACCTCGACCACGTCGCCGGTGTGCTTGATCTCCCAGTAGGCGGGGAAGCGGCCGGGGTAGTGGTCGTTCCAGATGTCGAGGCTCGGCAGCTCGTGCAGCTCGATGCGCGCGTCGAGCACCGGGTACGGCTGGCCGCCGTAGACCTCGACCGTGTGCCCGAGGTCGGCCAGTGCCTTGGTCAGGTGGCGGGTGTAGACGCCCTGCCCGCCGACGTGCGGCTTGCCACGGTACGTGAGGTAGGCGATGTGCAGCGGGGCATCGGAGGGCAGTTCCGGTGCGGTTCGCGGCATAGTCGGATCACCCTATCCTGCGGGTTCCCCGCGCTCACCCGCTCGGGTCTCGTGCCCCGCTCGCCCGCTGCTCTGGTCCTCCCACGGACGGCACGTGCGCTCTGTGGGCGCACCGAGACGGACAACTCGCCGCGCCCGCCGGGGCTCCACCCACCTCGAGGCGCCACGGTGGCCTCGGCCAATGGGGGAGGATGGCGGGGTGCGCGCGGTGGTGCAGCGAGTGGCGGAGGCGAGCGTGACGGTCGGCGACGAGCAGGTCGGCGCGATCGGGCGGGGGTTGTGCGTGCTCGTCGGCGTCACGCACACTGATGCTGACTCCTCGGCGCGCAGGCTCGCCGAGCGGATCTGGCACCTGCGCGTGATGGACGACGCCGCCGGGGTGATGAACCTCAGCATCGCCGACACCACGCGCCGCGTCCTGGTCGTCAGCCAGTTCACGTTGTACGGCGACACGAGCGGCGGGCGCCGGCCGAGCTGGATCGCCGCCGCCAAGCCGGATCACGCCGAGCCGCTCGTCCAGGCTCTCGTCGACCGCCTCGTCGAGCTGGGTGCGACGGTGGCGACCGGTCGGTTCCGCACCGAGATGCAGGTCCGACTCGTCAACGACGGTCCCGTCACCGTGATCCTCGAGACCTGACGGGCGCCGTGTCCTGACGACGCGTGCACCTGATCTGCTCACGGATGAGCAGATCAGGGACGAGCGTCGGCCCTTTCTGCGGCTCCCGCAGCTCGGCAGCTGCGGTCAGGCGGGCGGGTCGCCGGGGTCGGGGGTGCGGCCACCGCGGGCACGGATGTCGTCGAAGCGCTCGGCGATGTGCCAGCGGTGGCCTTCGGGGTCGGTGGCCTCGTAGCGACGTTCCCCGAAGAACGCGTCGTCGAGGGTCATCGTGATGTCGGCGCCCTCGGCGACGGCGTGGGCGTAGTGCGCGTCGACGTCGTGCACGTACACGTTGAGCATCACCGTGGTCAGCCCGGCGTCGAGCGGGCTGTGGATCAGGTGCACGTCGGTGTTGGCGTGGCCGAGCATCACGACGCCGGTACCGACGCGCATCCAGCACAGGTACTTGCCGTCCATCTCCATGCGCGCCTCGCGCTGCTCGACGAACTGGAACACGCGGGCCAGGTACTCGACTGCGGCGAGCTCGTCGCGGTACGCGAGCCGGGGGTAGATGTCTGGCGTGGTGGCGGTCGGCGCCGGTGTGTGCTGCTGGTCGATGGTGGACATGAGCCGCTCCTTCATTCGGGAGAACACCGCCGGGTCGCCCGGGTCGTCAGGTTCGACCCGGTCCGGTCGCAACGTCCGCAACGGGTTGAACTCGTCGGTCACGACCCGATCCTTCCAGTGCCGGGCGTGTCGAGGCCGTCGGTGTGCTCGATCTGTTCGTCCTGTTCTTGCCCGCTCGGCGCGATGAGTTCGCGGAGCCGTCCACGGGCGCGGTGCAGGCGCGACCGGACCGTGCCGATCGGCACCCCGAGCGCCTCGGCCACCTGCGCGTAGGGGAGTGCCTCCCAGACGTGCAGGACGAGCG
Organism: Acidimicrobiales bacterium; assembly: GCA_038213195.1. GTDB lineage: Bacteria > Actinomycetota > Acidimicrobiia > Acidimicrobiales > Ilumatobacteraceae > JAODBQ01. Next base: position 29,909 of record JBBQTN010000025.1, on the reverse strand, counting down.
CATCGATCTCCGGCTGCGGCAGCGAGGCGACGGCCTCGGCGACGAGTTGCCAGCGCCGCTCGGCGTCCACCCGGCTCGCCGCTCGCTCGGCGAGGTCGGTCGTGTCGTCGCGCTGGGCCGCCAGCCGGGCGATGGCGCGCATCCGCCGGCCCTCCGTTCGGCGGTGCCGCGCCACGAGGTGGGTGGCGATGCCGTACAGCCACGGCCGGGCGTCGCCGCGCGCCACGTCGTACGTGTGCCGGCGCTGGAAGGCGATGCGGAACACCTCGCCGAGCACCGCGTCGGCCTCGTCGGGGCCGAGCCGGCGGACGAGGTAGCGGTGCACCACGGTGGCATGCCGGTCGAAGATCGAGCCGAACCGGGCCGGGACGTCGAGCGACGCTGCGATCACCGCTGCGTCCGCTTCGTCGTCCACCACGTCATCTTCCCCGCAGCGCCGATCGGGTTCGCGCAGAACCCGGGGTACGTCGCTACTGGTCAGCGGCGACATCTGCGGACGGCGTCGATGCCGAGTCGTCGTGCAACCGCCGGGTGCGCTGCCACGCCCGACCGGGAACCACCCACGTCCCGATGAGGATCAGGACGACGAGCGCACTGATCGGCTTGTTGCCGAGCCGCGAGTACCACGTCCGCCCGGTTCGCTCGACGATCACGTGCGAGAGCACCTTCTGCTCGCTCACCCCCGTGCGGTCGAACAGATCGCCGCTCGGTGACACGAACGCGCTGAACCCCGTCGGCGCGGCCTGCGCGAGCCAACGCCCCTGTTCGACGGCGCGCAGCCGCGACGCCGCGATCTGCTGGGACTGGAGGATGGTCCATGTGTAACTGCTCCCGTTCGTCGGGTTGATCAGGAGCGTGCCGCCGTGCTCCACGCCCTCGTTCGCCCGGCCGCCGAAGAACACCTCCCACGAGATCACCACCGCCAACCTCGTGCCGTCCGGCAGGTCGAGCACCGCCGGCCCGCGCCCCGCGACCGCGTCGCGGGGGACGAGGTCGGTCGGCGCGCCGAACGCGTGGAGCAGCCCGCGCAGCGGCATGTACTCGCCGAACGGGACCCGGCGGACCTTGTCGTAACGCGACGTCACCGTGCCGTCCGTGGAGACGACGACCTGCGCGTTGAGGAAGTGGTCCGGGCCGTCGTCCTCGGTGATGCCGACGACGAACGGTGCGCCGATCCGCTGCGCCTCGGCAGCCACCTCGCTCAGTTCGTCGCTGCCGACGAACCGGGTCACGCTGATCACGTTCTCCGGCCACAGGACGAGATCGGTCGAACCGGCGACGATCGAGTGGGAGGCGGTCAGGTGCCGCTGGAAGACGAGCGCGCTGTCGTCGTTGCGGCCGGCGACGGCGTGGGTGCCCTGGGGGCCGCCGCCCTGCACGACCGTCACCCGCAACGAACGGTGCCCACCGCCGCCCGAACCGTCGGGGGCGACAGCGGCGAGGGGGAGCAGGACGAGGGCGGCGGCGAGGCCGACGACGGCGATCCACCCGGGCCCGTGCCGGCGGTCGCGGGCCCACCCCGACAGTGCGCCGGCGGCGAAGCCCACCTGGAACACGAACCAGGTCAGCAGCACCGAACCGCCGAGGCGGGCGATCGACAGGAACGGTCCGGCCGCCTGACCGATCGGCAGGCTGGCCAGCGGCACGCCGCCGAACGGGAAGGAGAACCGCAGCGCCTCGGCGAGGGTGTGCGCAACGGGACGTCCGAGCACCCGCCACGGTCCGCGGGGCGCGATCCATGCGGCGATCGCGTGGCACCCGGAGAACGTCGCCGCAGCGATGATGTAGCCCGGCGGGGTGAGGAACCACATCCACATCATCCCGGGCACGAACCATGCCGCCCCGAACAGCGCAGCGCGAGTGAGTCGCTGCCGGCGGGTCGGTTGCGCCCCGAGCGACAGCTCGAACAGCACGATCCCGACGAACGCCAGCGGCCAGCACCCCCACGGCGGCAGCGCCAGGGCGACGAGGACGCCTCCGGCGACGGCCAACGCGGCATGCGTCGGCGATCGTGGCGGACGCGGCATGGGTGGCGACGCTACCGATCGCACCCCGTCCGGCGCTGCACACCGACCCCGTCCCCGCCGGAGCGCCCGCGCGGGTGGGCGCGACTCGTGCCGACCCGTGGCGCAGGCCGCGCCCACCTCGGCCCGCGACCACCTCGGCCGCGATCGCCAGGGTGGGCGCGACTCGTGCCGACCCGTGGCACACATCGCGCCCACCTCGGCCCGCGATCGCCAGGGTGGGCGCGACTCGTGCCGACCCGTGGCACACGCCGCGCCCACCCAGACCCGGCCCGCCGAGGTGGGCGCGAATCGTGCCAACACCTGGCACACGCCGCGCCCACCCAGACCCGGAGCGGTGTGGCACCGGCCGAACCGCCCACCGCTCAGCCGGGCGGGTGGTCCAGCGCGCTAGGTGCTGAGGACGAGGTGGATGACGAGGCGGTGACTCGTCGAACCCGGCGGGGTGCACGCGAACAGGGTCGCGGTGCGGTCTGGGGTCTGGTCGATGATCCGGACCTGGTCCGGCGTGACGACCTCGGAGGAGACGACCTTGTAGTCGAACGTGCCTGCGGCGGTGGTGAAGTAGACGTCGTCGCCGGGCAGGAGCCGGTCGATGTTGCGGAACGGCTTGTCGTGGCTGACCCGGTGTCCGCCGACGACGACATTGCCGACCTGGCCCGGCAGCGCCGTGCCGGGCCAGTGACCGGGGCCACGGTTGAGCGTCGTCAACGTGACACCCTCGAACATCGGCTTGTCGACGCCGATCTTCGGGATCTCGATCGAGCCGATCTGCAGCTTGGCCTCGGCCCCGTTCGGGTCGACGGGCGAGTGCGCCGGGATGGGCAGTGGCCCGGCGGCGGGCTCGTCGGCCGCAGGCAAGGTCGCCGGCGGCGCCGCCGTCGTCGTCGGGGCGGCCGGCGGGGCTGCCGTGCTCGCGATCGTGGTCGTGTCGAGGATCGTGGTGGTGGTGGTGGCGATCGTCGTCGTCACCTCCGTCGACGTCGTCGCCGGGGCCGTCGCGGTCGTCACCGAGGTCGTCGGTGCTGCCGTGGCGAGCGTGGAGGGGGTGGTGGGGGTCGGCGTGCCGACCGTGTTCGCTGTGCTGCCGCACCCGGCGAGGAGTGCGCCGACCACCGCGCTGAAACAGCACACCGTGCGGATTCGGTGACGGAACGTGGTCATGATGCCGGTCATGGTGCCACGGTTTGCAGGTATTCCGCCGCGCGCCCGGCAGATTCACTGCCCGAGCGGATGCAAGCCGGGATGCCGATCCCGTGGTAGCTGGCCCCGGCGAGGTGCAGACCGGCCGGCAGGGCCCGTTCGATGCCGGCGACGAGCTCAGCGTGGTGCGGCCGGTACTGCGGGAACGCGCCCGCGAACCTGCTGATCCGCACGTCGATCGGCTGCACGTCGAGGCCGAGCTGACGACAGAGGTCGTGCACCGCGCCGGCGAGGAGCTGGTCATCACCGAGGTGCAGCACGCCCAGGCCGTCGCGTCCCAACGACACCCGCAGGATGACCTTGTCCGGCACAGCCCAGTGCGCCCACTTCTGCGAACCGAACGAGGCCGCGGTGACGAGCCGCTGACGGGGCTTTGGCACCAGGTAGCCGCTGCGCCCGCTGAGCCGGTCCGGCCAGTCGTTCGCGGCGATGGACAGCGTGATCAGGGCGACGTCGGCGGCGGGAATGCCCACCAGCGCGGCAACCGCGTCAGGGGTGGCCGGTGCGATCAGCCGGCCCGCCGCGGCGGCGGGACAGGCGAGGATCACGCAGTCTGCCGGCAGCTCGTCGACGCGCCAGCGGTCACCGTCGCGGCACAACTGCGTCACCGGCGAACCGGTGCGGATCGTCCCGCCGGCCGCCTCCACCGCCGCGTCGGCGGCGTCGATCAGAGCCCCGACGCCAGCGCTCGGCGCGTAGAACACGGGCCCCTCCGGCGCAGCGGGACGATGCCGGGCGCCGAGCAGCACACTGCGCGAGCGCCGGGCCAGCTCGGCGATCTGCGGCACGGCGGCAAGGCTGAAACGGTCGGTGTCTGCGGCGTAGATGCTGCCGACCAGCGGGTCGACCAGCCGCTCGTGCACCTCGGCCCCGAAGCGGGCGCGGACGTACCCGCCGAGCGAATCGGGTTCGAGCGACGTTCGCGGGCGCAGCGGCTCCGTGGCTGCGCGCAGCTTGCCCGGCCACGTCAGCAGGCGGCTGCGCGCCAGGCCGAGCAGCCCGGTCGGCATCCCGAGCAGCAGGCCGGCGGGGATGTCGTGCAGCTCGTCCCACCACACCGCTGCCCGTCCGCTCTGCGGGGAGACCAGGTCTGCGCGCAGACCGAGCTCGCCGGCGAACGCGGTCGCCCACGGCACCCTGGCGAGGAATGCGTCGGCGCCCTCGTCGACGGCGGCGAGGCCGGCGAACGGCGACGTGCGGATCTTGCCGCCGAGGCGCACCTCCGCCTCGAGCACGGTGACCTGCGGCGGATCGGCGCGGGTGAGCAGGGCGTGGGCGGCGGCCAGCCCGGCGATCCCTCCGCCCACGACGACGACGTGCCGCTCGCCGATGCCGTCGCAGCGGGTCATCGCGATCTCATTCGAGCTCGACGAGGCGACGGGCGAGCGCCGCCATCACGACCGGATCGTCGTTCACGCATGTGGTGCGATCGAACTGCAGCCCGAGCGCGGCGGCCCGTGCGGCGGCCTCGATGTCGAGGTCGTAGAGCACCTCGAGGTGGTCGGCGACGAACCCGACGGCGCTGACGAGCACGCCGTCGGCGTCCTCGCCTGCGGCCAGCTCGTCGATCACCTGGAGGATGTCCGGACCGAGCCACGGCTCGGGTGTGCGCCCCGCGCTCTGCCACGCGATCGCCCACCGGCTGTCGACGAGCCCCACTCGTCGCGCGACCGCCTGCGCAGTGGCCGCCAGCTCGTCGGGATACGGGTCGCCGGCGGCCAGGATCCGTTGCGGCAGCGAGTGCGCGGTGAACAGGACCTTGGTGTGCGCCGGCATCGCCGCCAGCCGCCGGGCGAGATCGGCGGCGACGAACTCGACGAAGGCAGGCTCCGTGCTCCAGCTGTCCACACCGGTCGCAGCGATGCCGTGGACCTCGGCCGCGCCACGCAGCCGGGAGAGGTACTCGCCGACCGAGAACGCCGAGTAGTGCGGGGCGAGCACCAGCCCGACGACCCGCTGGAACCCGTCGGCGGCGAGCGCATCGACCGCAGCCTCGATCTTCGGCGCGGCGTGCTTCAGCCCGAGCACGACGCAGTATCGGTCCGGGCACGCCGCATCCAGTGCGGTCTGCAACGCGGCACGCTGTGCCTCGGTGCGTGCCGCGAGCGGCGAGGTCCCGCCGATCGCCGCGTAGCGCCGGCTGAGGTCGGCGAGCTGCTCGTCGGTCGGCGGGCGGCCGCGGCGGATGTCGGTGTAGTAAGGCAGGATCTCGTCGGGCGTTCGCGGTGTGCCGTAGGCCATCAGCACCACGCCGATCCGTTCGTTCACCGGCTCAACCTCCCGCTGCGGAAGTCGACGTCCGGCCGTGGACGAGGTCGACGATCGCGGCGAGCACGCCTGGGTCGGTGTTCGGTTGGACGCCGTGGCCGAGGTTGAAGATGTGGCCGGGATGGCCGCCGTTGTCGTCGAGGACGTCGCGTGCACCGGCGAGGGCGACGTCGGTTCCGGCCAGCACCAGCGCGGGGTCGAGGTTGCCCTGCACGACGAGTCCTGCGCCCATCCGGCGGCGGGCGGCGGCGATCGAGGTGCGCCAGTCCAGGCCGAGCACGGCGGGCCCCGCGGCGAGCATCGACTCGAGCAAGTGGTCGCAGCCGATGCCGAAGTGGATCCCGGCGACCTGCGGGTGCCGCGCCGCGATGCCCGCGAAGACCGCGGTCGAGTGGGGCAGCACGTACCGGTCGTAGTCCGCCTGCGACAGCGCGCCCGCCCACGAGTCGAACAGCTGGAACGCGCGCGCGCCGTGGTCGAGCTGCCCGGAGATCGACTCGACGGCGTGCTGGGTGAGCCGTCGCATCACCGCGTCCCACAGGCCCGGTTGGCAGTGCATCATCCGCTTGGTGTGCTCGTAGGTACGGCTCGGCCGACCCTCGATGAGGTAGCTGCCGACTGTGAACGGCGCGCCGGCGAACGCCAGCAGCGGCACCGTCACCGGCAGCTCGGCCGTGACAGCGGCGACCGTGGCGAGGACGTACGGCGTGTGCCCGTCACTGCTCAGCTCGGGCAGTCGGTCCAGATCGACGGCGGAGCGCAACGGCTCGGCGCACACCGGACCGGTGCCGGGGGCGACGTCGATCCCGAAGCCGACGGCATGCGCCGGCACGACGATGTCGCTGAACAGCACCGCCGCGTCGACCCCGTACCGACGCACCGGCTGCATCGTGATCTCCGCCGCGACCGCGGGTGACTTGATCGCATCGAGGATCGTCCCCTCCCCGCGCATCGCGCGGTACTCCGGGAGGCTCCGTCCTGCCTGGCGCATGAACCACACCGGCGTGTGCGCAGGGCGCCGTCCGGCGGCGGCTTCGAGCAGCGGCGCCGGAGCGTTGGTCGATCCGGCCAGTGCGGAGGAGTCGGTCGTGGCCACGCCGGGCACGGCGGTCGCGCCGGTCGTGGAGGGGTCGCCCGGCTCGCCGGGCACCATCGGGTCTCGGTCTGTGGTGCCCGTTGCGGCGGCGGCGGTCATGCGATTCGGCACGCTATCGGTGGCGATGCGGCGCGGCTTCGCGGACCTGGTCGACGCCCGGGGGCGTGGGGGTTCGTCCGAGACGGTGGGCCGCTAGAGTTGTTCGGCCCATGACGCAGCAGCATCCCGATCTGGAAGCCGAGCAGCAGCGCATCGACTTCGCGTACGAGTGCCTCGAGCGCAGTCGCGACGACGCGTGGAAGATGCGGGAACTGCACGAGGGGACCCTCGGCGGGACGTTCCAGGCGCGCTACGAGCGCGATGTCTTCGACGAGGCCGTCGTCAACCGCTTGATCCAGCTCGACCTCGGCGGCGCGGCGCTGGTGTTCGGCCGCATCGACCGCTACACCGAGAGCCCCGACACGGTGGAGAGCTTCCACATCGGCCGTCTCGCGGTGGCCGACGAGCTGAGCGATCCGGTGGTGGTCGACTGGCGCGCACCGGTCGCCGAGCCGTTCTACCGAGCCACCGGTCGGGACACGATGGGTCTCGCCCGTCGGCGCCACTTCGCAGTCGACGGACGCAAGCTGCTCGGGATCGAGGACGAGCTGTTCGGCGACGGGCACCTCGGCGTCGGCGCGGAGGCCGAGGAGATCGCCGCAGATGCGGAGACGGCAGAGGGCAATGGCTCCGCGACCGGGACGCTGCAGCCGGGCGCCGGCCTGCGCGGCTACTCGACGTTGCTCGCCGCGCTGGAGCGTGGGCGCACCGGGCAGCTCGGCGACATCGTCGCCACCATCCAGGCCGAGCAGGACGAGATCATCCGCAGTCCCCAGCCCGGCGTGCTCGTCGTCCAAGGCGGCCCTGGCACGGGCAAGACCGTCGTCGCCCTGCACCGCGCCGCCTACCTCCTGTACACGTATCGGTTCCCCTTGGAGGACCAGGGCGTGCTCGTCATCGGCCCCAACCGGGTGTTCCTGCGCTACATCGACCGGGTGCTGCCGTCGCTCGGCGAGGCCGGCGTGGAGCAGGTCGTGCTGGCCGATCTGGTGCCCGACGTCGAGTGGGCCAGGTACGCGATCGATCCGGTCGATGCCCCGCTGGCGGCGACCACGAAGGGCGACACCCGCATGGCAGCGGTGATCGACCAGGCGGTCGCCGACCGTGAGCGGCCGCTGCGTGAGGATCTCGTCATCCCGTTCCGCACCGGGTACGTGCGGATGCGCGCCGAGGAGAGCACGCGGATCGTGCGCGCCGCGCAACGCCGGTTCCGCCGCCACAACGCGGCGCGTCGCCACGTCGAAGGTGAGCTGTGGGCGACGCTCGCCGCGTCGTGGCGCGAACCGGTCACCGTTGCCGAGATCCGCGACGCGTTGCGCAGTGTGCCCGACGTGCGTGTGGCGCTCGAGCGGATGTGGCCGGTGCTCACCCCCGCCCAGCTGCTCCACGACCTGTTCGGCAGCAAGGCGCTGCTGAAGCTCGCCGGCCGCCGCCACCTCGAAGAGCACGAGTACCTCGCGCTGTACCGCCCGCGCCGCGACGACGTCGCCGAGGTGCGCTGGACCGACAACGACGTCGCCCTGCTCGACGAGGCGCGCAGCTACCTCGGCCCGCGCCCGACGAAGAGCACCCTCGGCTCCGGCCGTCCCGACGACAACGACGAGATCCGCACCTACGGGCACATCGTCATCGACGAGGTGCAGGACCTCACCCCGATGCAGCTGCGGATGGTGTCGCGCCGGTCGCTGAACGGGAGCATGACCGTCGTCGGCGACATCGCCCAGGCGACCGGCGCCCTGGCCCCGAACGACTGGGACGACGTGCTGCGCCACCTGCCCCAGCAGAAGCCGTCGCGGGTCATCGGGCTGAGCGTCGGCTACCGCATCCCGGCGCAGATCATGGCCCTCGCCAACAAGGTGATGATGGTCGCCACCCCATCACTACGCGCCCCGACGAGCGTGCGCGGCGGTGACGAGCAACCCGAGTACGTCGCGGTCGGCGACGGCCGGCTGCTGGACGCGGTCGTCGCGGCGACGCGGCAGATGGACGCCGACATCGGCGACGGGAACATCGCCGTGGTCGTCCCCGACTCGATGTTCGATCGGGTCTCCAACGTCCTCGCTGCGGCCGGCATCACCCATGGTCGGGCGACCAGGACCGGGCTCGACATGGGGATCACGGTCGTGCCGGTCAGTGTGGTGAAGGGTCTCGAGCTCGACGGAGTGGTCGTGGTCGAGCCGGCGAGCATCGTGCGCGAGGAGCAGCAGGGGCTGCGCGCCCTCTACGTGGCGCTCACCCGCAGCACCAGGCGGCTGACGATCGTGCACGCCGAGCCGCTGCCAGCAGCGATGAGCTGACGCCGCCCCATCGCGCAGATCGGCCCTGCTCGGTGGAGCGGGGAAGCCCTGACGTCACCCCCCGCCGAAGTACGCGGTGACCAGCGCCTGGAAGTTCTTGAAGGCCTTGTCGGCGTCGGCGGCGCGGTTGAACCGGGCCGCGTTCGTGCAGCGGGTGACGTTGGCCTCGAAGTCGCCGAGCAGCTCCGGGTGGCGCTGGCCGACCTCCTGCTTGGACGCGTTCCACAGCGAGACGATCTGGTCGGCGACGGCGGTCTTGTCGCCCTTGCCGGTGATCTGCGTCGACAGCGACTCCGCCACGGTGAGCAGGCGCGGCAGCAGCGCGTCGGCATTGCCAGACGGCAGGGTCGTGGTGGTCGCGGGCGGCGGCTCGCTCGGGATCGAGTTGTCGTAGGTGGTCGAGCACGACGCCAGCACCAGCGCCGTCGCCACCACTCCGCTGGCAGCCCAGGCGGCTGCCGGCCTCACGCGATGACCAGGATCCGGTTGCTGGCGAACGACCCGACGCCGACGTGCTGGCCGCCGATCTCGACGGTGACGGTGCCGTCGGGTGAGGAGGCGGTGACCGAGCCGTTGCGGCCCGGCTGGATGCTCGCGTTCTCCAGGTAGTCGAGCAGGCCGGGGGCGAACTCGAGCTCCTCGGTGATCCGCGTCACCGTGAAGTTGGCGCCCACGGCGATCTCCGCCAGCGGCACCGAATGCGGCGCGTCGTACCGCGAGCCGGGGATCGGGTTGCCGTGCGGGCAGGTGGTGGGGTAGGCGAGGACGCGGTCGAGCGCCTCCTCGACCTCGTCGCTCATCACGTGCTCCCACCTGCCGGCCTCGTGGTGGGCCTGGGCCCACGACAACCCGAGGATGTCGGTGATGAACCGCTCGGCGAGACGGTGCCGCCTGACCACCTTCTGGGCGAGCGCCTGCCCAGCGATGCTGAGCCGGATGACGCCGTCGGTCGTGACGAGCCCCTCGGTCTCCAGACGGCGGATCATCTCACTGACGGCCGGCCTGCTGACCTGGAGACGATCGGCGATACGGGCCTGGATGACGGCGACGTCGTCCTCGTCCAGCTCGAAGATGCACTCGCAGTACTCCTCGAAGGCGGGGTGGTGCTCTCCGGGCGTCGGCATGTGCTCAGGCTAGTCCTCGGCCGTACACGCCAGTCCGGCGCCTCTCGGCGCCGACCTGCTCCCGGAAACTACGCAACACCCCCGGCGTAACCTGACGACATGGCTGATCATCCGGCGCTGGCGGGGTTCTCGCCGGCGGTGCAGGCGTGGTTCGCGACGTCGTTCCCAGAGCCGACGGCCGCGCAGGTCGACGGTTGGCCGGCGATCGTCGCGGGTGCGCACACCCTCGTCTGCGCACCGACCGGCAGTGGCAAGACGCTCACCGCGTTCCTCGCCTCGATCGACCGGTTGGTCACCACGGAGGCGGCCGACGCGAAGGCGCGCACCCGCGTGCTCTACATCTCGCCGCTGCGCGCCCTCGCGTTCGACGTCGAGAAGAACCTGCGCGCCCCGCTGATGGGCATCGCACTCGCGGCCGAGCGCCTCGGCGTGCCGTTCCGCGCCCCTTCTGTGGCGATGCGCACGGGCGACACCTCGGCACGAGACCGCCAGGCGCTGTCCCGCCGCCCGGTCGACCTGTTGATCACGACGCCGGAGAGCCTGTACCTCATGCTCACGTCGAACGTTCGCGACACACTGGTCAACGTCGACACCGTGATCATCGACGAGATCCATGCGATGGCCACCACGAAGCGCGGTGCCCACCTGATGCTCTCGTTGGAGAGGCTGGAGGAGATCACCGTCCGGCCGCCGCAGCGGATCGGGCTGTCGGCCACGCAGCGGCCGTTGGAGGAGGTCGCCCACTTCCTCGGCGGCCACGATGCCGGCGGCGCGCTGCGGCCCGTGTCGATCGTCGACGCCGGCGTACGCAAGCAGCTCGAGGTGGAGGTGGTCGTCCCGGTGGAGGACATGGGCGACCTGCAGACCGCCCCCGGGCCCTCGCCCGTTCCCGGAGCGACGGCGGCGGCGACCCGTGGCAGCATCTGGCCGAGCATCTACCCGCGGATCCTGCAGCAGGTGCTCGCCCACAAGACGACGATCATCTTCTGCAACGCCCGCCGCCTGGCCGAGCGGTTGGCGGCCAAGCTCAACGAGCTGGCCGAGGAGGAGGGCATCGAGTCACCGACCGGTGAGCTGGTGCGCGCCCACCACGGTTCGCTGGCTCGCGAGCAGCGGATCGTGATCGAGGACCAGCTCAAGCGCGGCCAGCTGCGCGCCATCGTCGCCACCAGCTCGCTCGAGCTGGGCATCGACATGGGCGCGGTGGATCTGGTCATCCAGGTCGAGTCGCCGGGTGCCGTGTCGCGGGGGCTGCAGCGCATCGGTCGTGCCGGCCATTCCGTCGGCGAGCCGAGCAAGGGCTCGATCTACCCCAAGCACCGTGGCGACCTGCTGGAGGCCACCGTCGTGGCGCGCAGGATGATCGACGGGCTGATCGAGACAACCCGCTTCCTGCGCAACCCGCTCGACGTGCTCGCCCAGCAGATCGTCGCCCACGTGGCGATGACCCCGGACTGCCCCGTCGCCGCGCTGGCCGCGCTCGTCCGCCGTTGCGCGTGCTTCGCCGAGCTGAGCGACGAGCTGCTCGGCAACGTGCTCGACCTGCTCGCCGGCCGCTACCCGAGCGAGGAGTTCAGCGAGCTGCGACCGCGGATCGTGTGGGACCGGGTGGCCGGCACGGTGCGTGCCCGCGACGGGGCCAAGCGCCTCGCGGTCACGAGCGGCGGCACGATCCCCGACCGCGGCCTGTTCGGCGTGTTCCTCCCCGACGGCAGCCGCGTCGGCGAGCTCGACGAGGAGATGGTCTACGAGAGCAGGCCGGGGGAGACGTTCCTGCTGGGCGCGACCACGTGGCGGATCGAGGACATCACCTTCGAGCGCGTCATCGTCACCCCGGCCCCCGGCGAGCCGGGGAAGATGCCGTTCTGGCACGGCGACCGGCCCGGCCGGCCGCTCGAGCTCGGCCGCGCCCTCGGGGCGTTCCAGCGCGAGGTGCGCGCGATGCCGGCGGCCACCGCGCTCGCCGAGCTCACCGACCGGTATGCGCTGGACGCGTTCGCGGCCAACAACGTGCTGCTCTACCTCGACGAGCAGGCCGCGGCCACCGGGGTCGTGCCCGACGACCGCACCGTCGTCGTCGAGCGGTTCCGCGACGAGATCGGCGACTGGAGGGTGTGCATCCTCAGCCCGTTCGGCACGCCGGTGCACGCCCCGTGGGCGATGGCCATCGAGCGCCGGCTGATGGAGCGCTTCGACATGCCGGTCGAGACGATGTGGGGCGACGACGGCATCGTGCTGCGCCTGCCCGAGTCGGCCGATGAGGTGCCCCTCGCCGAGCTGATCATCGATCCCGACGAGATCGACGAGCTGGTGGTCACGACGTTGCCGCAGACATCACTGTTCTCGGCCCGGTTCCGCGAGTGCGCAGCGCGGGCGCTGCTGCTGCCACGTCGTCGGCCGGATCGGCGCACGCCGCTATGGCAGCAGCGCCAGCGCGCCGCCGACCTGCTCGCAGTGGCGTCGAAGTATCCCAGCTTCCCGATCCTGCTGGAGACGTCGCGCGAGTGCCTGCAGGACGTGTTCGACCTGCCCGCGCTGCGCGAGGTGCTCGGTCAGCTGCGCAGCCGGGCGGTGCGCGTCGTCAGCGTGGACACCCAGAAGGCGTCGCCGTTCGCCTCGAGCCTGCTGTTCAACTGGATCGCTGCCTACATGTACGAGGGCGACTCCCCGCTGGCTGAGCGGCGCGCCGCTGCGTTGGCGCTCGACCGCGACCTGCTCCGTGACCTGCTCGGTGCCGAGGAGCTGCGCGAGCTGCTCGACCCCGGCGTCCTCGCCGACGTCGAGCTCGAGCTGCAGTGCCTCACCGACGGCCGCCGCGCCCGGTCCGCCGACGAGCTGCACGACGTGCTGCGCAGGGTCGGCGACCTCGACGACGCCGAGGCCGATCTGCGCGCAGAGGGAGACGCGGTTGCGTGGCTCGCGGAGCTGGTCCGCGACCGCAGGGCCGTGCGCGTGGCGGTTGCGAGCGAGCAGCGGGTGATCGCCGCCGAAGACGCCGCCCGCTACCGCGATGCCCTCGGCTGCAACCTCCCGCTCGGCCTGCCGCAGGCGTTCACCGAGCCGGTGGCGCACCCGCTCGAGTCGCTGGTCGCGCGTTACGCGCGCACGCACAGCCCGTTCCTCGCCGACGAGGTGGCCCGCCGGCTTGGCCTGCCGGTGGAGCGGATCGCCGGCGCGCTGGCCGCGCTCGAGACCGAGGACCGCATCGTGCGCGGCGAGTTCCGTCCGCACGGCACGTCGCGGGAGTGGTGCGATGTCGAGGTCCTCCGCCAGCTCCGCCGTCGCTCCCTGTCCGCACTGCGCCGGGAGATCGAGCCGGTCGGCCAGGACGCGTACGCGCGGTTCGTCCAGGCGTGGCACGGGGTCCCCGGCGACCGCCGCGGCATGGACGCATTGGTCGAGTCGCTCGGGCAGCTCCAGGGCGCGGCGTTGGTGGCATCTGCGCTGGAGACCGAGGTGCTCCCGGCACGGCTGGCCGGCTACCGGCTGAGCGACCTGGACGAGCTGTGCACCGCTGGCGACGTGGTGTGGGTCGGCGCAGGAGCGCTCGGCGCCAACGACGGCAGGGTGCGGTTGTACTTCGCCGATCAGCTGCCATTGCTCGCCTCGGCCGTCGAGGTCGACAGCCCGCCGGAAGGGATGCTCCACGACGCGATCCGCGCCCAGCTCGAACAGCGTGGCGCCAGCTTCTGGAACCAGCTGCGCAGCGCCGCTCCCGGCGCCACCGACGGCGAGCTGCTCGCCGCGTTGTGGGACCGGGTGTGGGCCGGCGAGGTGACCAACGACTCGTTCGCCCCCGTGCGCGCGCTGCTCGGCAGCAAGCGCTCGCCGAAGGCGGCGACGGGAGCGCTGCGCGGCCGCCCCCGGCCGGGCCGGCTGACCCGGATCGGCCCGCCGACGGGTGCGGGACGGTGGAGCCTCGTCGCGCCGTTGCTGCACCCGCCGCACAGCGCAACCGAAGCAGCGCACGCGATGGCGCTGCAGCTGCTGGAGCGCTACGGCGTCGTCACCCGCGAGGCGGTGCTCGCCGAGGGCGTGCACGGCGGCTACGCGGCGGTCTACGGGGTGCTGAAGGTGCTCGAGGAGCGCGGCCAGGTGCGCCGTGGCTACTTCGTGGACGGCCTCGGCGCGGCGCAGTTCGCGATGCCCGGCGCTGTCGATCGGCTCCGGTCCGCCCGTGAGGCGCCCGATCGGGAGCTGCACCCCGAGAGCGTGCCCGCTCCCGTCGTGCTGGCCGCGACGGATCCGGCCCAGCCGTACGGCGCGGCGATCGCGTGGCCGGACACGCCCGGCCGGCCGGCGCGCGCCGCGGGTGCGGCCGTGGTGCTGCGCGCAGGTGTCGCACTGATCTGGTTCGACAGGAGGTCGGGACACGTCGTGACGTTCCCGGCCGCGTCCACGGACGTGGGGTGGACGGAGGCGCTGGCGGTGCTGGTGAAGGAAGGTCGGGCGCGCAGCGTCGAGGTGCGCAAGATCAACGGCGAGCCCATCGCCACGGACCCGGCTGCAGTCGATGCGCTGCGCGGCGCCGGCTTCGTCGAGGGCTACCGGGGGTGGGCGGTGCGCAGCTGACCGACCGTCGCAGACGCCGGCCCAGCCCCGGACTGCCGGTCCCGTCCGGGCCGTACCGGGAGGTCGTGGTCCGGACTGGCTGCGGGCCGCGGCTCGTCGCGACGGACCCGGAGCGCACGTCGTTGTCCGGAACGGCTGCGGCGTGGACCCAACGGTTCCGGTGCGCTCCCCTTACGCCGATTCGGGGCGGACGGCGCGGAGGCCGGCCCAGGCGAGGTCAGCCACCCGTTGGCCGAGCTCGTCGGGGTCGAAGTCGTCGCCGAGCTCGACCAGGAACCGGCTGACGCCCTCGGCCATTCCGACCAGGCCTTGCGCCAGCACCCTGCGGTGGACCGGATCGATGTCGATGGCGATCAGCGGGCTGATCGCCTTGGCCGCCTCGGCGGTGAGGACGCGCACTGCGGCGGTGGCTTCCTCGTTGCGGCTGGCGCCACTGCCGTACAGCAGGAGGAACGCGTCGTGGTCTTCGGCAACGAACCGGAAGTAGGCCCGGAAGCCCAGGTCAGTCATCTCCCGCCCGTTGGTCGCACCCGCCGTGGCCTTGGTGATCCTGTTCAGCAGCCGGTTGCCGACCTCGCCGAGCAACGCCAGGTAGAGATCCTGCTTCGAGTCGAAGTGCTGGTACAGCACGGGCTTTGTGACGCCTGCAGCCTCGGCGACATCATTCATCGACGTTCCGTGGAAGCCGTTGCGGGCGAACACCTGGACGGCGACGTCGAGGATCTGCTCGCGGCGGGCAGGTGCGGAGAGTCGTGCGGTCATAGGTGGTTACCCGACAGTAACCGACGGAGCCGCGACCGGCAGAGCGAGCGTGGCGGCGGGTGAAACGCTTGAGCGTGGCCGCCGTCGGACTGTCAGACACCGTGTTCGCGATCTTCCCGCTCGGCTGCTTTGACCGCGTAGCCGAGGATGATCGAGGGCGCGAGCAGGACAGAGCCGGCGACGAGCGCGACGATCACGACCGTCGCGACCCCGCTCGAGAACCCGACTGCGAACCCGATGACGAACGTCGCGATGGCGACCGCCCACAGCAGGTACCCGATCCGGTTGGCGAGCAGCGTCCACTTCGCAACCTGCGCACGGCGGATCCGCACCGGGTCGTTGGCCGGCGGCCGGGCGGGCGGTGATGCAGGCGGCGGCACCTCCCGGACGCTACCGCTCGACTCCGCGACCCGTCCGGCCGCTCCGCGACGCCCCGGCGTGTCGTGACCGATACCCGTTCGCCGCTGGCGCCGTGGTGTGGGCGACCCGAGTCGCCGCTCCTCGGCGTGGCTGGTGTGGGCGCGGTTTGTGCCAAGCCGTGGCACGCGGCGCGCCCATCTGGCTGGCGTGGGCGCGGGTTGTGCCAAGCCGTGGCACACGGCGCGCCCATCTGGCTCCCTTGCTGGGCGGCACGGGAGCTCGGCGAACCCTCCGGCCGGCCCGCCGAGGCCGCCGCGTCCGACGCGGCGGGAGTCGCCGCTGGGCCGTCGTGCGCACGAGGCATTAGCGTCAGCTGCCGGAATGGACCCGGTGATCGAACTCGTTGAGGCGGTCGCCGTGCTGGGCCGCTTCCCTGCGTTGGCGGGGGCCACGCTGACCGTCGAACGCGGCGAGATCGTGCTCCTGCGCGGGCCCAACGGCGCCGGGAAGACGACGTTGCTGCGCCTGTGCGCGGGACTCATCGGTCTGGAGCGTGGTTCGGGGACCGTGCTCGGCCATGACCTCGCCACCGACCGCGCAGCCGTGCGCGCCAAGGTCGGGTTGCTCGGCCACACCAATGGGCTGTACGCCGATCTCACGGTGCGCGAGAACGTGCGCTTCTGGGGCTCGACGGTCGGCGCGACGAGCGGGGAGATCGAGGCATCGATGACCCGGCTCGGGCTCGACGGCCGGCTCGCGTCGGTCAAGGTCGGGCAGCTCTCGGCCGGGCAGAAGCGGCGCACCGCGCTCGCCTGCCTCGTCGCCCGGCGCGCCGAGCTGTGGCTGCTCGACGAGCCGCACGCTGGACTCGACGCCGACGGTCGCGACGAGCTCGACGCCACATTGCGCGCCGCCGTGTCCGCGGGGGCGACCGTCGTCGTGGCCAGCCATGAGCTGGAGCGCACCGGCAACCTGGCCACCCGGGTGATCGACGTCGCCGGCGGTCTCGCCCAATGCCGGCCCCGCGACCAGGCCATCGCCCAACGCCGTCCCGGCGACCAGGCCGTCGACGTCGCCGTCGACCGGAGCGTTGCGCGATCTGAGGTGGAGCGATGACGACGCTCGGCGTCGCCAAGGTGATGGCCGGCAAGGACCTGCGCATCGAGATGCGCAGTCGGGTCGTGCTCAACCAGGTTGTCCCGTTCGCCGCCGTGGTGCTGGTGCTGTTCGGGTTCGCTCTCGATGCCGACGACATCCTCTCGCGCGTCGCCCCCGGCCTGGTGTGGCTGGCGACGATGTTCAGCCTGTTGATCGTCGTGCAGCGATCGTTCGCGATCGAGACCGCCGATGGCGCGCTCGACGCGCTGCAGGTCGCCGGCGTGCGTCCGGCCGGCATCTTCCTCGGCAAGACGGCGGCGCTCGTCGTCCAGCTGCTCGTCCTGCAGGTGCTGCTCGTCGCGACGGCAATCATCCTCTACCAGCCGGCGAGCGGCGCTTCCGGGGAGCACCTCCACCTCGACCTCGCCGGGCTCGGCCTGCTCGCGGTCACCCTGGTGGCCGCTACATGTGGTCTGGCATTCGTCGGTACGATCTACGGCGGTCTCGCTGCCGGGACCACCGGCCGCGAGACGCTGCTCCCGCTGCTGCTGCTGCCGGTGGTGGCACCAGTCCTGATCGGTGCAACACGAGCGACGCAGGCGTCGCTGCATGTAGGAGGAACATCGATGCGCGAAGGATGGGCATGGGTCGCGCTGCTCGTCACGTTCGCCGCGGTGTTCGGCATCGGCGGGTCGCTCGCCTTCGGCGCACTGATGGACGACCAGTGAGCGAGCGCCGCGGACGAACGACCGCCAGCGCAACGTCCGTCGCCACGGTTCTGCCGCTCGGCGGCGGTCCGACGTCGACCAAGTTCTCGCGTGCGCTCGGCCTGGCGATCCTCGTCGGGCTGGTGTGGTTCGTCGCGTTCGGGTTGTTCTTCTCGCCCAACGACGCAGTGCAGGGCAAGGGCGTGAGGATCCTCTACATCCACGTCCCGACCGCCTGGCTGGCCTATCTCGCGTTCGTCGTCACCGCCGTCGCCAGCGCGGCCTACTCGTGGAAGCGCACCCGCAGCCTCACCTGGGATCGCATCGCCGGAGCCAGCGCGGAGGTCGGCGTGCTGTTCATGGGAATCACCCTGCTCGCCGGCAGCCTGTGGGGACGTCTGTCGTGGGGCACCTACTGGGTGTGGGATTCGCGGGTCACGACCACAGCGTTCCTGTTCGTCACCTACGTCGGTTACCTCGCGGTGCGCGGCCTCGGCGGCAGCCACGAGCAACGCGCCCGGCGCAGCGCGGTCATCGCGATGCTCGCCGTGCTGGAGATCCCACTCGTGCACTTCAGCGTCACCTGGTGGCGGCCGCTGCACCAGGGTGAGACCGTCACCAACGGCAAGCTCAGCGGGCTGATGATGTTCAGCTTCTTCATCGGCATGATCGTGTTCACGATGCTCTACGTGTGGCTGGTGCTGCACCGCCAGCGGGTCATGGCGATGCAGGACGCGCTCGACGATCGCGGCCTCGACGATGCGCTGGCGGAGCGGCGCCGGGAGGGCACGACCCAGGTCGACGCGGCCGCGTCGGGAGCAGCACGCTGATGCAGACGGCGTTCGTGATCGTCTGCTACGTCGCCACGTTCGGCGGCATCGGCCTGCTCGTCGCAGCGATGTTCCGCAGGGCGCGCAGCCTCGCCCGCCGGCTGCCCCCCGAGGATCGCCCATGGACCTGAGCCCGCGCACGCTCAGCGACGTCGAGGTGCCCCAGGCGCCACCCCATCGCAAGCGTCCGTGGGCGGCGATGATCGTGCTCGCCCTCGTGCTCATCGCCGGCACGATCGCCGTCACCAAGTTCCTCAGCTCGGCGATCGACTACTACTGCAACGTCAATGAGATCGGCACGAAGTCGGGCTGCACGGTCGGGCGCGAGCTGCGCATCCAGGGCACCGTCGACCAGGGCACCATCCGCCGCGACGGCGAGGTCACGTTCTTCTCGATCTCCTTCGGCGGCGTGACGATGCCGGTGCACTACGAGGGTGGACAGGTCGACCTTTTCCAGGAGTGCATCCCGGTCGTCATCCACGGCAAGGTCGAGAACGTCAGCGGCGGTCGCCAGTTCGACGGGACCGAGATCGAGGTCAAGCACTCGGCGACCTACACGGCCGACCATCCGGACCGGCTCGATCCTGCCACCGGGAAGGTCGAGTCAGCGGCATGTTCGCAAACGTCAGCCTGAATGGTGTCGTCGGCCACGCGGCGCTGATCGTCGGGCTCGTCTCGGCGCTGTTCGGCGCATTCGCGATCGTCACCGCGCTGCGGACGGGCAACCGCGTCATCCTCCACACCGTGCACCGTTACGCGTGGCTGTGCCTCGGCGCCGCGATCGCGGCGTTCGCGACGATGGAGCGGGCGCTGATCAACCGTGACTTCGGCCTCGCCTACGTGCAGCAGGTCGGCTCGCGCACGACGCCGGCGCTGTTCAACGTCACCGCGCTGTGGAGCGCGCTCGAGGGAAGCATCCTGCTGTGGGTCCTTGTGCTCGCCGGCTACACCGCGGCGGTGATGCGCAAGTACCGCAAGCGCATCGACGACCCGCTCGTCGCGTGGGCGATGGTGACGATGTTCGTCGTCTCGGCGTTCTTCTTCTTCCTCTCCTTCGGTCCGACCGACGCGTTCAAGAGCGCCTCGGCGCCGGATTTCACCAAGTGCTGCCTCGGGCCGAACCCGCTGCTCCAGAACCACATCTTGGTGCTGTTCCACCCGCCGATCCTGTACCTCGGCTATGTCGGTTTCACCGTGCCGTTCGCATTCGCGATCGGTGCGCTCGTCACAGGCCGCCTCGGCGAGGGGTGGTTGATGGAGACCCGCCGGTGGGCGCTGTTCGCGTGGGGCTTCCTCACGATCGGGATCATCCTCGGCGGCTGGTGGAGCTACGAGGTGCTCGGTTGGGGCGGCGTGTGGGGCTGGGACCCGGTGGAGAACGCCAGCTTCCTGCCGTGGCTGACGGGCACCGCGTACATCCACTCCGTGATGGTCCAGGAGCGCAGGGGGATGCTCCGCGTGTGGAACCTGAGCCTGCTGATGGCGACGTTCTCGCTCACGATCCTCGGTACCTTCCTGACCCGCAGCGGCGTGATCGCCAGCGTCCACGCGTTCAGCAACGGCACGATCGGTCCGTACCTGCTCGGCGCGTTCGGCGTGATCGTCGTGGTCTCGCTGGGGTTGATCGCCTGGCGTGGCGACCGGTTGCGGTCGCCGGGCGCGATCGACTCGCCGGTCTCGCGTGAGGGAGCGTTCCTCGCCAACAACGTCATCTTCACCGTGTTCGCGTTCGTCGTGCTGCTCGGCACCGTGTTCCCGCTGATCGTCGAGGCGCTGCAGAACCGGCGGATCGTGGTCGGCGCGCCGTTCTTCGACCGTCTGAGCATGCCGATCGGGATCACCCTGCTGTTCCTGATGGCGATCGCGCCGGTCCTGCCGTGGCGCAAGGCCAGCCAGCAACTGCTCCGCGATCGGCTGTTCTGGCCGGCGTGGGCCGGAGCGGCAGCACTGGCCTGCAGCGTGTTCCTGGGCGCGAACGACCTGTGGGCGCTCGTCGCGTTCGCGCTCGGCGGGTTCGCTGCGGGTGCCGCCGTGCGCCAGCTACTGCTCGCCTCCCGCCGCCAGGGATGGCGCGGGCTGGTCGGGCGGGCCAACGGCGGGATGATCGTGCACCTCGGGGTGATCATCATCGCCGTCGCCCTCGCCGCGTCGAACAGCTTCAGCCGGGTCAGCGAGCTGCGGCTCACAGCGGGTCAGCCGGCGTCGTACGACGGGCACACGTTCGAGCTCGTCGACGTCACTGCGTTCACCGACGCCCGATCGGGCGGCGTGCGCGCCGGGGTGAAGATCGACGGCGGCAAGGCGTACGCGCCGCGCCAGACCACGTACTTCAATTTCGGCCTCACGGTGCCGACACCGAGCGTCAAGAGCAGCCTCGCCGAGGACCTCTACCTCACCCTGGAAGGCACGCCGCAGGCCGGCGACACGACCGCATTGATCAAGGTCGCGGTCGAGCCGATGATCGTCTGGTTGTGGATCGGCGGCATCCTGATGGCGGCCGGGACCGTGCTCGCCGCGTTCCCGGGACGTCGCCGCCGACCCACCGATCCCGTCTCCGCGCCGATCCCCGAACGCGTGCCGGTCGATGTCTGAGGAGACGCCGGACTCGGTGGCGCCTCCGACCGGCGATCCCAGCCCCGACCCTGGAGGCGCCGGACAGCCACGCGGACGCCGCCGTCGACTGGCGCCGTTCATCGCGCTGGCCGTCGCGCTGGTGGTCGGCGCGCTGTTCGTCGTGCTCGCCACGAGCGACACCAGCAGCAGCGACTCGGTGTCGAGCTTCGCGGTCGACAAGCCGGCCCCGCAGATCGTCGGCACCACGCTCGACGGCAAGCCGTTCGATCTCAGCCGGCGCAAGGGCAGCTGGGTGGTCCTCAACTTCTTCAACACCACCTGCCTGCCGTGCAAGGCCGAGCATCCCGAGCTGGTCAAGTTCTCCCAGCAGCAGCAATCGCTGGGCCTCGCCGGCGCCGAGCTGTACACGATGACGTGGGGCGCCGATCGGCAGTCCGACGTGCGCGCCTGGTTCGCCGACAACGGCGGCGGCTGGCCGGTCGTCGACGACGTCGACGGCAAGATCGCCGTCTCACTCGGGGTGGCGCAGGTGCCCGAGACGTGGATCGTCGATCCGCAGGGGCTGATCGTCGCCCGGATCCCGACGGTGATCACCGCCGATTCACTGTCGGCCACTCTCCAGCAGCTGCGCGACGAGGAGTCGACAACGGGGTCCACTGCTTGAGTTGGCAGCGTCAGCTCAAGCGCTGGCCCGGTTGGGTGTTGCTCGTGTTGGTCGTGGCCGGCTTCCTCGCCGTCGGATCCACCCACGACACGGGCCCGCGCACCCCGGACGAGCGCCTCGAGGACATCAGCTCGCGCCTGGCCTGCCCGATCTGCGCCGGCGAGAGCGTGTTCGAGTCGCGCAACAGCGACTCGGACGCGATCCGCACCGAGATCAAGGCCCAGATCGCTCAGACCAACCTCAGTGACACGCAGATCATCACGTACATCGCCCAGCGCTACGGGGCGCGGGTGCTGCTCGTGCCGAAGTCGTCGGGCCTCGACGCGCTGGTGTGGGCATTGCCCGTTGCCGCGCTGGTCTGTGCTGTCGTCGGGCTGGCGTTCGCGTTCCGACGATGGCGACTCGCCGCCGACACCATCCCCGACGACGCGGACCGAGCGTTGGTGGCCGCTGCGCTGGCCCACGACGCCGGCGACCCCGACCCACCGCACGAGCCGGCCGCGTCCGCTGAACCCGAGGTGCCCGTCGAGCGGGCGGCGACAGCAGAGCACGAAGCGCGGACAGAACCCGACGAGCCCGAGCAGGCCGCCGATGAACCCTGACCGACTCGCCGAACTGGAGGAGGAGCGGCGCTTCCTGTTGCGCTCGCTCGGCGACCTCGAACGCGAGCATGCCGCCGGCGACGTCGACGAGCACGACTTCGCGACGTTGCACGACGGCTACGTCGCGCGGGCCGCAGCGGTGCTGCGCGAGATCGACAACGGGCGCGCCGCCCTGCCCGGCAAGCGCAGGCGGCCGCAGGTGATCGCAGTCGTCGTCGCACTGACCCTCGCGCTCGCGGCACTGGCGGGATGGATGGTCGCGCACTACTCCGGCCAGCGCACCGACGCCGGGGGGCAGCTGCTGCCCGCCGACGAGATCACCCAGGAATTGGCCGCGGCGCGGGTCGCGTTCGCCGAGCAGAACGCCGACGCGGCGATCGAGGCGTACAAGCGCGTGCTCCAGCTCGACCCGACGAACGTCGAGGCGACCACCTACGCCGGATGGCTGATCGTCACCTCAGGGGTGCAGACCGAGCAGTCGTCGGTCGTCGACGTCGGCGTCGCCCAGATCCGCAGGGCGATCGCCACGGACCCGAGCTACCCGGACGCCCACTGCCTGCTCGGCGTCGCCCTCGCCGAGTTCGTCGCCCCTCCCGACCCAATCGCCGCCCGGAGCGAGCTGACGACGTGCGAGGCCAACGACCCGCCGGCGCTGATCCACCAGCTCGTCGACCCGGTGCTGGCGTCGCTCGACCCGGCATCGACGACTACGTCGTAGCGGCTCACGTCCCCGGCGGCGGCCACGCGCTGACGGACGTGAACACGTCGTCCTCGCGGTGCAGCACCCACGTGCTCGCCTTGCTCCACTGCGGCTCCGAGGCGAGCTCGCACCCGCGGCGGACCAGTGCGTCGATCACCTCCGGGATCACGTCGCCGTGGCTGCACAGCACGGCGCCGTCCGGCAGCGAGGCGAACAGCTCGATCACCGCCCCGAACCCGGATCCCTCTGCGAGGCGGTCGTCGACGTGGACCGGCTCGCGCAGCAGGTGACCGAGAGGTTCGAGGGTCTGCACGCAGCGCAGGAACGGGCTGCTGAGCAGCACGGTCGGGCCGCGCTTGGCGAGCTTGCGGGCGATCGCGGCCGCCTGGCGCTGGCCGGCCTTGCTCAACGGACGCAGCTCGTCGGCACCGTGGAAGTCGTGGCGGTCGCCCGCCTTGGCATGGCGCACCAGGTACAACATCGCGGCTCAGGATTCGCGCGTGGCCTGCATGTGCCTGGCTGAGAGTTGCCGGACGAGCAGCAGGTAGACGACGCCGCTGAGCATCCCGACCGTGGCGATCGCGAGGTTCAGCGGCAGGTACTTGTGCAGCTGGTCGGCGAGGTCGTGCAGCCGCTTGTCGCTGTCGCTCGTGTTGCGCAGCTGCGAGACGATCCCGGCGGCGGAGAAGATCCCCAGCAAGGGCACGAGGCCGTAGCACACCCACCACACGTTGACGATCCCCGGTACCTGCTGATCACGCCAGCTCGGGTCGCCGGGACCGACATCAGGGGCGCTGGCCTTCCACAGCTCGCGGAACATCAGCCACGGCACGGCGTACACCACACACGGCGGCGTGAACCAACCGCCGATCGCCCACCCCGGCGCGAACCGCAGCCCCGGCCGGCCGAGGGCGCGCACGTTGCTGGCCATCCGGAACATCCAGATGATCGTCAGCACTGCGATCGGGATCACCAGGTAGCCGGCGATGCTGCCGATGTTCACCCGCGATGCGCTGGCGAAGCTGTCCTTGCTGATCTGGTTGTCCGCGAACTGCTTGGCCTTGCGCGAGACCTGGATCGTCGCCAGGATGTTCAGCGGGCTGAGGACGACGTAGATCAGCAGCAGGATCCACAGCGCCTTGGCCAAACCACCGATGCGTTGCAGGCTCCGGTTCACCGCCCCGACATCGCCGTAGGCGACGTAGCCGGGTGGCGGACCCATCGCAGGCGGGGGAGGTGGCATCTCGGACATCGTCGCCCATGGTAGGCGCCCGGCACGGGACGCTTCGGCGGCGGGGCACGTCCTTGCGCGGTGCGTCAGCCGATGATCTTGAGGCTCGGGCTGAACACCTTCTTCGGCTTCAGCTCCGTCGCGATCCGTCGGGCGATGGCCTGGAACGCCTGCGCCGCTTCGCTGTCGGGGTGCACCGCGGTGATCGGGCGGCCGTCGTCGCCACCCTCGCGCAGCTCGGTGACGAGCGGCAGCTGACCGAGCAACGGCACCCCGAGCTCGTCGGCGAGCGCCTGACCGCCGCCGGCCCCGAACAGCTCGTAGCGCTTGCCGTCGTCACCGGTGAACCAGCTCATGTTCTCGATGATCCCCTTCACGGGGAGGTGCACCTTGTCGGCCATCGCCGCGCTGAGCCTGGCCACCTTCTGCGCCGCCGGCTGCGGCGTGGTGACGACGTACACCTCGCCACGCGGCAGGTACTGGCTGAGGCTCAGGGCGATGTCCCCGGTGCCGGGGGGCATGTCGACGAGCAGGAAGTCGGGCTCGTCCCAGTACACGTCGGTGAGGAACTGCTCGAGCGCCTTGTGCAGCATCGGGCCGCGCCAGATGATCGCCTGGCCCTCTGGCACGAAGAAGCCGATCGAGATGCAGCGCACGCCGTAGTTCTCCGGCGGGAGCAGCATCTGGTCGATCATCGTTGGCTCGCGGTCCTCCGTGCCGAGCATCCGCGGGACCGAGTAGCCGTAGATGTCGGCGTCGACCACGCCCACGGAGTAGCCCTGCGCGGCCAGCGCGACGGCGAGGTTGACGGTGACGCTGCTCTTGCCGACACCGCCCTTGCCGGAGGAGAACAACAGCGGCCGGGTCTTCGTGCCGGTCTCGCTGAACGGCACCTTGCGGCCCTCGGCGTGGCCGTGCGCCTGACCCTGCCCTGCCGTGGACCCGGCGTCGCCGTGGAGCTTGATCCGCAGGTCCTCGCGCTCCTTGTCCGTCATCACCGTGAAGTCGAGCGCCACCGACGACACGCCGTCGAGCGGCATCACCGCATTGGTCACCCGCGTCTGGATCTCGTTGCGCAACGGGCAGCCGACGACGGTCAGCGCGATCAGCACGCGCAGCGTCCCGTCCGCGGCGAGGGTGACGTCGCGGACCATGCCGAGATCGACGATGGAGCGGTGCAGCTCCGGGTCCTGCACGGGACGGAGCGCGTCGATGATCTGCTCGTTGGTCGCGATGGGCATGGAGTCCCTTTCTGCGGGGGATCGTCTGCGGAGGTGGCGGAGCATGCGGCGAGGTGCGCGGGGCGAATTACCACTACGCAGATAGGTAGAATATCGGCGTGGGGATGAACCGGAGCAGTTCGAACCGGAGCAGTTCGATCCCGTCGGGTTCGTTCACGGCCACGGTGTCGGCGATCACCGACGCCTTCGGTGACCCGACGCGGCGCGGCATCTACCTGTTCGCCCGCGACGACGACGCCGGGGTCACCGCTGCAGAGGTGGCCAAGCGGTTCGGCCTGCACCCCAACGTCGCCCGCCACCACCTCGACAAGCTCGCCGCCGGCGGCTACCTGGAGGTCGCCGCCGGCCGCGGCGGTGGGGCAGGTGCCGGTCGCCCGTCGAAGCGTTACCGCGCCGCCGGCGACACCGACGTCGACGTCCCGATCCGCAGCGAGGACCTGGTGCTGTCGCTGCTCGGCCGCGCTCTCGGGCTGCTGCCCGCTGACCAGGCCCAGGCGATGGCGGAGGAGGTCGGCCAGGAGTACGGCCGGGCGATGGCCCTGTCGCTCACCGGCCCGCGTGGTGCCGACGCCACGCTCGCCGTCGGTCAGCGCTCGCTGCGCTCGGCGATGCAGTCCGTCGCCGACGCGCTCACCGCGCACGGCTTCGCCGCGCACACCGACCAGCGCAACGACCAGCTGCGGATCATCAGCAACCACTGCCCGTTCGGCGATGTCGCCATCGAGCACCCCGTGGTCTGCGCCGTCGACCGCGGCATGGTCAAGGGCATGCTGGGCGCGCTGTACGGCGACACCGACGTCAACACCGAGTCGTCGTTGCCCCACGGCGACACGTTCTGCGCCACCACCGTCTGATCGGCCACGCCGCGTTGCTGCGCGCCGTGCCGCTTCACTGACGCGCGGCGGAGTACTCCAGCACCCTGGCCATGACGACGTCGTCGGCCTTCGCTGCAGAACCGCAGTCGAACGGTGGCTGCGGGTCGTACTCGATCATCAGCTGCATCGCCTTGGCAGCGGTCGCGTCGGCGATCAGCTCGACGAGGCGCAGCGCCATGTCGATCCCGCTGGACACGCCGGCCGACGTGATGATCCGCCGGTCGAGGTGCTCGTCGACGCGGTCCGCCACGGGGGTCGCGCCGGTCGACGCCAGTGCGTCGTACACGCTCCAGTGCGTCGTCGCGGTGAGGCCCTGCAACAACCGTGCGGCGCCGAGCACGAGTGAGCCGGTGCACACCGAGGTCGTGTAGGTCGTCGTCGCGTGCGCGGCGCGGACCCAGTCGAGCACGCGCTCGTCGTGCATCAGCGGCCGCGAGCCGACGCCGCCGGGGAAGACGACGATGTCTGGTGAGGCGACCTCTTCGAACGTCGCGTCGGCGACGACGCCGAGCATCCCGTTCTCCGTGCGGATCGTGCCGCGCTCGTGTCCGACGAAGACGACCTCGTAGTCGGGCAGGCGTTGGAGCACCTCGTACGGGCCGATGGCGTCGAGGGCGGTGAAACGCGGGAACACGGGGATCGCGATCTGCTTCATGGGATGTCCTTTCGTGACGGGATGTGCTGGAGCTCGAGCCGATGGGCGGCGTTGATCGCCGGCGTGGTTCAGGCGACGCGGAACCTGCGGCGGTAGGCATCGGGGGCGACGCCGAGCCGGCGGTGGAACGCCCGGCGCAGCGTCTCTGCGGTGCCGAAGCCGCAGCCGTCGGCGATCACGTCGAGCGTCGTCGACGTGGTCTCCAGGGCGCGGCGGGCGGCCTCGACACGGACCCGTTCGACGTACCGCCCGGGCGGCTCGCCGACCTCGTCGGTGAACAGCCGGGTGAAGTGGCGGGCGCTCATCGACGCGGCTTCCGCGAGCACCGGGACGCGGTGGTCGTCGCCGGGCGCGGCTTCGATCGCCGCCTGCGCGGCGCGCACCGCGGTGCGGTCCGCCCGGCGCGTCCACACCGGTGTCGCGAACTGGGTCTGGCCGCCCGGCCGGTGCAGGAACATCACCAACCACCTGGCGACGGTCTGGGCGACATCGGCGCCGTGATCGTCCTCGACCAGCGCGAGGGCCAGGTCGATCCCGGCGGTGACGCCGGCGGACGTCCACACGCTGCCGTCGCGACGGTAGATCGGGTCGGCGTCGACGTCGATCGCCGGGAACTCGGCCGCCAGCCGGGCCGCACGGGCCCAGTGGGTGGTGACGGTCCGGCCGTCGAGCAGCCCGGCCGTGGCGGCGATGAACGTGCCGGTGCACACCGTCGCCAGCCGACGCGACCTGGACGCCGCCGCGACGACCCACTCGATCAGGCTCGCGTCGGCTCGTGCGGCGTGGACCCCGTTGCCACCGGGCAGCAGCAGCGTGTCGATCGGGAGGTCGCTCGACGGCAGCGGGTCGGTGACGATGCGCAGCCCGCTCTCGCTGGTGATCTGCTGCGCGCCGGGCGACGCCAACGTGACCCGGTATCCCGGCCGACCATAGCCGGCGAGCACGTTCGTCGCGCCGACGAAGACCTCGAACGGACCGATCGCGTCCAGCGACTGGAGCCCCTCGAACGCGAGGATCACGACGTTCCTGGTCCGGTTCGACCTGCTGGAGAGCGCACGTACTGCCACGCCTTCATCCTCCGCTCGATGTGGGCGTGTCGTCAACGACAGGATCCCCACGATTCAGGACAGGGGCGCAGTCAGCCGGGCGCTCCCGTACGCTGTCTGCGCCTCCGACCGAAAGGACCGTTGTGGACGTACGCATCGGCGTCACCCAAGCCCCGCGCGAGATCAACCTCGAAGTCGCTGACGACACCGACCACGCCGAGCTCCGCGCCAAGGTCGAAGCAGCGCTGTCGGGCACCGTCGACGTGCTGTGGCTCAAGGACCGGCGCGGCCGCGAGGTCGGCGTGGTCACCGCGAAGATCGCGTACATCGAGCTCGGCACCGCCGACGCAGATCGCAAGATCGGTTTCGGCGGCTGACGTTCGCGCCTTGCGTCCGACGATGAAGGGCATCATCCTCGCCGGCGGCACCGGCAGCCGGCTGTGGCCGATCACACGGGGGGTGAGCAAGCAACTGCTCCCCGTGTACGACAAGCCGATGATCTACTACCCGCTGGCCACGTTGATGCTGGCCGGCGTGCGCGACGTTCTGGTGATCACCACGCCGCACGAGCAGGGCCCGTTCATCGCCCTGCTGGGCGACGGTTCGCAGTGGGGCCTGCGCCTCGAGTACGCCGTGCAACCCGAGCCGAACGGCCTCGCCCAGGCGTTCGTGATCGGTGCCGAGTTCGTCGGCGGCGGGCCGTCGGCACTCGTCCTCGGCGACAACATCTTCTTCGGCCAGGGGCTGGTCGACCTGCTCCGGCGGGCGCAGTCGAACGTCGACGGGGCGACGGTGTTCGGCTACCGGGTCAGTGATCCGGAGCGCTACGGCGTGGCCGAGATCGATGCGGACGGACGGGTGTTGAGCATCGAGGAGAAGCCGGCCGTGCCGAAGAGCAACTACGCGGTCACCGGCCTGTACTTCTATGACGAGCACGTCGTCGACATCGCGGCTGCGTTGCAACCGTCGGCACGGGGCGAGTACGAGATCACCGATGTCAATGCGGAGTACCTGCGCCGTGGCCGGCTGAAGATGGAGGTCCTCGGGCGGGGCTACGCGTGGCTCGACACCGGGACCTACGACTCGCTGCTCGAGGCCGGCGGTTTCGTGCACACCCTCCAGCACCGCCAGGGCCTGCAGGTGGCATCGCCGGACGAGATCGCGTTCAACGCCGGCTGGATCGACGCCGAGACGTTGCGCGCCACCGGCGCGGCGATGAGCAAGAACCCGTACGGTCAGTACCTCGTGCGGCTCGCCGACGGCGCGTTCGGGTAGGAAGGCGGCCGTGCCGGGCCTGCTCGATCGATCGCTGCTGTTCGTCACCGGCAAGGGCGGAGTGGGCAAGACGACGGTCGCCGCCGCGTTGGCCGAGGCGGCGGTGCGCCAGGGCAAACGGACGCTGGTGTGCGAGATGGACGCGAAGGGCTCGCTCGCCACCGCGTTCGACGTCGGTGGACTCGAGTTCGAGCCGACCGAGGTTCGCCCCCGCCTGTTCGCGATGACGATGAACACCGAGGACTCGTTGCGCGAGTACCTCCGGCTGTTCGTGCGCATCCCGTTCGTCGGTCGGATCGGCCCACTGGCGCGCACGTTCGACTTCGTCGCCGACGCCGCGCCCGGCGTCAAGGAGATCCTCGCTGTCGGCAAGCTGTGCTACGAGGTCCGCGAGCGGCACTACGACCTGGTCGTCGTCGACGCCGAAGCGACCGGACACATCGTCAGCCAGATCACTGCGCCTCGGGCGATCAACGATCTCGTGCAGGTCGGACTCGTGCGTGACCAGACGAACTGGATGCTCGACATCCTCGAGGACGCAGCGACGACCGGGGTCGTGGTCGTCACGACGCCGGAGGAAATGCCGGTGGTCGAATCGATCGAGCT
>JBBQTN010000024.1:0-37156 GCA_038213195.1 Acidimicrobiales bacterium | reverse complement strand
TCGGCACCGACGGTTGTCCGGACGCAGCCCGGACGGCGGCCGATCCGGCCGTCAACCCGTACAAGGGGCTGCGCGCGTTCGACGAGGCCGACACCCGTGACTTCCACGGGCGAGAGGACGACATCGACCGCCTCGTCGAACTCGTGCACGAACGCCGCTTCGTGTTCGTCGTCGGACCATCTGGCTGTGGGAAGAGCTCACTGGTGCGCGCCGGGTTGGTGCCCCGCCTGCGGGCCGCGCGCTGCCTCGTGGCCGTCGCCTCGCCGGGAGCGCGGCCGGTGGAGGAGATCGCCGAGGCGCTGTCTCAGGTCGCCGTGATCAAGCCCGCGCAGTTGCACGACCGCCTCCTCCAACCTGCACGGCTCGCCGGTGCGATCGCGGCCTTCCTGCCCGACGACGACAGCGAGGTCGTGTTGGTGCTCGACCAGTTCGAGGAGCTGTGGACGATCACCGATGCGCCGACGCGCGATCAGCTCCTCGACGCGCTGGTCACCGCCGCGACCGTCGTCGGGAGCCGGCTGCGGATCGTCGCCACCGTCCGCGCC
Organism: Acidimicrobiales bacterium; assembly: GCA_038213195.1. Lineage (GTDB taxonomy): Bacteria > Actinomycetota > Acidimicrobiia > Acidimicrobiales > Ilumatobacteraceae > JAODBQ01. Next base: position 36,611 of record JBBQTN010000024.1, on the reverse strand, counting down.
GACCTGTACGATCGCCCGCTCTCGCATCACGCGGTCGGTCCTCTCGTCGAGGGCGGCTCGTTCCCGCTGGCCCCACTCGGGCCCGGCGAGCTGGAGCGGGCGATGGCGGCACCGTGCGCGCGGGTCGGGGTTCGGGTCCAGCCGGCGCTCGTGGCGGAGTTGATCGCCGCCGTGATCTCCCAGCCGGCCGGTCTGCCACTCCTGCAGTTCGCGCTGACCGAGCTGTTCGACCACCGCGACGGCGCGACGATGACGCTGGATGCGTACCGCGAGATGGGCGGCCTCGCCGGTGCCATCGTCGGCAGGGCGGAACTGATCCACGAGCGGCTCGACGACCGCGATCGTCCCAGCGTGCGGACGCTGTTCGGGCGCCTGGTCACGCCCGGGGAGGGGACCGAGGACACCATGCGGCGGGCGCGTCGCAGCGAGTTGACCGGCATCCCCGCAGACGTGGTCGACGCCTACGGGGCGGCGCGGCTGTTGACGTTCGACGTCGACCCGGTCAGCCGTGAACCCACCGTCGAAGTAGCGCACGAGGCGCTGATCAGCCACTGGCCGCGGCTGCGTGAATGGTTGGAGGCGGACCGGGAGGACCTGCGCGTCCACCGCCATCTCGCCGACGCCGCGGCCACCTGGAGCGCGCGGGGCGCCGACCCCGGCGACCTGTACCGCGGCGGCCGGTTGCAGACGGCCGTGGACTGGGCGGCGCGCCACAGCAACGAGCTCGGCCCGCTGGAGACCTCGTTCCTGCGCGACGGGCAACGACGGGCCGCGACGGCGCACCGGCGGCGAGTTGGTGCCCTTGCCGCCCTCGGCGTGCTGCTGGTCGCCGCGCTGATCGCCGCCGCGGTCGCCGTGGTGCAGCAGCGGCGCGCCGACCGCAACGCCGTCGCCGCGTCGACGAACGCCGCTGCGGCGCGCACGAACGCATCCGTGGCCGATCAGAAGGCCGTGCAGGCGGCGAACGCAGCGACCCGCGAGGCCGGATTGCGCACCGAGGCAGACTTGCGCCGTCTGCAGGCCGAGGCCCAGGCGACGGCGGCCTCGCAGTCGGACCTGGCGATGCTGCTCGCGGTCGAGGCCGAGCGGCGCGAGCCGGGCACGGCGAGCGACAGCGCGCTCTACGCAGCACTCGTCGCCCAGCCGGCCATCCGCCGGTTCATCGATGTCGCATTGCCTGCCGGTGAGCGGGTGCACGCCATGGTGGCGTCGACGTCGGGTCTGCTCGCACTCTCCCTCGACGACCGCGTCGAGCTTCTGGACGCGTCCACACTGCGCCCGAAGGGGATCACGCTGACCACCAACGGGCGCAACCTCCTGGCGTTCGACAGGACCGGTGACGAGTTGGTGACGAGCACAGCGGACGGCCAGATCCGGCGATGGGATCCGCGGACCGGACGTGAGGCCGCACCCGCAGTGCAGGTCGGCGCGACACCGACCAGCCCGACCGGCCCACCGGTCGACTACCTGCCGGACGGCTCGTTGGTGGTCGTCGACGGCGCCGAAGTGGACGTGGTTCCGCCCGGAGCGACCGAAGCGGTCCACCACTTCTCCGTGCCGGGCGTGCCGCCGCAGACACCGCTGGCAGCGCTCGCAGTCAGCCCCTCGGGGAGCACGATCGCAGTCTCCTGGCAGGCCGGCCCGACCCTCGACAGCGGCGCGCTCGCTCTCATCGACGCGTCGACGTCATCGATGCGCGCCGTGCCGTGGACGCTCGGGCTGCCGGTGGTGCTGCGCTTCGTCGACGACCAGCGACTGGATGCGTCGAGTGCGCGTGCCAATCTCAGCGGCAGCGTTGCGCGCGTCGATGTCGCCAACGCGGCCGTGACCGCCCCGGTCGCCGACCTGCTGAGTGAGGCGTCCGATCTCGTCACCCTCGGCGACGGCGGGGCGTTGGCGGCGTCCGCCACCGGCGGTCTCGTGCGGGTGCGCGCCGACATGACGGCCGGGACACGCATCGACCTGCGCGGGCTGATGCCATTGGCCCGGCTCGCCGACGGCACGGTGATGAGCATCTCGTCTGGTCGCCTCGTCGAGATCGACCCCGACGAGCACAGCGCGATCGGCACGGAGGTACGCGTCGGCGGGCGCGTCGCGACCGGTCTGCTCGACGGAGCTGCGGGGCGGCTGCTGCTGCGCGGTCCGGATGCGACGATGAACGTGGTCGACGCCACGACGCTGCTCCCGATCGGGCCACCGCTGCAGACGACCGTCGGCTTCGGCCCGGCCGATCCGGTGGCCATGTCGCCCGACGGCACGCTCGTCGCCGTGTCGAGCCTGGCGGGGATCGAGATCATCGACGTCGCGCTCGGCAGGGCGACACGACCGCCCATCCCGATCCCCAGCTATGACCACACCGCCTTCTCGCCGGACGGCCGGTCGCTGCTGATCGCCGGCGCGGACGGCAAGGTGCGCCTCCTCGACGTCGCCACGCGCACGGAGCGCTGGACTCGGGATCTCGGCGGCCCGCCGGTCGTGTCGCCGGACTGGAGCGGGGACGGCGAGCTGGTCAGCGCCAGCGTGCTCGGGCAGTCGTTCAGGATCCTCGACGCGGCGACGGGCGGCGACGTGTCCGGACCGTTCCCCGGCGTGTCGGGGCTCGTGTTCGCGTCCACCGGCGAGACCGCAATCGCGGTCGGCGACGAGTTGCAACTGATCGACGGACGCAGCGGCAAGGTGCTGCGCACCTTCGACGGGGGAGGCGGCCTGTACATCGCCGTGTTCATCGAAGGCGGCCGGTGGATCAGCGCGATGACCGGTTCCGGTCTCGACGAGCTGTTCGACATCGCTTCGGGCGCGCGGATCGGTGTGCCGCTGCGAGTGGCCAGGGATGCGGTCAGCGACGCCAACGGCGCCGCGAAGGTGCTCGACGGCATCTACTTCGGCCCCGCAGACGGGCCCGTGATCCACTACGACCTCGACCCGGCCTCGTGGGTGACGACGGCCTGCGCGGCGGCAGGACGCAACCTGACGCGCAAGGAGTGGGACGCGCACCTCGGTTCGCTCGGGGAGTACCGGGCGACGTGCCCGCGGTACCCGCTGGCGGGCTGACGGGGATCACCGACTCGGATTTGTACCCTGCCGTAGCTGTCACCATCGAGCGATGTGTCGTGTGGCGCTGTTCTCTGCCACGTGTGATGGGTTGTTGGTGTGGTCATGGACCCACTGGTCGACGCGGAGCCATTGTTCATCGAGCCAAGCGATGCGGTCGTCGGGATCTGCGGGGATGTCGGTCGCCGGGGTGCGCCACGCGGCGACCTTGATCGGGTCGGCGAGGGGGACGGCTCGAGCGAGGTCGGAGAACGAGCCGTACAGGTCGAGGCCTGCGTGGGCGATGGTCACGACGTCGGCCTGGGGGATGGCGTCGAGGAGGGCGAGGACACCACCGGGGCGAGGGGGCAGGACGTGGCGGAGTGGTGCGAGTCGTCGACCGCGCTCCGGGTTGGTGGCGTCGAGTCTGGCGAGGAACCGGCTGAGCAGCTCGGGTCGGAACAGGCGGCCTTCGGGAAAGATCACCACAGCGGTTGAGGAATCCATCCCGCCGTGGAGGTGGCGGACGAGCGCGAGCGCTTCGGGTCCGTTGTCGCGGGGGATGAACACCGATCCGGTGCGGCGGTAGATCAGGTCGAAGCCTGGGTCGACGAGCAGTTCGGCCATGATCACCCCACGAGTGCGGTAGCCGAGACGTTGGTAGATCACCGTCGGGAGGGAGGCGTCGACGATGTTGACGTGGCGGCAGAGAACGATCACCGGCCCAGGGGTGAGCACATCGGTGATGCCCGGTGCGAGGTCGAGGCGTACACCGAGCAATCGTTCGGCGCGGCGGGCCATCACAACGACAGACCAGGCTTGCAGACGTTCGTGTCGGCGGATCGAGGCGGGCCGGTCGAGGCGGGTACCGAGACCGGCGAGCAGCCACAGCATCGGGGCGAGCACGATCTCGACGCTGTCGTTGATCGCGTACTGGATCGCGAACAGTGCGACGCGAACGGTCGGCAAGCGCCGTCGCTGCTTGACAAGATCGGCGGCTGTGGCCGCGGCGATGATCATCGGCGAGCCGAGCACGCCGACCACCGTTGCGGTCAGCATCGTCGGGATGGTTCGACTTCGTCGTTTCCATCGCGAGGTGAATGGTTCGACGTCGCTCATCGCGGGTGTCTGGCCGACCCGCGGTGGGCAACGAGTCCGTGCAGCTGCTTCAGCGGCTCGAATGGCAGCGAAGTGGCTGCATCGGTGAGCGCTGCCGCGAGACGTTCGTCGTCAGTGGCGGTGATCACCGCTGTCTTCCTCACTCGGGTTCGTGCTCCTGTCGCGAGCGCCGGTGCTGGCGGGTGCGATATGCCGACTCATCAAGATGCCAGTCCCGGGATGCCGAGCGCGGCGCGGCTTCGTCGCCGCTGACGCCCGAAGCACGACAGCAGGGTCCCGAATCAACTCCCCGCAGTCGAGGTTACACGCGAGCTCGAAGCACCAAGGATGCGACGAAGGCCGGGCGGGCACCGTCGCTGAGCACATCTTCGGCCTCGTCGTCGCGCTGGCCGCGATGCGCAGTGTTCGGGAGCCGGGACCCGCCGCGAGTGGGACACACGGTCGGCTCTGCGATGCTGTCCTGATGGCGCAGCCCGCCGAAGTCTCGCCCCCGTTGCGGATCGTCAGGCTCGTCGGTGTCTATGACGCTGACAGCACGCTGCGCGGTGAGCTCGCCTACTGGATCGGTGCACGTCTGGGTCGCGCCCACTGCGCGCTCTGCGACATCACCCACGGGCTGGTTCGGGAGCGGTCTGAATGGAAGGCGTGTCTGGCCGGCCTTCCGGTCCCGTTCGACACCTACCATCGCGATGACCAGCCCGACGTGGTCCACGCCGCACTCGAAGGCGTCACTCCGGCGGTCGTCGCCCAGACCGCAACCGGCACGGTCCTGCTCCTCGGGCCGGAGGGGCTCGACGCGTGTGGCGGATCGATCGATCGGCTCGTGTCGGCCATCGAGGACGCAGCACGCACCGCCGGGCTCGAGTGGGCCACCTGATCGCGGGCGTCGCCGCCGGCGGTGCCGACGGGTGCGCCAGGTCAACGCTTGAACCGTGCGGCGCGTCGGCACTTCGACCAGTCCTCGACGCCGACTGCGTGTTCGCTGCCGGTGGCTGAGGCATCGGGCGCGCGGCGTGGGCTGGGGGGTGTCGGGTCGGGGTAGGTCGTTCGGCTCATCGCGGTCGGATGTGCCGCGTCGGGTGGCGGTGAGTGTTTGACTGTGTGTGCGGAGTGATGATCTGCACGATGATTGGTCGCCTGGAGTCGTGCAGGGAGCAAAGGCGAAACCGACCGCTCGAACGAGGCCCGTCACCGACGACGAGCCGATCAGCGGAAGGTCAAGGCGATGAACCACCACATCAGATCAGCGCGGCGCGGGCACTACGGGGTACGGCTGGCACTCGTCTCCGTCGGCGTGACCGGTCTCGGCATCGCCGCGACGGCCGGGACGAGCGCCGCGCACAACCCGACCGTGGCCCCGTCATGTGCGGGACTGGGTGTCGACTTCACCCAGTACGAGGGCCCGGCATCGAACAACACCGTGACGGTGACCATCGATGGCGCAGCGACCGTCATCGGGTTCGGTGACGGGTTGAGCAGGTCGTTCGGATGGAGCGACACGGCGGATCATGTGTGGTCGGTGGCGATCGACGCCAACCGTCAGACAGGCGATCCAACGATGTACGACTGGTCCACGAGCGGCACCCAACGGGCGTGCGTGGCTCCCACCACCCAACCAGCCACGACCACCACGCCGGCACCGGCCGCCCCGACGACCGACGCGCCGACGACGACCGCCCCGACGATCGCCGCCCCGACGACCGACGCTCCGGCGATCGCTGCCCCGGCCACCGACGCTGCGACGACGACGACCGCCGCGGCGACGACGGTTGCGGTTGCCAGCGAGGCGCCGGCTGCGCCCGCTGCCAAAGCGACGGCTGTCAGCGCCGCTGCTGGCGCAGCGAGGCCCACCACCCTGCCCCAGACCGGCAGCAACACCGGCCTACAACTCGCGCTGGCGATGACGGTGCTCCTCGCCGGCGTCGCGATGATCACGATCACCCGTCGACGCACCACCACCACCGATCACCACAGCTGACGACGCACCCTCGCCCGGCACGCAACCTCGATCCCGAGCAGGTCGACAGGAGCCGACGGAGGCGGCGCAACAACGAGGAGCGACGTGGAAGGGGGCCCTTGCGGCCGGACGCGGTGGTCCACTGCGCGCGCTGCGGTGCCGTTCTTCATCTTCTCGACGATCGCTGCGGCGGTGATGATTGTCTGTGGATGTCGAGAACCCGAGCTCGGTTCCGTCCCTTGAGGTGAGTGCGGCCAGCAGGGTCGCCGTCACAGGAGGAGAACACACCATGGCCAAGTACCTGTTGCTCAAGCACTACCGAGGCGCCCCCGCACCCGCGAACGATGTGCCGATGGATCAGTGGACGCCCGAGGAGGTCGAGGCGCACTTCCGGTTCATGAGCGACTTCGCCGCTCGGCTCGAGCGCACCGGTGAGTTCGTCGACGGCCAAGCGCTCGCGCCCGACGGCGTGTGGGTCCGTTCCGATGGCGAAGGGCGACCGCCGGTGACCGACGGCCCGTTCGCGGAGACGAAGGATCTGATCGCCGGATGGATGGTCATCGACGTCGACAGCTACGAGCGGGCGCTCGCGCTCGCCGGCGAGCTGTCGGCAGCACCCGGTGCCGGCGGCCAACCGATCCGCGAATGGCTGGAGCTTCGGCCCTTCCTCGGCGCGCCATCCACCGTCACGGAGTGATCGTGGACGACGTCGAGCTGCGCGAGCTCGTCCCGAAGGTCTTGAGCGTCCTCGTCCGCCGCGGTGCAGACTTCGCGACGGCCGAGGACGCTGTGCAAGACGCGCTGATCCGGGCACTGTCGGCATGGGTGGACGACGCACCATCGGATCCCAGGGGCTGGCTGGTCACCGTCTCATGGAGGGCGTTCATCGACATGACCAGATCGGAGACCGCGCGCCGCGACCGGGAGGCCCGGTTCGACAGCGCTCCACCGCGTGTCGTGCCGGGCGTTGACGACACGCTGCATCTCTACTTCCTGTGTGCGCATCCCGACCTGACTCCGTCGTCGGCGGTCGCCCTCACGCTGCGGGCGGTCGGCGGGCTGACGACTCGCCAGATCGCGCAGGCCTACCTGGTGCCCGAGGCCACGATGGCGCAGCGGATCAGCCGGGCCAAGAGGAGGGTCGGTCGGGCTGGCCTCGATCGTCCCGGCGACGTACGAACCGTGATGCGGGTGCTGTACCTCGTGTTCAACGAGGGATACTCGGGTGCGATCGACCTCGCGGCCGAGGCCATCCGGCTCGCCCGGCAGCTGGGGAGCTTGGTCGACGACCCCGAGGTCGACGGTCTGCTCGCGCTGATGTTGCTGCACCACGCCCGCCGCCGTAGTCGCACCCGACCGGACGGACGGATCGTGCCGCTCGCCGAGCAGGACCGCGTGCAGTGGGACAAGGAGCTCATCGTGGAGGGAGTCGCGATCCTGCAGGCCGCTCTGGCGCGGGACCAGCTCGGCGAGTACCAGGCACAAGCTTCGATTGCCGCGCTCCACGCGGACGCTCGCCGCCTCGAGGACACCGACTGGGTGCAGATCGTGGAGTGGTACGACGAGCTGCTCCGGTTCGCCGACACGCCGATCGTCCGGCTCAACCGTGCCGTCGCGGTCGGCGAAGCGGACGGCGCACCGGCTGGGTTGGCGGCATTGGCAGGCATCGACGAGAACGTCCCGCGGCGCGATGCGGTCGCTGCCCACCTCCACGAACGCAACGGCGACCTCCAACTCGCTGCCCGCCTCTACTCCACCGCGGCCCGCAACGCCCCGAGCCTCGCGGAGCGCGACCACCAGACCCGCCAGGCGGCGCGGCTCAACCAACTCCTGCACCATGCCCGATGAGGCTGGTCACGGACGGCACGATCAGACGCGGGGGTTCTCCTCACCACCAAGGACGTGAGAACGCCAGGGGCGTGACGGGCCCGTACGGCGCGAGGGTCTCTGATCATCGGCTCGTTGCGTCTCGGACCGACCGCGGCACAGACGGCGTCCGTTGCTCGGAGCCGGAGCGGTCCAGCGTTCCGCTGACTGAGTCCTCACACCCGGGGAGCCGTGAGGAAGCGCAGCTCTTGGTTGAGCGGATCGGGCAGCCCGACCGACACGTCGACGCCCGCTGGCAGCCAGATCGGCGTCTCCCGACCGAGCAGACGTCCGTTCGTGCGCCGGACCCTACGGGGTGTTGATGCTCATGTCGTCCCACGTGATGACCGTGCCGGCGGTGGTTCCTGAGAAGTTGGGCTCGAATGCAGCGAACACTTGGCCGGTGACGGGAGTGAAGGTCACTGTGAGTCGGGTCCAGGTGTTGGCGGTGAGGACGACGGCGGTTCCTGTGGCGCTGTCGGAGTAGCCGCCCGCGCTGGTCAACAGGTCGATGTTGAGCAGGACCGTGGTGGTCTTGGTGGCTCGTACCCAGATCGACGCGGTGTAGAGCTTGGCTGGGGAGACTGGTGCGTACCAGGCGCTGTTGCTGTCGAGGTCCCAGCCGCCGCTGGAGGCTCTGGTGGTTTCGGCGAGCGCGAACGCTCCGGCGTGGACGACGCTGCCTGAGCGGGCGAGTGGTCCGCCCCAGTTGTCGGCCGGGACTCCGCCGGTCTCGAACCCGGGGTTCGGGACGAGGTTCGGGCCAGGTGGCGCGGCCTGGTAGGTGAATCGGTCAGCGGTGACGACCGGGCTGGTTCCTGTGCTGGTCGTGACCCGTACGTCGACGATGCCGGTGCCGGCGGGGGAGGTTGCGGTGCAGGAGCTCGCCGTGCAGGTCACCGCTGTGGCTGCGACGGTGCCGAACTTGACGGTCCCGCCGGTCAGGTTGGTGCCGGTGACGGTGACCACGGTTGCCCCGGTTGCGGGCCCGACCGCAGGTGCGATTGCGGTGACGGTCGGGCCAGTTGTCCCCGGGTTGACGGTGAGCGTGAAGGCCTGGGTCACGCTGTCGGTGGAGTTCTGGGCCTGGAAGCTCTCCGCGTAGGTGCCAGCGGTTGCTGCGGCGGGGGTCCCGGCGAGGGTGCCAGTGCCATTGGAGTTTGCCGTGAACGTGATCCCGGCCGGGAGGGTCCCGGTACGGGTGATCGTCGGAACGGGGGAGCCGGTCGCGGTCACCGTGAAGCTGAACGCCGTACCGACGACCGCGGTCGCTGTGGCGGCGCTGGTGATCGCGGGTCCCTGAGCAGTCACGATCAGGGTGAACGCCTGGGTCGTGGCGCCCGCCGAGTTCGTCGCGGTGAACGTCAGTGGTGAACTGCTCGCGGCACCGGTCGGGGTGCCGGCGAGCGTTGCTGTGCCGTCAGCGTTCGACGTGAACGTGATCCCGGCGGGAAGCGAGCCCGTCACACTGACCGTCGAGGTCGGCGATCCGGCTGTTGTCACCGTGAAGGTGAACGGCGATCCGGCAGCAGCGGTGGCCGTCGCGGCACTCGTGAACGAGGGCAGCTGGGTGACGGCGAGCGTGAACGCTTGCGTGGTGGCCCCCGCCGGGTTCGTTGCCGTGAACGTCAGCGGGTAGCTGCCCGCGGTGTTCGCTTGTGCGGTGCCGGCGAGCGTTGCGGTGCCGTCGGCGTTGGGGGTGAACGTGATCCCTGCGGGCAGGGCGCCGGTCGAGGACAAGGTCGCCGTGGGGGACCCGGTCGATGTGACGGTGAACGTGAACGCGGTGCCGACCACAGCGGCTGCCGAGGCCGCACTGGTGATCGCCGGTGGTGCTTGCACGATCAGGGTGACCTGTTCTTGGAGGCGGGCGGTCCCGCTGGTGGAGGTGACCGTGATCGGGTAGCTGCCGGCGGTGCCAGGGGCGGGAGTACCGGTGATCGTGGTGGTGCCGGTGCCGGGGGTGAACGTCACGCCAGTGGGGAGCGTTCCGGTCAGGCCGAGCGTCGCCGCTGGGTTGCCGGTGCCCGACACCGTGATCGTGTTCGACTGGCCGACGACGAACGTCGTCGACCCGGTGAGGGTGAGCGTCGACGGGGGCAGGGTGGCCGTGGTGGAAGCGGGCAACCAGCCGGACAGCTCGCCTCCGTACGATTCGAGGGTGACCCCGGCAACGGTGGTTCCTTGCGGGACGGTCAACGGGACTGCGGTCGATCCGTCGGTGGTCACGGTGACGTTGCCGTCTTGGAGGTAGGCGCTCGCCGCCGGGGTGGCGCTCATCCCGCCGGTGGCCCATGCGCTCTGGCGTTGGAGGACGCCTGCAGCGTCGGTCTCGGTCAAGTTGACGACCGGCGCCGACGGCGCGAACCCCGCACGATAGGTGTTGAGGATCGACTCCAACAGCGGATACAGATCGCGCTCGCTGGTCATGTTGGAGACGTGGGCGTAGAAGGGGCGGGGGTCGTTGCTGAGGATGAAGCTGAGGTCGTACGCCGCATCGGTGGGAACGATGTAGGACGCGAACCCGCCGGGTGATTGCAGCGGGGTGATGCAGGTTGTGGTGGCCGGGTTGTCCTCGCAATTGCCGCCGCCACCGTTGGCCCGCGACGTGTACAGCCAGTTGTACTCGGACACCTCCTGGGCCGCAGTCGGAGCGTTGTAATAGATGGCCGTCGGGTGACGGGGGACGGTCAACGCGGTGCCGACTTGACGCTGAGTGGGCTCTCGCGATGCGTCCGCGCCAATGACATGGATCCCGGCCTGGGTCAACGCGGCGCCGAAGTTCGGGTTGTCCTGGGGCTGCTGCGGCGCCCGAGCCAGACCGGAATGCTCACCACTGAGATATTCCGTGGCATCAAAAGGCAACCCCAAACCCACCCCGGTGGCGATGTTGTTCTGGATCTCGTTGTAGATCGCCTGTTGCGAGACCCACTGCACCGCGCCGGTCGCGGGATCCGTCTGGCATCTCCACGGGATGACGGTGAAGTCCTGAACGCACCCCTGGTAGATGTGCTCAAAACCGTGATTGAGCCACTTGAACGAACCGGCGTTGGCCTGGAAGGCGACCGTCAGCGGGTCGGTGGCTGCGGAATAGAAGCCGTTGAACGCCAACGTCAGCGTGTAGTTGTGGGCGGCCTCCCACTGCACTGCGAAGGCGACGTCGTCGGCGGTCATCCGCACCGGCTGCTCGGGAAGGATGCTCGTCCCGTCAGGGTTGCGCGGGCAGTCCTCCCCGGGCGTGCAGTGGTTGGCCGAGTTCCAGGTCACGTCTTCGCTGAAGGCATCGTCGACGTGGAACGTCAGGTAGTTGCGGTTGTATCCGAGGTGCACTCCGCGCGTGGCCCACGTGATGATCCCGTGGGCGACGAGCTTGTACTGCGGCTGGAAGAAGTTGAACGCGGAGGTGATCACCATCTGCTCGACCCCGGCATTGGTGTACACGCCGATCACCGAGCCGCTCACTGCCGGGCTGACCGAGGGCGGGGAGACTCCCGAGACGAGGGTGGTGAAACTCGCCCCGGGCGGCATCGGTGGCGACGATGTGGCCGTCAGCGGCTGGCTCAGAAACGCGTAACTGCCCGTCGAGTACGGGACCGGTCCGTTGAGGTAGCCGAACCCGTTGGCCTTGCCGGCGTCGGTCACCGTGGCGCTGGAACCTGCGAGATCGCCGCTGAAGCCGGCGTAGTTGAGCCCGATCGCCGGGTTGGCCCAGTTGTAGGCGTCCACTTCGCGGATCCCGAACTGCGCCTCGTAACTGCGCACCGCGGCAACCTCGGCGGCCGTCAGATTGACGCCGAGGTTGGCATCGGGCGCGATCACCGCCTGATAGAAGGCGTGGTCGCCCGCAGCGAGCGACGCCGGGGTGATCGAGGGACGACCGGCCGCCGCCACCGAGATGGCCGTGTACGGCACCCCCTCCGCAGCCAACTGAGCCGCGATGCCATCGACCCACGGGCTCCCATCCTCGAGCACCAACACCCGCAAGTCGATGCGTTGCGGCGTTGCCGTCGCTGACAACGCGGTCGGCACCAAGCCGACCATGGGAATCACCAACGCCGCCAACGCGGCGATGACAACGCGAACGCGCCCAGACCCGAACCGGTCCGAACTGCTGGTCAGGCGCGACATGTCCCGAAACCCTCGACTCTCTTGCCCACGGCAGGACGCACCGAAGACCGGCGTCAGCGCGACCGTCGGATCATCCACCCACTCGTGTCGTTCCGCCACCCTGCACATTTCCGGGATCGAACCACGCATCAGACAGGCGAGGCCTGGAGCCCTCGGCATGCGCTGTGACCAGCACCGTTGCCCCGGCGGAGGATCGGTGTGCCTGCGCATCTTCCTCGAATGGAACGCACGCGAGGCCGTCGCACCGACGGCGATGTCGGGGGCGCGATCTACGTTCTCAGGGTGCCCCACCCCACCAGGTCGGGTTGGGCAGGATGGTGCACGCGTGCCGATGACCAATCGTCGGGGTCTCTCGTTCTCATCGCCCGTCGGCCCTGGTGGTGGGCGATCCTCTGCACCCCGATCTCATGACGGATCAGGGCTGATGACTCGCGCAGACAGGCGCGGCGATGGAAGGCGGCTTGCACGAGCCGTCGTGTGGATGCCTCGCGAGGGCCGCGACCACGGTCAGGTACAGCGCGGCAACCAGCCCGACCGCGGCGGCGACCGCAGCCTCGACGGCGACGAACAAGTGGGGCCCGGTCCAGGTTCAGATCACGGTCGCGAACGGACAGATCAGCAACGTCGTCGCGCTGCAGACGCCCACTGCCGATCGCAAGAGCTCTCCCATCAACCAACGCGCGACCCCCACCCTCGCGAGCGAGGCGTTGTCAGCGCAGAGCGCCAGCATCGACGCGGTCTCCGGCGCGACGTACACCAGCGACGGCTACAAGACGTCGTTGCAGTCGGCGATCGACCTGGCACGATCCACAGCCGTGCAATCGAGCGCAGGCTCATGAATCATGGCGTGAATGATCTCGGCCGGCCGGCTGACGGCGCAGAGCCGCGAATCGGCCTGCACCACGTCGAGCTCGTGATGGGGATGGCCGTCACGATCGACATCCGTGACGACGTGGCTGATCAGGCCGTCGTCGACGTCGTGCGATGGCTGCACCACGTCGACGCCACGTTCAGCACCTACAAGTCCGACAGTCCGATCAGCCGTCTCGGAACGGGCGTGGGGAGCCTGGCAGAGATGAGCGACGAGGTCCTCGAGGTGCTCGCCCTCTGCTGTGAGCTGAACGAGGACACCGGGGGCGCGTTCGATGCGTTCGTCGTTCCCGCGCCGAACGGCGGCCGGCTCGATCCGTCGGGGCTCGTCAAGGGCTGGTCGATCGAACGGGCAGCCGAGATGCTCGAACGCCGCGGCGCGGAGAACTTCTGCATCAACGCCGGTGGCGACATCGCCATACGCGGCCTCGCGCGACCGGGTCAACCGTGGCGGATCGGTGTCCGTCATCCCGACGTCGCGGACAAGAGCGCAGCGGTCCTCGCTGGTGAGGGTCGGCTGGGGGTCGCCACCTCGGCCACCTACGAACGTGGTGCTCACATCATCGACCCGGCGACGGGCGAGCCGACCGCTGATCTGGCGAGCGTCACGGTCGCCGGGCCCGACCTCACCTTCGCCGACGCCTACGCCACAGCTCTGTTCGTGATGGGTCTCGACGGCCTCAACTGGCTGATCCAGCGCCACCCCGACTACGCCGCGTTCATGATCACGCGTGAGGACACCGCGCTGTCCACCTCGAACTTCAACGATCTTCGGGTGGCCTGAACGAGTGATCAGTGCCGATCGAACGATCGTCGAGGCGCTTGCCTCTTCGAGGAGGATCAGCCTTCAGGCGTCAGCGACCCATCGCCCGTGTCGAGCTCGTGATCTGGCGCGGCTCAACAGGAATGCGCCAGCGGCTGCAGCCGACGCGGCGAGCACGAACGACTGGCCGGCGCCGTTGCCGTGCGTGACCAGCATCGCGTCGGCACCCTGGCCGAGCGTCACGACGGTGACCAGTGCGGCGGCGATGGCACCGAGGATCTCCTCGGCGCCGAGGGGGAAGGCGTTGCGCACCTCGCGGCTCGACCAACGTCTGCGCAACACCACGAGCGCGACGAGCGCGAGCACGCCGAGCAGACCGGCGGCGACGCAGTTGCGGACGAAGTCGTCAGCGTGATCGGTGGTCATCGCCGATGTGCAGTTCGCCGACGTCGGGTACAGGCGCATCCACCGTGCGCAATCGGCGGCGGTGTACGAACCTGTCGGGAACGGTGTGGCGATGGCTCGGTCGCCGCCGATGAACCGGACCAGGACTGCCAGGCCACCCGCTGCGGCGACCGCGAGTCCTCCGACGGTGGCGATCAGCAACGCGGCCAGCACCGTCCGGCGCCGTTGCGCCGGCGTCACCCGCCAGCGGCCGCCGTGCCCGTCGACCACACCGCCGACCGGTCCGAGCTGTTCGACGGCGAGGCGTTGCGCGACTTGTGCGTCGTGGCCGTCCCGCATCGCGTCTGCTGCGGCGTCACGCAGGTGCGCCTCGACCTCGGCGAGCGTGTGGCGGACCTGCCGCGCCGTCCCGGGCAGCACGAGGAGGAGCCGGTCGAGGTACGACTCGATCGCATCTGTGTCGGACGGGCTCACGCGCGTGCCCCGAGCGCGTGGGTGATCAGCGTGCTGAACTCGTGCCAGCGCAGCCGTTGCGCGGCCAGCTCGCGGTGTCCCGGTCGTGTCAGCGTGTAGATCTTGCGTCGCCGGCCGTTGACGTTGGTCCACGCCGCCGTCAGGTGGCCGTCGGCCTCGAGCCGGTGGAGTGCCGGATAGATGGTGCCCTCGGCGAGATCCAGCTGGTCCCGGCTGCGTTCCCTGATCCGGGCGATCACGCTGTACCCGTGCGCCGGTCCGTCCGCGAGTGCGGCCAGCACCAGCCCCTCGAGGTGTCCTCGCAGTTCGTCACCCTTCATACCTAGTCACACTATGTATCACACCGTCGTGAGGCAAGTCGCGGCGATCACGCGTCGCGCCGGTCGATGGCCACCACTGCGGCGGCAATGGCGACCAACGCGTACGCGCTGAACACTCCGAGCCCGGTCCATCGGCACCGCGGCGGCGACGGGCGCAACGCTCTCGAGAGGGAGGAGGCCACCAACCAAAGTCGCAGATGACCGCCCGTGATCATCGTTGCGGCTCGCGCAGTTCGTGCGCACCGTGCCGCGATCAGCACCGTCTCGAGACAAGGGCCACGGCGCGCTTCCACGCGAGCGACCTGCCGTTCGTCTTCGACGCGTTCGACGTCGATGGTTGGGGCGCGTCATCGGCGCGGACTACGGTCGAGATGCTTGCTGGCATCCGCGGCGGAAGGGGACCAACGTGGGGGGCATTTCATCGTGGTGATCGATCGTCTCAGCTACATCGGGTTCAGGTCTCCGAGCGCCTCGGAGTGGGAGACGTTCGGTCCGGAGGTGCTCGGCGCGCAGCTGGCCGAGCCGGGGCCCGACGGGGCAGTGCGCCTGCGTGTCGACGACGCCGAGGCGCGGATCGTCGTCCACCCTGGCGAGCGCAACGAGCTCGCCTACTTCGGCTGGGAGGTGGGTGACCCGGCCGGTCTCGACGCCGCCACCGAGCGGGTGCGCCGGGCAGGGCTCGCCATCGACACCGATCCCGGCGCGGCCGCGGCACGACGCGTGGCGGAGGTCGTCGCCTTCGTCGATCCGTTCGGTTTCCGCCACGAGCTGTCGTACGGACTGGCAGCCGGTGGCGCGTTCGTGCCCGGCCGGCCGATCTCGGGGTTCGTCACGGGTGACGGGGGGCTCGGCCACGTCGTGCTGATCGTGCCCGACCTCGCCCGCGCCGTCGCGTTCTATTGCGACGTGCTCGGTTTCAAGGTGTCGGACACGATCGATCAGGGTGTGTCGATCACCTTCCTGCACTGCAACCCCCGCCACCACACCCTGGCCCTCGCCGCGGGGCGCGGCGTGGTGGGAGTGCACCACCTGATGCTCGAGGTCGGCTCGCTCGACGACGTCGGGTCGGCGCTCGACATCGTCGGCGCACGTGGTCTGCCGTTGGCGATGGGGCTCGGGCGCCACACCAACGACCTGATGACGTCGTTCTACGTGCGTACCCCCTCGGGCTTCGAGATCGAATACGGGACGGGCGGCCGGCTGATCGATGACGCCTCGTGGACCGTGGGCGCGTACGACATGCAGAGCCTGTGGGGGCACAAGCAGCCTGCCGACGGGCCGTTGCGGCCGGGGTTGATCTCGCGCTTCGAGCCTGCCGCGCCTGCGTCGTGATGAGCTCGGGGGCGTACCTGGCAGACCATGCCCGGGAGCTGGCCACCGACCTCGCAGCCCTGGATGCCGATGGCGACGAGCTGCGTCGCCTTCCGGACGCGGCGTGGAGGCTCCTCCTCGACGGTGGGTTCCTCCGCGCGCTGCAGCCGGCCCGCTGGGGTGGAGGAGAGGTCGGGCTCGTCGAGTTCCTCGACGCCGTGGTCGAGTTGTCCCGGGCCAGCCCGTCGGCCGGCTGGGTCGCCGGGGTCATCGGGGTGCACCCGTGGCAGCTCGCCCTGTTCGCCGACGAGGCGCAGCGCGAGATGTGGGGCGACGACCCGACGGCGATGCACTCGTCGTCGTACAACCCGACGGGCACCGCGGTGGCGGTCGACGGCGGCTACCGCGTCTCCGGTCGCTGGTCGTTCTCGTCGGGCTGCGATCACTGCCGTGGGGTCAACCTCGGCGCCGTGGTCCGGGGTGGACGTGGCGCCGGCGACATCCCCGATTTCCGGTCCTTCCTGCTCCTCGCCGGTGAGTACGTCATCGACGACACGTGGCACGTCGCAGGACTGCGCGGCAGCGGCAGCAAGGACATCGTCGTCGACGACGCCTTCGTGGCTGACCACCGCACCCAGTCGCACACGGACTATGCGATGGGGAGCGTCCTGCCGGGCCAGGCGCTGAACGACAGTGCCCTCTACCGCCTCCCGTGGTCGGTCGTGTTCAACATGGCGGTCGCTACGTCCGTGCTCGGCGCCGCGCGTGGTTTCGTCGACACGTGGATCGTCGAGGCTCGCGATCGTGTGATCGCCCGGCACGTCAGGCTCGCCGACGACGCGCTGACCCAGCGCCGGGTCGCCGAGGCGGACTGGGTACTGGACGCGGCCTTGAACCTGCTGCGCAGGGACGCTGCCGAACTGACGCGACGCGCCGAGGGCTGCGACGTGCCGACGATGGCGGAGCGTGGCCGGTACCGCTGGCACCTCAACCGCAGCTGCGAGCAGGTGGGGGCCGTGATCGCCGAGTTGATGCGCGCCGCTTCCGGCCGGTCTGTGTTCCTCGATCACCCGCTGCAACGCCGCTACCAGGACATCCAGGCAGGTCTCGGCCACGCGTTCCTCGGACCGGACCCGCTCGCCAAGGCGGTGGGAGGCGCGCTGCTGGGGACCGAGACGCCCGAGCTCGTCCTCTGATCGCGATGGCGGCGCCCGGTTCGCGGTGCGGTCTCGTCGAGTCAGAGTTGGGAGACGCGATCGGTCGGCGAAGCTCGAACGTCGGGTGTCGTCGGCGGATGGATGGGGTCGTGGCGGGCGACGTCGATGAGGGCTCCCAGGAGCGTCTGCCACCACGACGCGAAGCGGAGCTGGAACGTCGCCAGCGGGAAGCCGTGCCGAGCCGCGTGCCCGGCCGGGATGGCGTCCCAGCCGAAGTGCTCGACGGTGACGCGGGTGTGCGCGGTGGGCTCGCGAACGGCGTCGAACCGCACGTGCAGCTCGGTTCCCTGGTCGGTGGCGAACGTCGCGTGGCGCCAAGTGAGCACGAGCCGATGGGGTGGTTCCCAGACGCGGATGTCGCCGATGACGAACGCCGTGCCGTCGTCATAGGTCTCGATCAGCCGACCTGTCGGGCCTGGCTCGAACGCAAGGGTTCCGGTCCGCCCGTCGGTGAACTGGAACAGGCCGCTGGGCTGCCACCACAGGGCGATCTCGTTGGTGAACGCTGCGAAGGCCCGCTCGGCGGTGGCCGGCACTCGGAGCGCGACCAGGACACGTGATGATCCGGTCATCGGTCGCGCCCGAGGTGTGCAGCGAACGCGGCGAGTTGCTCGGCCCACCCACGCTCGGCAGCCTCGACCCAATTCCGCAGTTCGGTCATCGGCGCCGAGTGGAGCGCGTAGATGCGGACGCGGGCGTCGAACTCGGGGTGGGTCTCCGTGACCAGGCCGCGCTGGCGCAGCACGCGCAGGTGCTTGCTCATCGCGGAGGGTGTGGTGCCGAGCTCGGTCGAGAGCTCACCGGCGCGGCGGGGTCGTTCGGCGAGCAACTCGACTGTTCGTCGCCGGATGGGATCGGACAGCGCGATCAGCGTGTCATCGAGCCGTGCGGTTGCCGGTTCGTTCACTGCCAGTTGGTGGCCGTGATCGGTTGCCCGATGGCGGCCTCCGCTTCGGTGCGGGAGACCTCGCGAACATGCGCCGCGAACGTCCAGCAGTGACCTTCGGGGTCAACGGCCCTGTAGGTGCGGTCGCCGTAGAACTGGTCTTCTGGCTCGGCGACGATCGTCGCGCCCGCGATCCGCGCCCGTTCACAATGCTCGTCGAGACCGCTCGTGAGCTGCACGTGCAGGGATTGCGTGTTCGCCCCACCGACGCTGGCGGGACTGCGCACCCACGCTGCCCACTCGGCGCCGACCATGATCCGTCCGTGCCCCGCGCAGCTCATCTCGTAGTGGCACATCTCGGGTGCCTCGGACGGCCCTTCGATGGCCATCGTGACCTCGAACCCGAACGCCCGCTCCAGCCACGCGAGCGCCGCCTTCGGATCCCTGTAGTAGAGGCCCGACGTGAACACAGGATCTTCCATGAGGAGACATAGTTGCCGATCAAGGAAACTATGTCAAGCGGCCGCTCGCTGAACCCGGGACGTCACGTCCCCGTGGCGCGCCGTCGTGGCCGGCGCTCGCGGTGGGTGTCGGGGTGCCAGGTGGCCGGCGGCGGGTAGAGCCGGCGCAGGCCGCGCGGGGCTTGGAACGGCCGCCACGTGTTCTCGGCCTGACCCAGGCGGTGACCGACCACGTACAGCGCGGCCGGGTTGAACCCAAGCCCGACATGGCTGCTGCGCACCTCGACGTTCTCGTGCCGATCGTCGGCGACGTCGAGGCACACCTGCCAGCGCACGACGCCGTCGGTGCGCGAGTAGATCGACGTGGACGGCACCGGGAGCGGCCCGAGCAGGTACTCCTCGCCTCCACCGAACTCGGGATCGAAGCGCGACTTCAGCATGTTCGACAGCATCGACGCCGAGCTGCGGTCACCGTCGTGCATCTGCAGCGGCGAGCCGAGCGTGATCACCTGGCGCACGCGCTCGGGCTGGCTGCGCGCGAGGTGGCGGGCGAACACGCCGCCTGCGCTCCAGCCGACGAGGCTGACCGGGCGGCCGTGCCGGTCGTGCAGAGCCTCGAGACGATCCCGGATGCCGTCGAGGAGCTCGCGGGTCGGGCCCATGTTCGAGCCGAGGCCCCACCCGTGAGCCCAATAACCCCAACTGCGGATGAACGAGCGCAACGCGAGCGTTGACGCATCGTCGCCCATGAAGCCGGGCAGGACGAGCACGGGGTGGCGGTCGCCACGCCCGACGGCGCGCAGCCACGGCGCCGCCGCTGCCAGCGCGCCGACCTCGAACAGGACGCGCTGCTCCAGGATCTGCGTCGCCAGCGTCGGGGCGCGCAGGCGCCGGTGAACGGGGAGCGGCGTCGTCGGTTCGGCACCGTCGCCCGTCGCAGACGGCGTCACGTAGTCGGCGATGCTCACGCCGACGCGGCCACTGGCGACTTGCCGGCCGTCGATCCACGCCGGCGGCCGCTCGAGCGCGGAGCACCCGTGGCGGAGCGCTTGCGGCCGCCGCGCTTCGTGTTCGAGCCGGCCGACAGGTCGTCGAACGACTCGCGCAGGCAGTCGGCATAGAACGCGGGGTCGGGCAACATCTCCCGGCACGACGTGAACGAGATCGTGATGTCGTCGCGGTAGCTCATCACCGGGTGGATCAGTCCCATCCCGTCGGTGATCATCCCGGCGCCGTACATCGCGACGAGCTCGGCGCCGGCCATGTACAACGCGTGCCGCGGCCCGGGCATGTTCGTCACTGTCGTGTTGAACACCGGGCGCATGCGGTTCGCCAGCGACAGCCGCGCCGAGGTCCGCGCGCCGAGCCCGACCAGCCCGCCCGGCATCAAGTCGGCCATGTCGACCAGCGTGCGCGCCCCGAGCGCGTTGGTGAACTCCTTGGAGTTGTGGGTGCTCTCGCGCACCGCCACCAGCCGTTCGGAGGGGTCGGCGATGTCGGTGCCGAGCGTCGTGAACATCCCCGAGACCATGTTGCCGGCCGCGCCCTTCTCCGATTCCGAGCGCACCGAGATCGGGGCCATCGCGATCAACGGGTCCGCCGGCAGCTCACCCTTGTCCAGCAGGTAGGTGCGCAGGCCGCCGCCGACGATCGTCAGGACGACGTCGTTGATCGTCGCCCCCGGCACGGCCTGCTTGAGCGTGCGCAGGTCGTCGAGGTCGAGCCGGATCGCGTCGAACACCCGGTGGGCGGTGACCGGGCCGCTCCAGCGCGTGCGCGGGATCGTCGAGGGCGGCGGGGTGATCGACCCCTGCCGGATCTGGCGTGCCAGGCGGCCGAGCTGCGGGACCGCCCTGCCCAACACCCGGCCGGCATGCGCCGGGCGCCTCGCGTTGTTGACACCCGCCCGCCACAACAGCTCGCCGGGAGTCGGCATCACGCCCGGACGCCACGTGCCCGACGGCACCGACGCCGAACCCTCCGGCGTGTCGTCGTGGATCGCCGTCATCATCTCCATGCCCGACATGCCGTCGATGGCGGCGTGGTGGACCTTCGTCACGAGGGCGAAACTGCCCGGCGGTACTCCGTCGACGTTGTCCAGCCCTCCGATGACGTAGAACTCCCACAGCGGACGCTCGAGGTCGAGCGGGCGCGACACCAGGCGGGCCACCTGGATGCACAGCTGGCGCCAATCGCCCGGTTCCGGCAAGGCGATGTGGCGGACGTGGAACTCGAGGTCGAAGTCGGGGTCCTCGATCCAGTACGGGTGATCGAGGTCGAACGGCACCCGCACCAGGCGCTGGCGGAACACTCGTGCCTCGTGAAGGCGCTTGTCGATGTGATCGAGGATCCCCTTGAACGTCACCCGGCCGCCGGGGGCAGTCGACGGGTCGTAGATCGAGATGCCGCCCCCCGCCATGTGTGCCCGAGGCGTTTCGGCGTAGAGGAACGAGGCGTCCATTCCGGTCAGCTGCTGCATGTGACCCCCCCGAGTCGTGGGCTCTCGCGGCCGCGGCGGTCGCGGGCACAGTCTTCATCACCGGCGTCGGTACCTCAACCGTCCGTCCAAGAAAAATGGCACCGTCGCGGCCGACAGCCCCGGCACGACGGTCCGCATCGGGTCGGGTCGGTTGTGTACTGTCCGTCGCCGTGGACCTCGGACGAGTTGGAATCTGGACGTCGGCGTTTGACGCGCACCCGTCGGCTGCAGCGCAGGCGGCAGCTGTCGAGCTCGAGGAGCTCGGCTATCGCACGCTGTGGTTGAACGAGGCGACCGGGCGCGACCCGTTCGTGATGGCCGGGGTGCTGCTGTCGGCGACGTCGACGCTGACGCTCGCCCTCGGCATCGCCAACATCTATGCCCGCGACGCGATGACGACCGCTGCGGCGCAGAAGACGCTGGCCGAGGCGTATCCCAACCGCTTCCTGCTCGGGCTCGGAGTCAGCAGCCCTGTGCTCGTCGAGAAGGTCCGCGGCCACGACTACGGCAAGCCGCTGTCGTACATGAAGGCGTACCTGACGGCGATGGACAACGCCCCGTTCAACGCCGTCAAACCGAGCGAGCCGCCGGAGCGGGTGCTCGCCGCGCTCGGACCGAAGATGCTCGAGCTCTCCGCCACACAGGCCAACGGTGCGCACCCCTACCTGACCACGCCGGAGCACACCCGCTCGGCCCGCGAGATCCTCGGACCTGGCGTGTTCCTGGCGCCGGAGCAGATGGTCGTGCTCGAGTCCGATCCGACGGTGGCGCGGGCGATCGGGCGGAGCGCGATCAGCTTCTACCTGCGCGCTCCCGGCTACCTCGCCAACCTCCGCCGTCTCGGCTACTCCGACGATGACTGGGCCGATCCGAAGGCGCCGTCGGACCGCCTCGTCGACGGCATCGTGGCGTGGGGCGGCGTCGAGACGGTCGTCGCGCGGGTGCGTGAGCACCACGATGCCGGTGCCGACCACGTCGCCGTGCAGGTGCTGCGCGGTGACCGCGAGATCCCGATCGGCGAGTGGCAGGAGCTGGCGCCGGCGCTGCTCTGACGCCCACCTGCCGGTTCGCCGCACGTTCGCCTCGCGGCCCGGCCGGTGCCGGCTCGTCGGTCGGTCGTCGCCCTATCCGAACAGCCCGTCGCTCATGCCGGTCGCGATGGCCTCGTCGTCGAGACCGGCGAGATCTCGGTAGACGTCGAAGTTGTGCTCGCCGATGAACGCTCCCGACAGCACGTAGGGCTCGAGATCGGAGGTGCTCCACAGGGCAGGGAAGCGGTCGTAGGGGCGTTCACCGAACACCGCGTGTTGCGTCGTGCGCCAGAAGTTGCGGGCGATGAGCTGTTGGTCGGCGGTGAGGTCGCCCCCGTCCTGCACCTTGCCGGCCGGCACGCCGTTGGCTTGCAGGGCGTCGGCCGCTGCGTCGGCAGTGCGCGACGCGCACCACCGGCTGAGCCGCTCGTCGATCTCGGCAGCGTGCCCGATCCGGCCGGCGCGCGTCGCCAGCTCCGGATCGTCGGCGAGGTCGGCGATGTCCCACGAGACGGTCGCGCACAACCGGTTCCAGTCACCGTCGTTGCGACAGGTGATCGCGACCTCGTGCTGGTCGCCGCAGCGGTAGACCTCGTTCGGGCACCACTCGGCGAACGGGTCGGCGTTGCCGATCGGGTGTGCCTCACGACCGTTGGTCAGCATGTCGAGCACGGCCGGCCCGATCAGGTAGGTCCCGGTCTCCATCTGGGCGATGTCGATGTGCTGGCCCACCCCGGTGCGCCGCCGCGCCTCGACACCCGCCAGCACCGCGATCGCGCCCATCAGCCCTGCGGCGTGGTCGTTGAGCGAGAACCCGGGCCCGACGTCGCGTCGCCCAGGCGGGTTCGACAGGTACGTGAGGCCGCACAGCGCGTGGATCGTCGGGGCGTAGGTGATCATCTTCGACCACGGACCTGTGTGGCCGGGTCCGCTCATCGTCAGGTAGATGATCTGCGGGTTCCACGACCGCACCTGCTCGTAGCCGATGCCCCAACGATCGAGCACGCCGGCCGAGAAGTTCTCCATCAACACGTCGGACTGCTCGACGATCCTGCGGATGTGCACGAGCGCTTCCGGCCGCTTCATGTCGAGCGAGACGAGCCGCTTCGACCGGTTCCACACGTAGAAGTACGGGAAGTCGGGCGAGTTGACGAGCGTGGCCCGCTCGGCCGTCTGGAACTTGAGGATGTCGGCCCCGAGGTCGCCGAGGATGCGGGTCGCGAACGGTCCGGCGAGGACCCATGTGAGGTCGACGACGCGCAGCCCGGCGAGCGGCTTGCCCGCGGCGTTCGGCCCATCGTGGCGACGGCCCGCGGGGGTGGCCCCGATCGTCGCGAGGTGGTCCCAGTCGGCGAGCAGCGCGTCGATGTCGGCGGGCGACGCCGGCGGTGGCTGCTGCTCCGGCGACGGGGTGCCGTGGAACCGGGCGAACGGGCCGGGCATGCGCACCTGCGCAGCACCGGCGACCGGGCGGAACGAGCCGCGGTACTCGTACTGCGGGTTGACCGCCACCTGCGCGACCGTCTGGACCTCGCCGAACGCGATGTGACGGCGTTGGGCCTCCAGGAACAGCTCGCCGGAATCCTTGGTCAGCGCGAAGCGGCGCATCGCGTTCATCACCCGCGGCATCTCGGCGAGCGCGTCCTCGATCGTCATCTTCGCCAGCTCGGCGCCTTCCGGGTCGCCCTCCTCGGCCATCCACTCGAACAACGCCGCCGGTTGCGGGACGGGCGCGATGTTGCACGCCCCGTGCTTCGCGTTGGCCACGACGTACGCGCCGAGCCAGTGCAACGAGCCCTGCCGCAACGCCCGCTGCGGGATCGGCAGCAGGTCGGGGAACCACCACTGGAAGAACAGGTTCTCGATCGTCGACGTGACGACCTCGTGCAGCGACAGGTCCACGAGGCAGCCCTCGCCGGTCTCGCGCGCCGCATGCACACCGGCGAGTCCGCAGATGCACGCCATCGCCGAACCGAACGTGAGGTTCTGTCGCCCCCACGCACCGATCGCCTGGTCCGGCGTGCCGGAGATGCTCAGCACCCCGCCCATCGCGCCGGCGACGAGGTCGCTCGTCTGCCAGCCCGCACGCGGACCGGTGCGGCCGAACGGCGTCAGCGAGACCTGCACCAGACGCCGGTTCGCGCCGGCGACGTCGTCGCGGTCGAGGCCGAGGTCGGCGAGGTGCCCGGGCGAGGTGGTGTCGATCACGAGGTCGGCGTGCTCGACCAAGCGCCGGTACGCGCCGGCGCCCTCGACGGTCGACAGGTCGACGTCGACCCAGCGCTTGCCTCCCTCCAGCCACCAGTCGAGCAGCCCGCCCCTCGCCGTCAGCGCGGCGTCGGCCATCGGTGGTCCCGCCGAGGGACGCCCGAAGCGGGCGACGGACGCGCCGCTCTCCGCGAGGATCTTGCCGGCGACCCGCCCGAGGTCGCCGCCCACCTCGACGACCCGCAACCCGTCCAACGGCCCCGCCAGTTTGTCGAGCATCGCCACAGGCCCCCTTCGCGCGTCCCGACTGGACTCGCCCCCGCGCACATCATGACAACCCACGGCATGGTCGGGCGCGAACTGGCCGCCGCACGAAGCGCAACGCAGCGCGGCGGCGCCTCTGGTCGCATCCGGAAACGTTCGCACGGTTCCGGTTGCGATCAGAACGGCCTCACGGATCTGCCTCGGCGTACGTTGGTAGAGGTATGCACGCAACGCGACACTCGCCGCGCAGCCGGATGGGCAGCAGCCGCCTCGGCGGGGTCCCGACCGTGCTCGGCGACCCCGCAACCGTCCGCACCAGCCAGCTCCACCTCGATCTCGATGGCGGAGACGACAGCCCGGACCCGTGCCTCGACGAGCGCCTGGCCCGGCCGCTGGCCGACGTCGTCCACATCGGCGGATGGCTCACACCGGCCGAGCAGCGCTCGCTCGTCGAGCAGTTCCGCCTGTGGGCGCTCCCGCCGGCCGGGCTGCGCCACCCCCGCGTCCCGGCGGGGCACCTGATGAGCGTGCAATCGGTGTGCCTCGGCTGGCACTGGCAGCCGTACGCGTATTCGCGCACCGCCGACGACACCGACGGTGCGCCGGTCAAGCAGATGCCCGACGACGTGATCCGGCTCAGCCGGCGAGCTGTCGCGGAGGCCGGCATCGACTGGGCCGGCGGACCGTTCGAGCCGGACGCGGCGATCGTCAACCTCTACGAGCCAGGCGCCCGGCTCGGGCTGCACCAGGACGGCGAGGAGCCCTCGGAGGCGCCCGTGGTGACGATCAGCCTGGGAGACACGTGCACGTTCAGGATGGCCGGCGTCGAGCGCCGGACGGGACCGTTCACCGACATCTCGCTGCGCTCCGGTGACCTGCTCGTGTTCGGCGGTCGCAACCGGCGGATCTACCACGGGGTGACGAAGGTGCTCGACGGGACCGCACCGGCGTGGCTCGGCCTCCCGCCCGGCCGGCTGAGCATCACCGTCCGCCAGACCGGTCTCTGACGACGTCGGCGGGTCCCGTCCGCCACGCCGCACCGCGTCATCGGCGCGGAGTACGTTCGGCAGGTGGGACCGGCCAAGATCGTCATCGTCGGTGGCGGGATCGGGGGGTGCACCCTCGCGCTGTCGTTGCACCAGGCGGGGCTGCGCGAGGTGCGCATCCTCGAGGCCACCGCTGAGCACAAGGAGCTCGGCGTCGGCATCAACCTGCTCCCGCACGCGGTGCGCGAACTGACGGAGCTCGGTCTGGCCGAGGGGCTGGATCGCACGGGTGTGCAGACCGGCGAGCTCAGCTACCACAACCGCTTCGGCCAGCAGCTGTGGTGCGAGCCGCGTGGCCTCGCCGCCGGCTACCGCTGGCCTCAGTACTCCGTGCACCGTGGCCTGCTGCTCAGGTTGCTCGTCGACGCGGTGCGTGGGCGGCTCGGCGACGGCGTGATCGAGCTCGGCCGGCGGATCGACCCCACCGACGTCGAGCAGCTGGCGGACGAGGCGGACATCATCGTCGCCTGCGACGGGGTGCACTCGACGCTGCGGCGGCGTGTCGCGCCAGCGGAGGGCCCTCCACTGTGGAACGGGGTGACGATGTGGCGCGGCACCACCGTCGCCGAGCCGTTCCTCGGTGGACGGCGGATGATCCTCGCCGGCGTCAGCGCGCACCGGATCGTCGTCTATCCGATCGCCGACCTGCCCGACGGCCGGCAGGTGATCAACTGGGTCGGTGAGGTGCGCACCGACGACGGGCGGCCGATGCCGAAGCAGGACTGGAACGCATCGGCCGACGTCGCCGAGCCGTTGCACCACTTCCGCGACTTCACGTTCGACTGGCTCGACGTGCCGGCCATGATCGGCGCCGCGGACGAGGTGCTGCGCTACCCGATGGTCGACCGCGACCCGCTGCCGGCGTGGCGCTCGGGCAAGCTCACGTTGCTCGGCGACGCGGCGCACCCGATGTACCCGGTCGGTTCGAACGGCGCCTCGCAGGCGATCCTCGACGCGCGGGTGCTCGCCCGCGAGCTGGCCACCCGGCCGTCGATCGACGCCGCGCTCGACAGCTACGAGGCGGAGCGCCGGCCGGTGACGGCCGCGGTCGTGCTGGCCAACCGGAAGTCCGGGCCGGAGCGGTGCATGGAGCTGGTGGCCGCGCGCGCCCCCGACGGTTTCGAACGGCTCGAGGACGTCATCAGCCACGCAGAGCTCGAGGAGATCGTCGTGTCCTACCGCACGACGGCCGGCTTCGACCCGAAGATCCTCAACGAGCGCGCGTCGTGGAGCGCGACCCCGCGTTGACGTCGAAGCGGCATCGCCGGGTCGGCCGTCGCCGATGACGTCGTCCGGCACCCCCATCTGGCTGCGCGACCTGAGCCGGCGCTCGGCCGACGGCTCAGGGGTCCGAGGCGCTCGGGTCAACGGGCCGTGTCCTCGGCGCCGCGCCGGATGCCGGCGCTGCGAGCCGCCCCCGTCCACCGGCCGCCACCGCGCGCCCACCCACCCACCCCGGCCGGGGCCAGCGAGGTGGGCGCGTTGTGTGCCATCGCCTGGCACGAACCGCGCCCACCCGGCCCGGGGCCAGCGAGGTGGGCGCGTTGTGTGCCATCGCCTGGCACGAACCGCGCCCACCGAGACCCGGACCAGCCGGCCAGGGAGACGCTGAAACCGGTCGCGTCCTGGCCGGTTACTCACGGTAGAACGAAGTGTCTCATCACGCGACAGCGTCGACCACGAACGAGGATCTGCATGAGTGCCGTCATCGAAGCCAGCGGGCTGACCAAGACGTTCGGCGACGTCCGCGCGCTGGACAACCTCGACCTCGTCGCCGAATCCGGGCGGGTCACCGCCCTCCTCGGACCGAACGGCGCGGGTAAGACCACGTTCGTCAGCGCGGTCGCGACCTTGCTCTCGCCGACATCGGGCGAGCTGCGAGTGGCCGGGATCGACGCGCGCACCCACCCGAAGCAGGTCCGCCGGGTGATCGGGCTCGCCGGTCAGTACGCGTCGGTCGAGCCGGCGATGACCGGTAGAGAGAACATCGAGATGGTCGCCAGGCTGTTCGGGCTCGACCGCCGCACGGCACGGCACAGCGCGGGCGAGGTCCTCGACCGGCTCGGGCTCGCCGACGCAGGTGATCGACTTGTGCGTACCTACTCGGGTGGCATGCGTCGCCGTCTCGACCTCGGCGCGAGCCTCGTCGGGCGGCCACGGCTGCTGCTGCTCGACGAGCCGACCACGGGTCTCGACCCACGCAGCCGGGTGGAGCTGTGGGACGCGATCAGGTCACTGGTCGCCGAGGGGACGGACGTCCTGCTGACCACCCAGTACCTCGAGGAGGCCGATCAGCTTGCCCGCGACGTCGTGATCATCGACCACGGCCACGTCATCGCCGCGGGAACGCCCGACGAGCTGAAGAACCAGGCGGGCCGGGACGTGATCGAGATCCGGCCGCGGCTCAGCGCGCAGATGGCGGCGATCGCCGAGATCCTGCACACGGTCGCAGCAGAGCCGGCGCGCACCGATCCGGACACGCAACGCGTCTCGGCTCCGGTCGACGGGGGCGCCGAGCACCTCGCCACCGTCGTTCGCCTGCTCGACGAGCAGGGCATCGCCGTCGACGACATCGGCCTGCGCCGGCCGACGCTCGACGAGGTGTTCCTCGCCCTCACAGGCCCGCCGACCGTCACTGACGACACCCTCCCGCCCGCCGACGCCGCCTGAAACGAGCCGACCATGACCACAACCACCACCGACCTCACGTCCGCCAGACAGTCGACCGCCTCAGCGCCGGTTCGGGGCGAACCATCCGTCGCGGCCGGCGCGAGCTACATGGTCACCGCCGCGAGCACTGCACGCCGCACGATCCTGCGCTTCTTCCGCACGCCGCAGCTGCTCGTGATGGGCACGGTGCAGGGCGCGCTGTTCCTGTTCATGTTCCGCTACGTCTTCGGCGGGGCGATCTCGACCGGCGGGGCGATCAGCTACGTCGACTTCCTGGTTCCCGGGTTCATCGTCACCACCATCCTGTGGACCGGCATGAGCGCGGCGGCCGGCGTGGCGGAGGACTCCGCGACGGGCGTCTACGACCGCCTCCGCTCCCTGCCGATCCCGCGTTCGGCGGTGATGCTCGGACGGTCGCTCGCCGACACCGCGCTCGTCACGTGGGGTCTGTTGATCACATCGGTGCTCGGGTTCGCGCTCGGCTTCCGCACCCACGCCGGCATCGGCGCGGTCGTCGCCGGTTTCGCGTTGACGATCGTCGCCGGCTTCGCGTTCACGTGGACGTTCATCTACATCGGGCTGATCTCCGGGAACGCCCAGGCCGCGCAGGGGATGTCGATGCTCGTCATCCCGTTCACGTTCATCTCCAGCGCCAACGTCCCGATCAAGTCGATGCCGGGTTGGATGCAGCCGTTCGCCGCCAACCAACCGGTGACCGTGATCATCAACGCCGTGCGCAGCCTGATGCAGGGCGGCACGCACGCCGTCGGGATCGACCACACCACCGGCTACTGGATCGTCCTCAGCCTGATCTGGTGCGCCGGGATCCTGATGGTCCTCGGCACCCTGGCCACGACCCGGTTCGCGCGCACGACCTGATCGATCTGCGCCGGCGGAGAAGGCGCCGGTCGCGACGAAGACCGTGCTCTATCGTCGAGTCGATGAGCGAGGGCCGCGCGCGGATCACCAGGCACGTCGAGTTCGATGCCGCCGAAGCGGCCGTCCAGGCCGCGCTCGACGCAGGGGCGCGATACGCGGATGCGCGGCTGATGCACCGACGGTACGAGTCGATGTCGGCGCGCAACGGCGAGATCCGGTCGGTCGACCAGGACGCCGACTCGGGGCTCGGCGTGCGCGCACTCGTCGGCTCGGGCTGGGGGTTCTCCGCCGTCTCCGATCTCGACGCCCGCGCGGTGCGCGGTGCCGGCGCCAAGGCGGCCGACATCGCAGCCGCGAGTGCCTCCGTCTCACGCCCGTCGTCGGGGTTGCTGCCCGCCGAACCGGTGAGCGCGTCCTGGGCCAGTGCCTGCGCGATCGATCCGTTCGCCGTCTCCCTGTCCACGAAGGGTGACCTGCTGGTCGGCGCGACGGAGGCGATGATCGAGCACGGCGCCGACCTCGCCGAGGGTCTGTACCAGCTGTGGGAGACGCGCAAGTGGTTCGTCTCCAGCGAAGGCCACCGCGTCGATCAGCTGATCCGCGAGAGCGGCGCAGGGATCATGGCGACGGCCATCGGCGACGGCGAGACGCAACGCCGGTCGTACCCCGCAGCACGCGGCCAGTACGCCACGCTGGGGTGGGAGTTCGTCGTCGGGCTCGACCTCGCCGCCCACGCCGCGCGGGTCGGCGCCGAGTGCCGTGAGCTGCTCAGCGCGCCGTTGTGCCCGAGTGGGGAGACGACGCTGATCCTCGGCGCCGAACAGCTCGCGCTGCAGATCCACGAGTCCGTCGGCCACGCGATCGAGCTCGACCGGATCCTCGGCTGGGAGGCGGCCTACGCCGGCACATCGTGGCTCGACCTGGCGCAGCTGGGGTCGATGAAGTACGGGTCGGAGCTGATGAACATCACCATCGATCCGACGATCCCCGGTGCGCTGGGCTCGTTCGGCTACGACGACGAGGGCACACCCGCCGCGCCGCGCGACGCCGTTCGCGACGGCGTGTGGGTCGGGGTGCTGGCCGGGCGCGACTCGGCCGCCGTCGCCGGGTTGGACTACGCGGGCAGCGTGCGCGCCGATGGCTGGGCGCGGCTACCGATGGTGCGGATGACCAACGTCGGGCTCGAGCCGGGGCCGCACACGCTCGACGAGATCATCGCCGCGACCGACGACGGGATCTTGATGGACACCAACCGCTCGTGGTCGATCGACGACCGCCGGCTGAACTTCCAGTTCGGCACGGAGGTCGGCTACGAGGTCAAGCACGGCCAACTCGGCCGGCTGCTGCGCAACCCGACCTACACCGGCATCGGCCCGCAGTTCTGGTCGTCGATGGACATGCTCTCGTCGGAGATCGTCGCGTGGGGCACGCCGAACTGCGGCAAGGGCCAACCCGGCCAGGTCGGCCACACCGGGCACCCGGCCGCGCCGGCCCGGTTCCGCAACGTCAGGGTCGGAGTGCGCGCGTGACCGCCGGCGAGGATCTCGCCGCGGTCGCCGTGGAGCTGGCGGCGGCAGCGCTCCCCGGGGCGCAGGTCGAGGCTGCGGGCGACCGGCACCGGCTCTCGCTGACCCGTTTCGCCAACTCCGTGATCCACCAGAACGTGGCCGAGGACGTGACGACGGTCCGGCTGCGGATCCATCACGACGACCGCACCACGTCGGGATCGGCGACCGTACGCGACCGATCGGAGCTGGCGGTGCTGGTCGCCCGGGTCGCAGACTCCGTCCGGGTGGCGCCGGTCGATCCCGGATGGCCGGGGCTCGCCGGCGTTGCCGCGCCGGGTCCGACGCCGCCCGTCGACACCGCAACCGCAGCAGCGACCCCGACGGACCGGGCTGCGATCGTGCGCGCCTTCGTCGACGGAGCCGGCGGACTGGAGACAGCCGGCTACTGCAGGACGAACCACTGGTCGGGATCGTTCGCCAACTCGGCGGGTCAGCACCTCACCGGCGAGGCCGCCGAGTGCGGCCTGTCCGGGATCGCCCGAACGGACGGTGCGGACGGCGTCGCCCGCCACGCCCCGCTGCGCCTGACCGAGCTGGACGGTACAGCACTCGGTGCCCGCGCCGCGGCGAAGGCGCGCGCCGCCGCCGATCCGGTCGAGCTCGCGCCGGGCCGCTACGAGGTGGTGCTCGAGCCGACGGCTGTCGCCGACATCCTCGAGAGCCTGGCCTGGGCCGGCTTCAACGGCAAGGCCGTCAACGACCGGCGCTCGTTCGTCCGGCTCGGCGACAGCCAGTTCGATCGTGCGATCACGATCGTCGACGATCCACTCGTCGTCGGGGTCGGCTACGACAGCGAGGGCACGCCGCACCAGCGACTCGTCCTGGTCGACCACGGCACCACGCTGTCCTTGACCCACGACCGGCGAACGGCGGCTGAGGCAGGGGCGTTCAGCACAGGGCACGCCGCCGGAACCGACAACGCGGCGGCACGTCATCTGACCCTGGTGCCCTCCGGCGACGAAGCGGCCGAGGCCACGGAGGTCGGGGGGCCGCCCGCCGACTCGTCGGTCGTCGAGTTGGTGGCCGGCGTCGAACGGGGGGTGCTCGTCTCGGACTTCTGGTACACCAGGATGCTCGACCCGCGCACGCTGGCGATCACCGGGTTGACCCGCAACGGCGTGTGGTTGATCGAGGACGGCCGGCTGAGCACGCCGTTGCGCAACTTCCGCTTCACCCAGTCGTACGCCCAAGCGCTGATGCCCGGCAACGTGCGCGGCGTCGGCCGCACGGCCACGCCCGTCCCGGGGGACACCTACACCGCGACCTCGCCGCGATGGTCGTGTCCTGCGCTGCACCTCGCCTCGTGGAACTTCACCGGCGGCGCCTCCGGCTGAGGCGGCGCGGTGGCACTTCGACCTCGCCGGGTGGCGCTGGCGTCCGTTAGGTTCGCCGGACGCGATCGGACGCGCCGGGGGCTCGTCCAGACGGGAGCAGACAACATGAACAGGGCAACTCGGTACGGCGCGGGCGCACTCGCCCTCGCGGCAGCATGTGGGATCACCGTGCTGGTCCCCTCGTTGGCCAGCGGCGGTGCCCGGAGCACGGTCGGTTCGGGCAAGCAGGCGGCGACCGTGTACGTCGCCTCGCTGTCGGGCGCCGCGGAGGTTCCGGCGGCCGACCCCGACGGTGAGGGGGCGGCCGCGGTCACGATCGATCCCGCAACCGGCGAGATCTGTGTCGACCTGCGTGCCACCAACATCCAGACGGCGGTCATGTCGCACATCCACCGCGGCGGCGCCGGCGTGAACGGGCCTGTCGTGGTCCCGTTCCCGGTCCTGCCGAACCCGACGGCTGCCGAGTGCGTCCTCGCCGCGCCGCTCAGCCTCGCTGCCGAGATCGCGGCCAACCCGGCCGGGTTCTACGTCAACGTGCACACCGCCGACTTCCCCGGTGGGGCGATCCGCGGCCAGCTCGCGGTGAGCCCGACAACCTCGGGCACCACGCAACTGCTCAACGAGCCGCTGCGTGCGTACGACTCGCGGACCGCCCCCGACGGCAAGTTGGCCGCCGGCACCACGCGGGTGGTCAGCCTCGCCACCGGGCTCGACGCGGCCGGTAACCCGCATCTCGCGGTGCCGCCGGGCGCTACCGGTGCGCTGTTGCGGGTGACGATCACCGACGCCGAGGGGGCCGGCTTCCTCAAGGTCTACTCGAACGCCCTGGCGACGCCGCCGTCGACGTCCAGCGTCAACTGGTACGAGACCGGAGCGATCGTCGGCGCCGATCCGACGGTGGCCGTCGACGCGACGTCGAAGATCAAGATCACCGCGATGATCAACACCACGCACGTGGTGATCGACGTCGTCGGCTACGTGTTCTGATCCGCACCAGCCGCCGCCTCGGCGGCGAGCGATGAGCAGTTCGCAGTGGTCCCGCCCGGCCGGCGGGACCACTGCGCACGACGCGACGTCATGTCCGTCCAGCGCGTCCCGACGATGAACGATCGACGGCGCGGCCCGACGTCCCGCCGCGCCTTCAGAACGGCCCGAGCTGTTCGAGACGCAGTGTCGGCGCGCCGTCGGTCGCGGCGATGGCGAGGTCGACGGCGGCGATGAACCGCCACTCGCCGTCGCCGGCTGGATCGGCGAGGCGCTGCGTGACCACCCATCGACCGGGTTCCTCGGCCAAGCCGAACAGCGCCGCCGACCTGGCGTCGGCGTCGATCTCGATGCGGTCGTACTCGGCCCAGTACGGTGCCATCGCCAGCGCGATCTGCTGGTCGGTCCAGCCGCTGCGCGCCGCGAGCGCCGCGTGCGACCGCGCCGCGAGCAGCTCGACCCATCCGAACGCGGTCGTGCGCACCGTCGTGCGCCACGCTGCAGGTGGACCGGAGCGTGTCGCCGTCGGTGCCTCGAGAGCCAGGTGGTCGTGGACGGGTGCGCCGGCGAGCAGGGCCCACTCGTCCAGCAGGGTGGAGTCGGTGGCGCGGATCAGCGCCCCGAGCCACTCGATCACATCGTCGAGCGTCGCGGTGTAGGCGTCGTCGGGCAGCGACCGGTCGAGCGTGCGCCACGCGTCGGTGAGGTAGCGCAGCACGAGACCTTCGCTGCGCTCCAGCCGGTAGCGGTGCACGAACGTCGCGAAGCTGTCGCCGCCCTCCAGCATCTCGCGCAAGATCGACTTGGGGGAGGGTCCCGCGGCGACCCACGGATGGCGGGCGCGGTACGTGGCGAAGCAGGTGTCCAACAGTTCGGCGAGCGGGCGCGGCCACGTGATCGAGTCGAGCCGCTCGATGCGCTCCTCGTACGGCACTCCCTCCGCCTTGAGCCTGGCGATCTCTGCCGCCTTCGCCGCGTTCTGCTGCGCGTAGAGGATCTGGCGCGGGTCTTCGAGCACCGACTCGACCACGCTGACGGCGTCGACGATGTATGCGGGATCGTCGTGGTCGAGGGCGGCGATCACCTCGATCGCGAACGGTGTCAGCGGCGCCGAGAAGCGCAGCGCGCTGCGCTCGTCGTCGCCGTCGACGAGTGATCCGACGCGCACGCCGAGGCACCTGCCGCCGGCGTCGCGCCGCCGCTCGGCCACCCCGGCGGCCTCGAGGCTGCGGTACACCGCGATCGCCCGCCGCTTGTGCTGGCGGCGGCGCGCCTGCGTGTCGTGGTTCGTGCGCAGCAGGTGCTTCAACGCCGCCGGCCCGTCGGGGCGGCCCAGGACGGTCGCGACCAGATCGGCGGTGACCCGGAACCGTGACGTCAGCTGTTCAGGGCGCGCCGCGACGAGTCGTTGCATCGACGCCTGGTCGTACTGGACGAAACCTTCTGGCACGCGGGCCTTCGCTGCCTTGCGGCGCGCCTTGGGATCGTCACCGGCGCGGGACATCGCGCGGGCGTTGTCGATCACGTGGTCAGGTGCCTGGACCCACACGTGCCCGTCCGGGTCGAACCCGGGGCGCCCGGCGCGACCCGCGAGCTGGTGGAACTCGCGGACGCTGAACAGCCGGACGCGGTTGCCGTCGAACTTGGTGAGCGCCGTCATCAACACGGTACGGATGGGGATGTTGACGCCGACGCCGAGCGTGTCGGTGCCGCAGATCACCGGCAGCAACCCGCCACCGGCGAGGCGTTCGACGAGTCGTCGGTAGCGGGGGAGCAGGCCGGCGTGGTGCACGCCGACCCCGTTGCGGATCAGCCGGTCGAGCGTCTCGCCGAACCCCTTGCCCATCCGCACGCCGGCCATCGCCGCTCCGATCACGTCGCGTTGGCCGCGGCTGACGATGTTCAGGCTGACGAGGCCCTGGGCGCGTTCGATCGCCGCGGCCTGTGTGGCGTGGACCACGTACACCGGGCTGAGGCCGTCGTGGACGGCGTC
The DNA here is from genome assembly GCA_038213195.1 of Acidimicrobiales bacterium. Lineage (GTDB taxonomy): Bacteria > Actinomycetota > Acidimicrobiia > Acidimicrobiales > Ilumatobacteraceae > JAODBQ01. Next base: position 1,348 of record JBBQTN010000024.1, on the reverse strand, counting down.
GAGCACGCTGTCGGAGACGGACGTCATCCTCCACTGGTAGTGCAGTGGGGTCGGCCGCTCGACGGACATCACCTCGGTCACGTCGCGCCCCGATCGCGCGCTCAGGTCGTCGGCGATCGCCGTCATGTCGCCGAGGGTCGCCGAGGCCAGCAGCATCTGGCAGCGGGTCAGCTCGAGCAGGGGGATCTGCCACGCCCATCCGCGATCGGGGTCGCCGTAGTAGTGGAACTCGTCGAGGCAGGCGAACCCGAAGTCGCTGGCAGGCCCCGTCGCGAGGGCGTGGTTGGCGAGCACCTCAGCGGTGCACACGAGCACCTGCGCGTCGACGTTGATCGCCGCATCGCCCGTTGCCAGGCCGACCCGCTCGGCGCCGAGCAGATCGACGAGATCGAAGAACTTCTCGGCGACGAGCGCCTTGATCGGCGCGGTCCACACCGACCGCCGGCCGGCGTTGAGCGCGAGCAGCACGCCGGCGATCGCGACGAGGCTCTTGCCGGAACCGGTCGGCGTCGCCAGGACCACGTGGTCGCCAGCGGCCAACGCGAGCGCGGCGTCCTCCTGGTGCGGGTACAGCGGGCGACCGCCGTCCGCAGCCCACTGCGCGAACGCGTCGAGCACGAGCGAAGGATCGGAGCCTGGCGCCGGGAGGAGGTCGACGAGCACGGCCATGTGCTCCCAGTGTGGCCCGCGCTCGTGGCCTACCCACCCGGGCCGCATCGCGTGCAGGGTCCGCGCCGGCTCCGGATCGGCGGCCGCGCGCGGTCGTGTAGCGTCCCGCCGACTCTGATGGCTCGGATCGTGATGATCGGCGGCGGGGTTGTCGGGTTGTGCGCGCCGCTGCTGCTCGGTCGCGACGGCCACCTGGTGACCGTGCTCGAGCGCGACCCGGCCGCGCCTCCCGATCCTGACGTGGCGTGGTCGCAGTGGGAGCGGCGCGGCGTCAACCAGTTCCGGTTGTTGCACCTCCTCCAGCCCGGCTTCCAGCGCGTGATGGAGGCCAACGCGCCGGACGTCGTCAGCGCGCTGGCAGACGCTGGGGCGCTGCTGCTCAACCCGTTCCGCACCGCGCCCGCCGAGTTCACGGGCGGGTTCACCGAGGCGGATGCCCAATTCGACGGGTACACCGCGCGCCGTCCGGTGGCCGAGTCGGCGATCGCCGGTGTGGTCAGCGGGACCGACGGTGTTGAGGTGCGCCGCGGGGTGGCGGTGACGGGCCTGCTCACGGAGGACCCCGTCGCCGGCTTCGCCCCCCACGTCGTCGGTGTGCGCACGGACGGCGGCGAGGAGCTCCGTGCCGACCTCGTCGTCGATGTCACCGGCAGGCGCTCGGCGCTGCCCGAACTGCTCG
>JBBQTN010000023.1:0-37780 GCA_038213195.1 Acidimicrobiales bacterium | reverse complement strand
CCGGCGGCGACGATGGGGCCCGCGGCCCCGGACAAGTCAACGGTGGCCCTGCGCCATCCGGCGAGGAAGTCGGCGATCGACCCGTAGCGATCGTCCGGCTCTGCGGCGGCGGCCCGCCGCAGCACCGCAACGACCGCTGTCGGGAGATCGGCGTCGAGCGCACGATCGAACCCGCTCGCGGCGCTGTCCTGCGTCGAGGTGCCCGGTTGCGTTGTGTGCGCGACCCCCCCTTCCGATGCGGCTCCGGTGAGCAGCTGCCAGGCCATCTGCGCGAGCGCCTGTTGATCCGATCGCGCGGTCGCGACTCCGGCGCCGCGTTGCTCGTCCCCGGGGTCGATCGGCGCGGCGATCCCGAAGTCGGAGAGGTACGCGTTGCCCGCCTCGTCGAACAGCACGTTGGCCGGCTTCACGTCACCGTGGACCACGCCCGCCGCGTGGGCCGCTGCAAGGGCCGCACCGATCTCGTCGACCAGCCGGACTATGCGGGTCACGTCCCAACCCCCCGTCGCTCGCCCGGCGGTGTCGGCGCTCCCGCCGCGCATCAGCCGGAAGACGAGGTACGCCGCACCGGGCTCGCGCCAGAAGTCGTAGAGCGGCACGATGTGCGGATGCTCGAGCCGGCCGACCATGCGCGCCTCGCCTTCGAAGCAGCGCACGTAGTCCGGATCGTTCGCGAGCTCGGCGCGCACGACCTTCACCGCCACCTCCCGGCCGACGGCCGGTTGCACCGCCCGGTACACGGTGCCGAACACGCCCTCACCGATCACCTCGGTGAGCACGTAACCGCGCGTGGCTCGTCCCGCGGTGACGAACTGCAACGACGGGTCGTCGAGGGCGACACGCTGCTCCAACTCGACCAGCTCGCGCGACGGCTCCAGTCCGGTCTCGTCGGCGAGCCTACGACGATGGTCCTGGAACGAGCGCAACGCCTCGGCCTGCCGTCCGGACCGCAGCAGCGCCAGCATCAACAGTCCGCGGAACGAATCGCGCCAGGGGTGTTCGGCAACGAGCCGCTCCAGCTCCGGCACTGCCTCGGCGTGCGCCCCGAGGTCGAGGCGAGCCTGCTCGCGAGCCTCCAGAGCGACGAGCCGCAGCTCCTCGAGCCGCCTCGCCGCCGGGCGGCACCAGTCCTCGTCGGCGAGATCACCGAACGCCCGGCCGTCCCACAGCGAGAGGGCCTCGTCGAGCAGCACCAGCGCTCGTCCCGGAGGTACGTCCTTCGTCAACGACACGAGCCGCTCGAACCGTTCGGCGTCCAAAGAGGCGTCGCGACCGGACAGCACGTACCCGCCGTTGCGGGTCGCCACGTATCCGTCGCCGAGCGCCGATCGCAACCGCGACATGTAGGACAACACGGTTCTTGATGCGCCTGCCGGCGGCTCCTCGTCGCCCCACACCGCGGTGATGATCCGGTCGAGGCCGACGACGTGCCCCTCCCCCGCGAGCAGGACGGCGAGCAGGCGGCGTTGACGCGGCCCGCCCAGCGCCACCTCCTCGTCGGCGGCGGTCGCGCGCACCGGCCCCAGGACACGGAACTCCATCTCACCCCCTTGCTCGGCGCGACTCTAGGAGCGACGCTGCCGACCCGGAAACCCCAGCTCAGCGCGGTGTCGGCGCGCCACGAATGCCGTTGCACGCCGATTGCAGACGGCGCGTGTGACCGTGACGGAGTTGCATCCGCCACGGCGACAGCGCTCGCCGCCGGCGGCCCGGACAAGAGGAGGAACGATGAAGTTGAGCAGGCTCGGCATGGTGGTCGGTGTGATCGCACTCGCCGCCGGTGGAGGGACCGCAGCGGCGGGTGGCGGCGGTCGCGGCGGATGGAGGCGGGTGCACGTCGAGTTCACGCCGACGGAGCTGAGCGTTGCGGACGCCGGCACGATCTGTGATCCCGGGGGCACGTGCGTGACTGCGTCGACGATCACCAAGGTCAAGCAGACCGGGGACCTCGTCGGTGACACCGTCGAGGAGGACCTGATCGGAAGCCGGGCCACGGACGGGGCCGTCCTGCCGGAGGTGATCATGGGCACGTTCAACGGCACCATCAAAGGCTGTGACACCGGCGTCCACGGCGACGGCGGCGCGTTCCTCTACGCAGGCACGGCCACGTTCGACCCGTCGACGTTCGCCCGCGGGTCGGCGACCTACACGATCATCGAAGGAACCGGCACGGGTTCGCTCGCCGGCATCACCGGAACGTTGGTCAACGGGTTCCCCGGTGATCCCGATCCGGCGACCATCACCGGAACGGTGCGCTGCCGGGCTCCGCACTGAGGGCCTGACGGTCGGTCGGCTACGTCAGGAACCACTCGTCGGAGGTGTAGTCGGCCCGCCCGTCCGCCGGGCTGAAGTGGTTGTTGACCCAGACCCGCATGTACGTGCGCCCGTAGAACGGATAGGTCTTGACCCAGACGCTGCTCGTCTTGAATCCGAACGAGTACGTGGCGGTCAGCCACCCGCCACCCGCGTCGACCGCGGGGCGGGTCCCCCAGGCGCAGTCGGTCGGTGAGCACTTGCCGAACGTCGCGATCGTGAACGCTGATCCCGAACCACCGGTGCAGTGGCCGTTCTGGTCGCACAGGACCTGGTCGTCACAGTTCTGCCGGATGTCCACGTGCGTGATCGATCGCGTGTTGGCGTCGACGTTGTGCCACACGCCCGCGAGCGGGCTCGCAGCGCACAGGGCCGAGACCGGACTCGATTGGGTCGTGATCAGCGCGGTGGCGGCGGCCACCGGCAGCAGCACGATGGGAACGAGCAGACGCAAGAACCGCTGGACTGGACTCATGACGGACCTCCTTGACTGGTGACATCGTCAGCCATAGAGCGGTTGCGAGGTCCGCAGATACGCCCGCCAGGTCACGACACGTCGTCGCCAACGTCCTCATTCGCGTACGGCGCACGCCTTCGCGGCGACGCGCCCCCAGATGAGGTTCAACGGGCAACCGTGCTGGCGCTCACAGGAATCACCGTCGTCGAGCCCGCGCGCCCAGCGGCCGAGGTCGTCGTCTTCATCTTGGAGTGGTGGCGCTCCTCCGACTACCGCAGGTCGATGTCGGTCGCCACCATGCGTCCTCTCCTCGGCGGTCATCCGGTTGCCCGTGAAGACGTTCAGGTCGACGATGGCGTGGCCACCTGCCGATCGGTGTCGCCGACGGTGTGCCGATCACTCAGCGGTGGCCGTGGTCCGAATGGGAAACGTGGTCGATGCGGGTGACCGTTCCGGCGAGGGACACGACGTACGCAGTGTCACCGATGAACTCCATCGACGTCGGGCGGTTGAGGTGCTCGGCGACCGGCGTGAACGTGCCGCGCTCGATCCTCACCAGCATGCCGGAGTTGGCCGACGCGGGGCTGCCCGCGTTCGCCGGGTCGGGGCCCAAGTCCCACACACCCTGCAGCAGCGCGTAGAGGTCGCCGCCCGGCCCCTGCTTCACATCGACGGTGAGGCCGGCACCGTCAGCCGGGTCGCCGGAGGCGACCTCGGTGGCAGCTCCCGAGCGGGCCCGTAGCTCGACGACCTTTGCGTCCTCGGGACGATGTGGAACGGGTCCCGCCTCGGCCACGTAGACGTGGTGGTTCGCCACATCGATTCCCGTCGGGACGATGTCATCGAACGCGATGACCTCGCTCACCTGACCGTCGAGCGTCACTCGCAGCACGCGATTGTGATGACCGTCGGTCACCAGAAAGCCGCCGTGATAAGGCTGGAACGCGTACTGGACGCCCGTCGTGATGAAGAAATCCCCCGCCGGTGGATGGGCGGCGGCCCAGGCGCCGATGTCGGCGACGACGGTGAACGTTCCGTCGCGCTCGAGCCGGTAGATCCCCACCACATCGTCCCCGACATGGACGGTGCCGCTCGGCAGCAGCAAGTCACCGCCCACCATTGTGACGAGCACGTATGCGGTCCGACCGACGAACTCCACATCGATGGCGCCGCCGATCCCGAGCACCTGTTTTGGCAATCCGGTCGCGAACGTCCTCACCCGACCCGTGCGCGGGTTGATGCGCAGCACGCTGCCGGCGTTGCCGTCGGTCACATACAGCGCCCCGTCGGGACCCACCGTGCTCCCCGATCCGAGGTCGCCGAACTTCACCAACGCGCTGACCACCGGCCCGCCCGCGGCCCCGTGCGCGCTGACCGGCCCTCCCGTTGCGACGACGAGCCCGATCGTCGTGGCCACCAGCGCAATACCTCTTCCGATCCGCATGACTGGTCGTCCTCCCCGTCGTCGAGCCCCGAGCGCCATCATCTGGGCGCTCTCCGGTGGAGTGTCGCGAGACGCGCTCACAGCTCGCTCACGCGGTCCGGCCCATCGGGTGCGCTGGTCGGACACCCCGCGAGGCGCCCTGGACACCGCTCGAGGCTCGTCCACGGCACGCGCCAGGTCGCCGCAGCCAGCCAGACGCAGCCAGCGCTTGCCGGCCGCGCCCCGGCTCACGCAGACGACGAACTAACCGAGCCCTGCGTCGTGTCGACGAGGTACCGCTCGACGAGCGAGCGGAGCTCGTCCGGCGAAGATGTGATGTCCGCCATCAGCTCGCGAGCTTCCCCGACCTGCCTGCTGGTCGGCCGTGTAGTGTAGAAAATCGCCGGACCGTCGTAGATGTGGTCTTTGCGCATCGCCCGCAATCCATCGATCCCAGCGTCGCGAGCCGGGCCGCGACCAACGTCGGAGATCAACAGCGCGACGGGTTCCTTGCGCCCGCGCAACGCCCGGACGGCGTCATCGGTGGACGTCGCCACGATGAGGTTCACCCCGTTCGGCAGCACCGCCTGATCGGCCGGCTTGGGGTCGTCATCGACCCACAGCACGGTCGTCCCCGGCGCAACGCCGCCGGAAAACTCGCTGTCCCGTGGCGACGCTTTGGACGGGGAGGATGTGACCGAGGGGTTGGTCGCGCGGACCTCATCCGAACGCGCGAGGCTGCGGAGGTCGCGCTTCAGCTGTTCAGGCATGCCGAGCACCAGTCCGGCGAATTGACGGTCGATCGCCAAGAACGGGTAGTCAGCCGGCAGATCGGCGACATAACGGGCGAACTGCTGCTCCACACTCTCGCTGTTCGTCTCGTAGCCGCGCTTCGCGAGCATCTCGGTGACACGGTCGAGCTGAGCCTTGCCGAGCGCCTGGCGGGCAGTCGCGTACTCCGAAAACTCGAAGAGCGGGTTCGACACGTCGTCGTCGCCCGGCACCGTCGCGAGCAGCCGAAAGAAGTTGTCGTACGAGGACTGCAGCACCATGAGCTGAATGAGGGACGCCGCGTCGGATCGGTCGCCGACCATCTCGTGGAGAAGGATGAACCGATTGATGAACCGCTTGAGCTGTCTCGGGTTGCCGCCGGTTGTGCTGATCAGCAGCTCGCGATGCGCTGCACCGAGCACCGTCGTGGTCAGACCTGCGTCCTCGCACAGCGTGTCTGCGAGACGAACGAGCTGTTCGTCGGTCGGCCTCGGGATGCGAAACCCGAACTGGACGATCTTCTCCACGTACCGCTGCGGGAGCCGGTCGTCGGCCCCCTTCTCCGACGCGACCGCGCGCAGCACCTGCTCCGTGTCCCAACCGAGGACGAAGACGAAGCCGGGGGCGTCGAGGTAGAGCTTCATCGCTTCGAAGACTTGGAGCACCGTGGCAGGCGTACATCGATCGAGATCGTCGATGAACACAACAATGAGCCGACCGCCGGGCGAGGAACTTTTGTCCAGCCACGTCTGCATCGCCTCGCGCACGAAGTCGTTCAGCTCGTTCCGCTGCTTGGGATCGACGGACACCCGGTCCCAGATCCGGTCGACGACGTCGCCGAGTCGGAACACGCTGGCCACGACCGACAGACCGAAGCCCACACCACGGATCAAGTTGCGCTTGCGCGCGAGCCGACGCAGGAGATTGGTGTCCAGCTGATCCAATACCGAGCGAACCAAACCCTCGAGCACCTGTGTCTCGGGGGCGGTCCACGCGTTGAACCACACCGTCCGCGCATCAGTCACGCGGCCCAACTGATCGGGAGCCCGTCCTTCCAAGCGACGTTGGACCCGCCGCATCAACGAGCTCTTACCGCTCCCCCAGCCGGCTTCGATGCTGGCCGTGAACGGCGTCGACTCACGCGACGCCACGATGATCCGTTCCAGCCGTTGCGCGATCGCCTCGAACTCCAGCGCGTCGGGCCCATCGACCGAGGGGTTGTCCGAGAGAACCGTGAAGCCATGCGGCACCGAGAAACTGGGCGGTCTGCTCGAACTGCTCGACACCATGCCATCCTCGGAGCTCCTGCGACAGACGATTGTCGCAGACCGAGGCCGGTTGGTGGTCAATCCGTCCGTGCACGCACGACCAACATGTCGACGCGATGGTGCGAACCCGCGGCTGTGCTGGCGGCGACGACCCGCCACGTGGGCGTCTCACCTGCCGGCGCGATCACGGCGACCGGGGCCTGGACACGGCGTACGCTCACCTCGGGAGGTGCACGAGAATGGCGCTGAGACGCACAGTGGAGGTCGCCGCACGGCCGACAGCGGTCCGCTTCGAGCTGGATTCGGTCGCGGTGGTCGTCGTCGACATGCAGAACGATTTCGGGTCCAGCGGCGGCATGTTCGACCTTGCCGGCATCGATGTCGCACCGATCCGCCAGATCGTTGCGCCGATCAGAGAGCTGCTCGACGTCGCCCGGCGATCGGATATCCCGATCATCTTCTTGAAAATGGCGTTTCGACCTGATCTGTCCGACGCCGGACGCCCCGACAGTCCAACCTGGCTCAAGCACGTCCCGCTCCGCGCCGGCGACGCCGTCACCTCACCCGACGGCGTAGCGAGCCGGATCCTGGTTCGTGACACTTGGAACACCGACATCATCGACGAGCTGGCACCGCATCCGGACGACATCGTGCTGTACAAGCACCGCTTCAGTGGGTTCTACGGCACCGAACTCGAGGCCCTTCTCCGTGAACGGGGCATCAACACAATCATCGTGGTCGGTGCCACGACGAGCGTCTGCGTCGACTCCACGGTGCGCGATGCCGTCTTCCGAGACATTCACTGCGTGGTGCTCGAGGACTGCACCGCCGAACCGATCGGTGCCGCGCTGGCGCGTTCGAACCACGACGCCACCTTGCTCACCCTCGAGCTCCTCTTCGCTCACATCACCACCTCGCGATCGCTCAGCGAGGCGATCACGGCCTCCCTCGTCATGATCGCCGAGTGACGCTCCGGGCCGTCCCGCCGGAACACGACGTCGACAACGGCACCGAGACTCCGTCTCGAACTACCGGCTCCCGGCTCATCGGAAGCGTCCGGAACCCCGCCTCCTGAGGTATCCAAGTCAGGTGAGACCTGTCGGATCGGCAACCGCGTCGCGGTGGTGGTGGGGTGCTACTTGCGGGCCTCGAGGATCATGTTGAACGGGGTCTCGGTGGCGCGTCGGAACCGGGAGAACCCGGCCGCCGTGAAGACGTCCCTGAGGCGGGCCTCGCCGGCCTGGGCGCCGAGCCCGAGGCCGACGTCCTGTGAGAGCGAGTTCGGGGTACAGACGAACGTCGACGCGGCGTAGAACATGCGCCCGACCGGGTTGCAGTTGTCGGCGAGGTCGTCTCCGGCGAACGGTTCGACGAGCAGCACGGTGCCGTCATCGGCGATCGCGTCGTGGGCGTGCCGAGCGGCGCCGACCGGATCACCCATGTCGTGCAGGCAGTCGAAGAAGCAGACGAGATCGAAGCCTGATCCGTCGTAGCCAGTCGCCGATGCCTCCGTGAACGTGACGCGATCAGCGACCCCGGCCTCGTCCACGCGCTGACGGGCCATCTCGATCGACGGGCCGTGGAAGTCGTAACCGACGAACCGGGACCGCGGGTACGCCGCGGCCATGATCAGCGTCGACGAGCCGAGACCACAGCCGACATCGGCGACGTCGGCGCCGGCCTCGAGCTTCGCCGTCACTCCCTCCAGTGCCGGCAGCCACGACGCCACCAGGTTCGCCCGATACCCAGGACGGAAGAACCGGTCGGTCCCTGTGAACAGGCACGGATGATGGTCACCCCACGCGATGGCACCGTCGCCGCGCATCGCCGCGACCTGCTTGTCCTTGTCCAAGAACATCGACGCCAACACGCCAGCGCCACCCGCCACGAACACGGGAGAGTCCTCGATCGCCAAGGCGAGCGCCTGCTCCTCGGGAAGACGGAAGGCCCCGTCTGCCCACTCGACATACCCCGACGCCGCCTGCGCGCTCAACCACTCGAGCGTCAGCCGGGGCTGACACCCGCACCGTTCAGCCAGCTCCGCGGCGGTGACCGGTTTGCTGTCGGCCATCGCCCGGTAGAGGCCGAGCTCCTCACCAACGATGACCGACGCCATCATCGCGGCGCCTCCCATGTCGGTCACCAACCGACCCATGAAGTCCATCAACTTCGACTCATCCATCATTGCTCCCTCCTACGCGTCGGACCCGTCGAGAGGATGCGCCCCGTGAGATCTCAGCCGCCCAACGGCTGATGGACGAAGCACACACTCCATTCCCCTCGACGCAACGGTACTCCCTCTGCCCAAGCGAGGCTGGCGACGGTCGGCCCGTCCGACGTCGCCGATTGACGCCTACGCATTGCCGACGTCCCAGCCCGTATGTGAAGAAGCGCGAGCAAGAATCGACGCTTCCGCGACCGTACAGTGCGTTGGCGGCGCCTGGGGACAGCGCCAGCTCCGCTCTCAGACCGTCCGGAGGGCGTTGACCCCAGCTGGTTACACCTGCGTGAAGCGGAGATCGCTCGCGCTGAAATCGCATGCGAACGGCGAACAGGCACGATCGACCGGTCATCGGCGACCTCGATCGCCCGCCTGCGGGTGACCCCGGCTGATCATTCGCGGTGCGCAGCCCGCTGTTGGCTGGTGGTCATCAGCCGGTCAATCGGCGGACGAAGTCGATCCTTGGCGGATGGCGGACCTCAGTCCGTTCTCGTCCGAGTCGGATGCCGGCCCGCGTATCTGTGTGAGGTCGGAGTGGGGCGGCTTTGTCCCATTCGCTGGCGGGAATGGTGGGCTGCCGGGCGTGGCGGGAAGTAGCGGTGGACTCGAGTCGGGTGGTGCAGGAGCGGTCGCCGGTGTCGTGAGTGAGACGATCGCGACCGTGTTGAGCAGTTCCTCCTTCACGATGAGCAGGCGATGCGCGGCGTCGAGCGAGTAGACGTTGGCAGCCTGGCCGGGTCCGAACAGGCTGTTGTCGATGGTGGGAGTGGCCGACGTCGGGCCCGTCCCGTCGAGCGGGGTGATCGCGTACGAGTTGGAGCGAAGTTTCGCGCTGACGACGAGGTACCCGCCATCGGCCGTCGCCGTGACCGCGTTCGAGTCCGGTCCGTATTCCGCGGTCCCGTAGAAGCTGTTGGCCGGGTCGACGACGGCGGAGGTGGGAGCGCTGCCGGTCGCCCACGTGACGGATCCGAAGTTCGGGGAGTGAGTAGGCGACCAGACGGCATAGTTGCCGTTGGTCAGCGGAGTGATCGAGCCACCGCCGACCAATTGTTGTTCGGTTGTGCCGATCAGGCTGTTCGACGGCGAGATCGCTCCGACCGTCCCGCCCTCGCCGTTGCCCCACGTGACGGCGCCGGCTTGGAGGGTGCCGGAGTTGGCCCACCCGGGATCGGCGACGACGTAGTTCCCGTTCGTCAATGCAACCGCCGGGTGGTAGCCGAGATACTCATCCGAGTTGCTGCCGACGAGACTGTTCGTCGCGTCGATCAGGCCGGTCGCGCCGGTCGTCCCGTTTCCCCACGTCACGGCACCGCGTTCGAGCATCGTGCCGTCGGTCCAGTCGGGGGTGGCCACGACGTAGTTGCCGTTGGTCAGCGCGGTGATCCCGCCGAGCCCGGTGCGTGCGCCGCGGATCGAGATGAGACTGTTCTCGACGGAGACCTCGCTCGTTGTGGGGGCGGTGCCGGTCGCCCATGTCACCGCGCCGCGGTCGGCGGCCCACAGCGGACTAGCGACGACGTAGTTACCGTTCGTCAACGCGGTCACGCCACCGAAGCCGACCTGATCGGCCGGCGCGGACCCGAACAGGCTGTTCGCCTCCGTGACCGTGCCGGTCGTCCCGGTCGTGCCGTTGCCCCACGTCACGGCGCCGAAGTTGACGATCCCGACGTTCGGGCTGACCACGACGTAGTTGCCGTTCGTCAACGCGACGACGGCCTGCGCGTCGTATCCGCCCGACGCCACCTGCTCTGCGCTGGCGCCAGTCAGGCTGTTCGACTTCGACACGGCACCCGTTGTCCCGCCGTTGCCGTTGCCCCACGTCGCGGCGCCGGCGTTCGCCGCCGTGCCATCGTCCCAGAACGGGCTGGCCACGACGTAGTTGCCGTTTGATAGGGCAACGACACTGATCCCGCCGAGGATGTTGTAGCCGATCTCGTCGTGGGCAGAAGATCCAACGAGGCTGTTCGCCGAGCTCACCGGGCCGACCACACCACTCGATCCGCTCGCCCACGTCACCGCGCCCGCGTCGAGGACCGGACCGTTGTCCCAGAACTGGCTGAGCACGACGTAATTGCCGTTCGTCAACGGCACGACCGCGGACATGTTGCCCATGTGACTCAACCCGACCAGGTCCCGGGTTGTGGAACCGACGAGGCTGTTCGACGCAGTCATCGGTCCGACCGTCGCCGCGGATCCGCCGGCCAGCCTGACCGCTCCGGCGTCGACGACCGAGCCGTTGTCCCACTGCGGTGCGGTCACCACGAAGTTGCCGTTCGGCAACGCCACGACGCCTCCCACGGAGTCGCCGCTGTGCGATCCGACCATGCTGTTCGAGGGCGCGATCACGCCAGATGCACCCACGGTCTCGTCACCCCACGTGACCGCGCCGACACCAGGCACATCGACCTCACTCCACCCTGGGCTCGACACGACGTAGTCGCCGTTCGCGAGGACCGTGACACCGCCCGAACCCACGCCATCGGTGATCCGCGAGCCCGTCAGCGTCGAGACCACCGCGCGTGTGTGTCCGTCGAACATGTACACGGCACCGAAACCGTTGTTCCAGCAGGGATCGGTGACGACGACATTCCCGTTCCCGAGCACCACAGCGTCATTGCCGAAGCACACGCTGCCCGGCGGGCCGACGAGATCGAACTCCTCGAGCGACGAGGAGCCCGCCGACGTCGAGCCTGCAGACCCAATCACGCATCCGAGCACCAGGCACACAGCAGCAGCCACACACGCTCGAGAACTCCGCCCAGCCATGAACTGCCCGCCCTACGTCTTGATGTGCGCTTGACAATACTCCAGCCACCCCAACCATCCCACCGACCGCCGTACACGTCGGACCAGTGCTGCACCAGCGACCAGCCCATTCGACCTTCCCTTCGACACCGGAGACAACAGGCCAATGGTGCTCGCCAGCTTCAGCACCGCGTCAGTGATCAACCCACCGGAACGCCTCCAATCGGTGCTCGACGGCCTCGCTGGTATGCCGGTCGGGATCGCCACACTTGCGTTCGCCACTGCACTGGTCTCTGCCGCAAGACGGAGCTCGGCACATTCGAGCATGACGCCGATCGACACTGAGGTGAGGAAACCGCCCGCCCTACGTCCCCTCCCTGCACACCGAGGTAAACAACTCCGCGCCGCAGCTCACCGCCGGGTAGATGCTGCGTTGTGTGAGTCGTGGAGCATCTCGGCGTCAGGTTTCAATGCCGGGAAGGAACGGAAATGCAGCGGTTGGGAGGCCCGCGAGTTCTCGGCCGAGGCCGATCTGGACGTTGTGGCTGAACATGACGTGGTTGCCCGCAGCAGCGATGTCGCGCCGCAAGCGAAGCATCGGCGAGTTCTCCCGCGAGCCTGCTGAACCCAGCAGTTCGCTGACCGTTTGGACGACGTCGCGGCTGGCACGAAGCGACTCGCCGCAGGCGAGCCCGATCATCGCGCTCGTCTCGCGTGACGGGGTGTCGCCCGACATGGTCTCATCCATGGCTTGTTCGACGAGGTCGAGGAGCAGGGTGCGGGCGCTGCGGAGCCGTACTTCGGCCTCGGCCACACGCAGTTGCGCGACGGGGTCGTCGGCCAGCCGTGGGCGTGGGCCGGGCACTGGATCGGCGTCGCCGATGGTCTTGACCCGGAGGACGTCGAGGGCTCGCCGTCCGATCGCCAGGGGCACCATCGCCAGTGATGGCCCGAGCACATCGAACGTGCGCAAACGGAACAGCGGTTCGTCGGGCCACTTCGCAGACCACAATGACGAGACTCGGGCTGGATCCAGGTCCATCTCAGCGAGTACGTCGTGGCTCCCCGTGCCGCGCAGGCCGTCCAGGTCCCAGTTCTCGTCGATCGTGAAGTCGTCGGCGCGCAGGAAGGCGAGACCAAGCTCGACCCCGCCAGGGCCGACGCGCGGGCCGTTGGCGTCACAGAGCACCACACCTGCGGCGAGGACCGCCGCCTGCTGGCAGTTGCTGGCGTACTTCCAGCGTCCGGCCACGTGCACACCACCGTCGCCCGGCATCGCCAACGAACCCGGTCCGAACGGACCGGCACCGCCTTTGCGAAGGTCATCGAACAGCTGTCTCGCGGTCGTCTCTGGCACCAGCGACGACAGGTAGTTGCATCCGATCCCGATTCCGCAGCACCAGCCTGCGGAGGCGTCAGCCATCGAGATTGCCTCGATGGCCTCGAGGACCGCACGAAGATCGCTCGCGACCCCGCCGATCGACGTCGGCGCCAGCGCTCGGCCGAGGCCGGAGGCCTCGAAGGCTTCGACGACCGGACGTGCCAGGCGGCGACCAGCCTCGGTCTCCCCACTGTTCAGTCTCGCCGCATCGCACACAGGTTGCGCTGCATCCACCAACGCGTTGCCGCTCATGTTCCCTCCGAACTTTGCCGACGTCGCGTCCGCAGCGTACGGCCCCCGCCTCGCACACGGCTACAGAGCCGACAGCCTCAGCGCTCATACGTCCGAAGAGGAGACCCACCCGAGGAGGCCGGGTTCCGGTACCGCCAGGACTGCGGCCCGGCGAACCGCCGTCGAGCGAGACGCTGCTCGCTGAAGCAAGCACTCGAGCAGGGTTTGACTGAGGCTGGCCCGACCGGACCAAGGGCCAAGGTGCCCCCGCCGTAGCTTGCGCAGCGATATGCCAGAATGCGCCGGACGGGGCCTTGGCGGGTCGGATCGCCTCGTCCCAATCGAAGAACGTCATCCCCCGCTTGGGCACCCGAGGCGGATCGACGCGGTTGCACGGGTGGGTGAGGATCTTCTGTTTCAGCACGGCGTTTGGAGATGCTCATCCGGGGAGAGGCTTGGCGTGTTCGGGGACGCAGGTCGCGCTACCGCCCGGGAACGATGGCAACGTGGCGCCCCGGTCAGTTGCGGGGCCGTGCGTTGTGCAGGCGCACGATGCTGTATTCCCAACGGTGTGACACCGCAAGATCGCGCAGCGGCCAGAGCGACGGCACGGCTCGAAGCTCAATGCCGGCGGTGGCGTGGAGATCGAGCAGATCGCCAACGGGCTGGACATCGACGGGCTCGATCGCCGTGTCGCTGATCCATTGGCCGTTTGCGTCGTGCGAGGGTCGGAACGCGGACGCGTCGAAGGTGTACCGGTACATGCTCGTGGTCCGCATGGCCCGCAGCCAGCCGAGTTCGACAGCATGGACGCGTGAACCGCTCAATCGAGGCGTCCTCGCTGAAGTGGTAAAGGACGTCGCCCACCGGCCCAGTGTTGCAACTCTGCGTTCGACCGCGAAACCAGCGTTCCGGGACGCTTCGTTCGCGTGGGGCAGGGAGTGTCCTTACACAGCAATCCGGTAGGTGGCGAGCGCAAACGCTCACGCCGTCGGGCTGGTCGACTGCGATCATTGCCGGATGAGTGGTGAGCTCGTACTGGTGACCGGTCCGCCCGGTGCCGGGAAGTCCAACGTCGCCACAGCGTTGGCTTCGCAGTGGACACCCAGTGCGCTCGTCCAGGGCGACGCGTTCTTCGGGTTCTTGCGAGCCGGACGCATCGACCCGTGGCTGCCCGAGTCGGACTCGCAGAACTCGGTCGTGACCGACGCCGCCGGCTATGCCACCGGCCGGTTCGTGGCGGGCGGTTACTGGACCGTGTACGACGGCATCATCGGCCCCTGGTACCTCCCGCAGTTCCTCGCTGCCACCGGGCTTCGACGGGTGCACTACGTGATCCTGCTTCCCGAGGTCGAGGTGTGCGTGGAGCGGGTCGCAACACGCGTCGGTCACGGGTTCACCGATGAGTCCGCGACACGCCACATGCACGCCCAGTTCGAACAGTCTCAGGTGGACCACCGCCACGTCATCCGAGGCACCTCAGCGTCAGTTGGGTCGTTGGCCGAGTCGATCGTCGAGCGGGTCGGCGCCGGCGGACTCGCCTTCGATCGCTGACTGCCGGGTCTGTCGTGGTTCGGCTTCCGGATCCGAGCAGCAGGCGAAGGGGGCGGTCGCCTTCGCCCGCCACAGCACGCCCTCCTTCTCAAGGCAGCACGGGATCACGCCTCGGGCAGCGTTCGGACGGCGCGAAGGCGGAATGGCCGTCGCGTTTAGGACGGAACCGCTCAGGTCGCTTGAGGAACACGAGAGAGCGATCACGACTCCCGGACTCGCATGAGAGAAGTCACCGGTTCCAAGTCGACCCTTCTCATCCGTCCACGAGTCAGCTGGCCGCTCGCGTCGCAGCCCGCGCGCGGCGATGCGAGACTGTGACGCTGCGGATGGTCGAGTACCCGATGTCGCCGCATGACGCTGAGGTCGACATGGTGGCCGACGTCCTCGATCCGGTCCTGAGCCGCTCGGCTTCGCCCCGGGTCAGGAGGGCGCTGATGGTGAACGAGCAGTGTCCTCCACCTCCGGCTCGACGAGCTCGGACGGACATTGCCCGGCCAACTGAGCTAGCGCCCCCGGTCAGCGGGTACTGCCACGCTGCCGGTGCACGATCGACGCGTCCCTCGCCAGGGGACGGCTCACCGGCAAGGTCGTGTTCTTCGTCGAGCAAGCGGTCACCCAGCCGGTGACCCTGCAGCTCTCCGGCGGACACGGCGAGATCGCCGTCCCCTCCGAGCCAGCCGCTGCGTCGACGCTGCTGGACCCTGCGCCACCGCAGGACCGCCCAACGACGCAGACTGAGCCGAGGCACCTACGGGGGCGAGTGCCGAACGAGCTGGCCGGTGTCCGTCGGCCGGCGATCGGGGATGGGTGGCGGTCGACGAACGCAGCGTCGTTCTCCGAGAGTGCGCTGCGTGCCAGGCTCGCGGCGTGGACAGCGGTGACCGGATGTTGATCCCGTGTGCCGGCGGCCCGGCGATCTCCCGTCTCGTCCGATACCCGCCGCCGCTCGAGTTCGAGGCCGAAGGCGGAATTTACGTGCTCGTCGATGACTGCTCACCAGAATGCTGGACGTACGAGTTCGTCGCCTGTACCCAGTAGCCCGCGTGACCGGACGAACCTTTCTGGGGCGGTCGGCGTCGTGAGCGGACGGCTGTGAGCTCGGCGTGCCGTGGAGACGGGTCCCTTGCCTGGCGTCTCGGGTTTCCTGGGGGTCCATGATCGTGGTGTGAGCTGTGGTGCTGGCAACTGGCGTCGTGTTGACGCGACTGGTGCAAGTCCTCGATGGGAGACCGAGTCGTGACCGGTCCGGCCTTCGGTCTCAACCGCCACGACTGGTCGACGCCGACCGCGTTCGCCGCTGACGTGGCGCGTGCAGAGGCGCTTGGCTGGGACTGGGCGTTCCTGCCCGTCAACCCGCTGGCGATCTGGGACCCGTACGTGATGCTCGCGCTCGCCGCGACGACGACCACCCGCATCGGCCTCGGCACACTGCTCGAGAACGCTGTGCTCGACAACCCGGCCTCGATCGCCAACGGCATCGCCAGCGTCGACTGCGCGGCGGGCGGCTCGCGCACCCTCTTGGGGCTCGGCATCGGCGACACGGCCGTGCGGTTCCAGAACCGCCGTCCGGCCACGATCGTCGAGCTGGCGTCGATCACGACGCTCGTCCGTCGATATCTGGCCGGCGAGAAGGTTGACCTCGGCGCCCGCCGTCCAGCGGTGCTCCGCAGTGCCCGACCCGTTCCCGTGTGGGTGGCCGCGGGAGGCCCTCGCACACTGCGGATGGCGGGCGCCATCGCCGACGGCGTCTTCCTGCGCGTCGGACGGCATCCACAGAACCTGCGCCACGCCGTCGCCCAGGTCCACGAGGGAGCCGCCGACGCCGGCCGCGACCCCGACGACGTCCGCATCGGGCTCATCTTCCACACCATCGTCACCGACGACCCGGACGAGATCGCCTCGATCGCCAGGGCCATGGCTGCCGGCTACTACGAGTACTCACCCCGCCTGTTCAACATCCCAGGGCTCGAGTGGAACGGACCCGACCCCGAGGAACTCAAGGCAGCCACCGCCCTGGGCGACTTCCACCACGCCGCCGATCCTGTCGCCGCCGGTCGCCTCGTCGACTTCTTGGGCGACGACGTTGCCGAGTCGTTCGCGCTGTGCGGGTCGGCAGCTGACATCGCCGGTCAGATCGATGACGTCCTCGCCCTCGGGTTCCGCGTCGACATCGTCGTACCACACCCGATACCGATGCCGGTGCCTCACGAACCCGTCCGACGCCGAGTGCCCGAAACGCTCACCGGCGCCGACTACACCGCTTGGTTCGCCGGTGACGTCGTTTCCCGCGTCGGCCATTGAGCCCATGCGCTTGCCGAGCCGCGCCGATCCAAACCCTTCTTTCACACAGCCAGAAGCGCTGGCCAGACCGCATCTCAGATGCCTCCAGCCACGTCCTTGCTGACAGATCTGCCGACACCGCACTGGACGCAGCGTGCGCGACGAGCCGGCGTGCTCGGACACCTGCTGACCTCGACGCGGGCGTTGATTTCGAATACCTCGCATGGGTGGTGGGCTGACATGCTTTCGTCGTCAATGACTGAGCACGGTCGGTGCTGCCGGCTCGACGGTCGGCACCGATCCGGGATCAGGCGGCTCGGTGACGCTTGAAGGAGCGAATCGTCGGCAACGGCATTGCTGCCAACGGCGTGCTGGTTGATGCTGAGCGTGCCGCCGATGCCGCCCACGGCGAGGGGGCCCCTCCCAGGACGGCCCCGTCGTCGCGGACCTGTCCGTGATCGATGTCGTGCTTCAGCGGTCGAAGCGATCGGGCCACGTCGTCAACCCGTTGCCTCACGCCTCCTCGACGCGGATGAACGTCAGCTCGTGGCGGTTGTGGTGCAGGTGGAGCACACGCCCACTGGGGATGGCCTGGAACTCGCGAACCACTCCTTGGTCGGTGACGCCTTGGAACTTGATCGTGCAGATGACGTTGCGAACAACGCCGGCGTCGAGCCACCGCTGCACCAACGCCAGGAGACGCTGTGGGTAACAGACGATGTCGCTGCACAGCCAGTCGACAGTCGGTTGGCGACGGGGTTCGAGGGCGAATGCCGAACCCTGCTGCCAACGCACGTTGCGCAGGCGACCGACGTGATCGGCCAGCGGCGCCTTGTCGACTGCCACGACCGACGCTCCCGTCTGCGCCAGCAACCACGTCCAGCCGCCAGGGCTGGCGCCGAGGTCGAGGCAGGTCTCCCCCGCCCTCGGCCAGCGACGCACCCGCACGAACGACTCGTACAGCTTGAGGTAGGCGCGACTCGGCGGGCCCTCACGGTCCTCGACCAGCCGGGCCTCGCCGTTCGGGAACGGGCTCGAGCAGTCGCCCGCGGCAAGCATCAGGTCGGGTTCGAGCAGTGTCCACGACCCGAGCGGCGCGTCCGGCACGACCCCACCGATCGGCACCGGCTTGGCCGACACCGACGGCAGCTTCTCGGCGATCAGCCTCGCTCGTCCACCGTGGAGTGGCGCGTACAGCGCCCAGTTGCGTTGACGATCACGCAACTCCTTGGCAGCGTGACCGATCGACGTGATCGGGATCTGCTCGACGTTGCGCCACACGTTGGCCGCCCATACCGACTGCACCGGTTCGTCTGCACTGACCACCAATCGCCCGTGCGGTCGCTGTGAGGCGCGCAGTCCGGTCGCTGCCAGCTCGTCGCGCAGCTCGTGTTGGAGATCGACAGCCGCGAGATACCCGGTCAGGCTCACCGAATCATCCTGCCCACCGCAGGTCGACGAGATAACGGAATGGCTCCGTCGCTCGAAGCTCGCGTCTTGCGATCCAGCCTCCACCCCGCGAGGGGACGTTTCCCTCGGCCCGATGACGTCAACCACGCGCGCGTCGAGGTGCACGCGTTCTCGGTCAGTCGTCCGGGTCCCACGCCATCCGGCGGTATCGGACACTCGGCCCGTGAGGTCGGAGCGTGGTTTGCGGACACCCAGCGTCAGTCGGCACTGCGCGCTCGACGAGGGGCGCCGCTCTCCCACCAGTCGGGCTCGTCGCCCTGACCGCGCAAGTACGTGAGAGTGCTCGCAGCCTGCTGCCATTGACCTCCGCTGGAGCCGCAGAACTTCCACAGCTCGGTCGCAGAGCGCTTGTAGTGATGGATCAAGTCGTCCAGCTCGAACTCATCGATGTCACCAGCATCGAGCCGTGTGAAGCCATCGCGCACGTGCGCGAGGAGCGCCCGCAGCTGACTCCGGTGATAGTCGGCGATGAGTTCTCGCGAGGCTCGCCGATCCGCCTTGTCCGCTGAACGACGCTCCGTCTCACCGGGACCGACCATGGCCGAACGCTACATCGGCGGCCGGACCCCGCTCCTCGACAGAGCGACAAGCATGGTGACCACCCCGCCGGTGGTAGAGGACATTCGGCGAGACCGGAACCGTCGGCGTATCGGCGTTCGTGGTTGCTCCAGGCGACGTGTGCGGGCGGGTGTCGCGGGGGCGCCCGCCGATTGCACAGCAGCTACATTCGGGTGATGGTCGTGGGTCTGGGATGATCGGCAAGCTGTTCCATCTGGCGCACCTCGTCGAGGACCTCGACATGACCGACGCGCTGTACGACCAGGTGTTCGCCTGTCAGCGCTTCTACCGCGGGTACGAGCGTGCGGCGCGGCGAGAGGCGTCGTTGGTGGTCGTCTGCGACCAGTGTCTGGAGCCGATCGCGCCGTCGGCGGACCCGGCCGATTCGCTGCGTCCGTTGCAACGGTTCAAAGCCCGTTTCGGTAACCGGCTGCACTCGATCGCGTGGTACGTGGACGACATCGAACCGTTCACCGCGCGACTCCTCGACAACGGTGTCCGCCTCGTCGGTCTCACCGGGCGGCCGGTCACCGACCCGACCGGAACGACCGCGGTCTGGACCCACCCCGGTGACACCGGCGCCTTGCTGGAGTTCTGCCCGGCGGGGTTCGCCCGTGATCCACGTCTGGATCCGGGCTGGACCACAGCACCGTGGCGACAGCATCCGCTCGGGCTGCTGCGCACGTCACACGTGACGGTGCTCTTCGACGACGCGTCGGCCGGCCATCGCGTCTATGGCGAGCTGCTCGACGGCCGGCTGCTCCACGCCGACACGACTGATCCGACGGTCGCCCGCTGGTTCTACGCGATCGGGGAGGACACCGTCGTCGAGGTCGCCGTGCCCTCCGACGAGTCGACCCCCGAAGGCAGGGACGCGGCGTCGGCGGGCAACGCCATCCACGCGGTGACGTTCGCGACGGCCGACCTGGCGCAGGCGGCTGCCTTCCTCACCGAGCACGGCATCTCGACGACGCGGAAGTCCGACCACGAGATCCACCTCGACCTCGCTCCCACTCACGGACTCAACCTGTTCCTCACCGACCGCACCATCCCCGGCGACACCCGTCCGTGACGAGTTCGCCGCTCGGGCGGAAGACTGGCAGGTGTCGTCGCTCGACCGGACTCGACCGGGTCGATGCCGACAATTCCGGCGCTTGTGCCGGGGACGGTCGCCGTCCGCACACCGACGCCGACCACTGTGTCTCGTGTGGGGCGGCTCGCCGGACTGGTCGGACGGCGACGAACCATCAATCCACACCTGAGGTCCTCGGACCACAACTCCGAGATAACGCGCCACCACCACTCGTTGGTGGCGCGGAAGTCCGCAGCGCCTCCGTGCCGGCGTTCCAGACGCGGGTGATTGCACCGGCGGACGTCCTATTCGGACGCCTCAGAGGGGATGGCAGCTGCGGAGCTCGCCGTTCACGCGTACGATCTGGCGACGGCACTGAGCATGGCGACGGCCGACCTTGATCCCGAGATCGCGGAGACGGGCTTCGCCTTCATGAGCTCGTCGATGACCGATGACATGCGCGGCAATGCGTTCGGTCCTGAGCAGCCCGCACCCGCCGATGCCGACGCGTACCAGCGCATCGCCGCCTTCGCCGGACGATCTGTCTAACCAGATCGTCGTCCTCGCACCGAGGGGAACCGGCGGTCTCGGACGCGGCGACTCGGCGGACCGGTCGGCTGGTATCGGACGTCACGGGTCCATAGGTGCGGCTCTTGGGAGCGGAGCTGGGAGCGCGTCGATCAGTCGAGCCGTTGACGGAGCTCGACGCCGACGTCCTGGAAGCCGCGCCCCTCGGGGAAGCCGCGTCTCGTCTCACGTGGATAGAGGGCCATCTCCTCGCAGCCGCGAGAGCGGGCTTCGCTCATCGCTGCTCGTACAAGCGCCGCTCCCGCCTTCTCGCCTCGGGCTGCGTCATCGACACCGAGTTCCTCGATCTGCGCGAACGCATTGTCGATCGCCTCCTGTGGCGGTCGGACGTCGATCACGGCGCCGTCGTGACGCCGCGCGCGAGCCCTGTCAATGGCCGATCTCGGTGGCCCGCCCATCGAACTCGGCCGTGCCGTCGCATCGCTTCCGGACGGACGTCAGCCACACGAGCTGGTCTTCGCCGCCGACGAGTCGGGATCACCCGGCGATCGTGGACATGGGAGTGCGCTTACAGCGGTCGGGATTCCCGGACGCGTCCACGGCTCGGGCGATGAGACGGGTTCTCGTACGGTGACGGTGTGCCGCTCGGAGGGCTGATTGGTCGCGGCGCGACGAGTGAGGTCTACGAATGGTCGGCCGACACCGTGGTGAAGGTGTTCGTGCCTCAGTTCGAGGAGCTCGCGATGATCGAGTTCGAGCGCAGCCGTGCCATCCATGCCGCTGGTGCGCCGTGCCCGGCCGTGCACGGGATGGTCGAGGTGGCCGGTCGAGTCGGCGTGGTATTCCACCGGCTGGCCGGACCCTCACTGTTCTTCGAACGTGGCGCGGCGACGACGCTGGCCCACCTCCACGTCGAGTTGCACGACCTCCCGCCGCCGGAACTGCCGCAACTGGCCGACACGCTGTCGGCGAGGGGCATCGATGGCATCGACCTCGGGCGCAGTGTGTTCCACGGCGACCTCCACCCGGCCAACGTCCTGCTCGACCGCGGTCGATGGCACGTGATCGACTGGTCGAACGGCCACCTCGCCCCGCCGGCGGCCGATGTCGCCTGCAGCGTGTTGTCGATCGGCTATCGAGGGATGCGCGGCCCGAACGCCTCCGTCGACTGGCATCGTCGTCGCGTCCGCGCCGCCGAGCGCTACCTCGACACGTACCGGATGCTGCGCCCAGAGGCGCTGGCCGACCTACCAATGTGGCTCTCGATCATCGGGCGGCTCCTGCTCGCCAGTGAGCCCGACACTGCGTTCGCTGACGAGATGACGACCCGCTGGATCGACCCCTGAGCTCCTGGTGCCTCGGGCGACATCACGAGTCGGTGATCTCGGCGACGCCTTCTCGGGCCGGCACACCCTGGAGTCGTAGCGGACGGTCCCGAACGCCGTAGCCCGGCGTTTGATGACGTCCTCGCTCGGTGCGGGTAGTCGTGATTATCCGACATCTCCGGATCGGTACCTTGATGGCGTTGCGATCACAGGTCGCGGCCGAGGGCGCAGGCCATCGCCGACAGTGTGCAACGTCGGCCAGATCGGAGGCGTGGCCAACCCTTGACTGGAAGCTGCGCACAGCGCGTGATGGCGTGCGCGGACTCGACTCGTGGCGTGCGCGACGAGGGTGGGAGTCTGTCGCCCGGTAGGCGTCATGAGCGGCCGGACGGCTGCGTCATGAGCGGCCACGTGGGAGACGGGGGTCGGGATTGGCCGAGATGCAGCATGGGTCGACGAAGTTCCCCGGAGCGAGAGTCATCACCGGTTGCTTCATCGTGCTCACCGTGTCCTCGGGCCTCGGCTTCTACGGGTTGGCGGTGTACCTCAACGCGTTCAGCCGCGAACGGCACTGGCCGGTCGCCTCGATTTCGCTCGCGACGACGATCTACTTCGTCGTCGGCGGTGTCACCGGGCTGTACGTCGCTCGGCTGATCGCCGTGCGCGACGTCCGGATCCCGATCGTCGGCGGCGCGATCGCTGGCGGGGTCTCGTTGGCGCTCCTCGGTCGGGTCGAGCAACGCTGGCAGTTGTACGCGGTCTACTCGGTGTTCGCACTCGGGTTCTCGGGAGCCGGGTTGATCCCGGTGACGACCGTGATCACCCGCTGGTACCACGTCCGTCGTTCGGTCGCCCTGTCCGTCGCTTCGACGGGGCTGTCCGCCGGCGGGATCGTGCTCACGCCGATTGCGAAGTGGTTGATCGACGACCGCGGGCTCGAGTCGGCCACCCCGTTCCTCGGGGTCATCTGGATCGTCGGGATCCTCCCGTTCGGGCTGTGGTTGGTGCGTCCCGACCCGGCGCGCCTCGGATGGCGCCCGGACGGTGAACGGGTGACGCACACCACCCTCTTCGTCGCGCCGGAGGGGATGGCTTTCGCCGACGCGATCCGCAGCCGCTTCTTCCTCACCGCGACGATCGCTTACGTGCTGATCCTCGGCGCTCAGGTCGGCGCGATCCAGCAGATCGTCAAGCTCGTCGAGGATCGCACCGACAGCGGCACCGCTGCGGTGGCGACCACGGCGCTGGCCGGCACGTCGGTCGTCTTCCGGCTGCTCGGCGGCCGGGTCGTCAGTCGAGCTCCGATCGTCGGGCTGATCTGCGTCCTCGCTGCGGCGCAGGGGATCTCCCTCGTGGCGATGGCCTTCGCCACCTCGACGGCCACGCTGTTTCCGTCGATCGTCCTGTTCGGAGCGACGGTCGGCAACCTGTTGATGCTGCAGCCGCTGCTCGTCGCCGAGCGGTTCGGCATCGTCGAGTATGCGCGCATCTACAGCCGTTCCAGCTTCTTCACGATGGTCGGCACCGCCGGCGGACCGCTCATGCTGGGATGGCTATACGACAATGTCGCCGGTGGCTTCCGCACGACGTACCTCGTCGCTGCATGCGGTTCGCTCGCCGGGGCAGCGGTGATCGCAGGCGGCGGTCCGGCGACGGCGCGACCGCCGCTGCCAACACCAAAGCCGCCGGTCCCGATCGCGGCCGACCGCGCGTCCTCGGCGCCCGCCCTCCCCTTGGCGGACGCGCACAACGCCCCGTCACCCTGACGACGGCCGCCGTGGCTGCTCGGGCGTCAGCCGTACAGCGTCGTCCACCTCCGCGACTGTCTCAGTACCGACGCGGTAGGGCGCTGCCGAGCGCCGGGTCGGGGCGCCAGAGGACCGGTGATCGGTGACGCTTTGTCGGGTCGATGCCGGCCGTGATGATCGGGCGGTGCAGCGAAGCCGGCTTCGAGCGTGCATGACCAGTGTCTCGACTGCCTCGGATGGCTGACAGCGCCGATGAGTTCAGCGATCCGTCCACGTCGAAGGTGACATGGAAGCACGGAACCTCGCCGACCTCTACGGCACTCCACTCATCGACTGGAGCACGGTGCGTGGGCGCCTCGACAAAGGCGTGGACCAGGCACCCGGCACCGGTGGGCCTGATCGGCACACCTGCTGGCTGGCGACGATCGACGCCGATGGCAGCCCTCACGTGACCGGCATTGGCGCCCTCTGGTCCGACGGCGCCTTCTGGTTCGAGACCGGACGCACGTCGCGCAAGGGCCGCAACATCGAGCGCGATCCGCGCTGCACGCTGAGCGTGGCGACGTCGGAGTTCGATCTCGTCGTTGATGGTCGTGCCGAGCTCGTCACCGATCCCGGCACGGTCGCCGCACGAGCTGGGCAATGGGCCGACGGGGGCTGGGCGGCAGTGGTCGACGAGACCGGCATCGCCCTGACGGCGCCATTCAGTGCACCATCTGCCGGCCCGCCGCCATGGCACGTCTACCGGATCGCGATGAGCACCGCAACCGCGCTTCTGACCGTCGAGCCGGGTGGCGCAACGCGCTGGCGATTCTGACCTCGCTCGCGCGATCCGTGCGGCCCTCCAGCTGCCGGGCATGGAGCGGGATCTGTCGGAGTGAGCCCCGCGCGATGTCGATCGAGAGTGCCGACCTGCCGCTCTGCGCTGCCTGGCCCGTGAGTCCGCGAGCACACAACGACGGCTGCGCGCCGGGCGACCCGGCGATCGAGGACGCGGTGGCGGGCTTCGCCTGGTCGCGGTTCTCGGCTACCTCGTCTGAGCTGGTCCAGGGCTGTGAGGTTGTTCAGTGCGGTGTCTCGTTGATCGTGTTCCTTGTGGCTGTCGGGGGAACGGGTCACGCCTTGTCGAGGAGTTCCATGATTCGCTGCGGCGGCAGGTGCTGCTCGTTGATGGTGACATTGAACGGCGCCAGCGCGTCCTCGATTGCGTTCACCAGAGTGGGCGGTGAAACGATCATCCCGCCCTCGCCCACGCCGCGGAAGTTGACGTCGGGATCGAGCGGCACCGTTTCGAGGTGGTGGATCTCGATGCGTGGGATCTCGGTCGTCGTGGGCAGGAGGTAGTCCATGAACGTGCCCGACAGGTACTGCGCCTCGTCGTCGTACGCCGACCGCTCGAGCAGCACGGCGCCGATGCCTTGGGCGATGCCGCCTCGCACTTGGCCCTCGACGACGGCGGGGTTGATGAGCTTTCCGCAGTCCTCCACCACGACCCAGCGCTCGATCGTCACGTGCCCGGTCTCGACGTCGACGTCGACGATCGCGCAGTGGGTCCCCCCCGACCACCCGCCCTTGCCACCGTCGAACTCGCCGGTCACCTCGAGCTCGTCGTCGCTGGCCGCTGCGGCGGCGACGTCGGCAAACTCGATCGCGCTCACCGGGACGCCTCGCACGGCGACCTTGCCGTCGGCGATCACGAGGTCGCTGGGACTCGCCTCGAGCGCTCGTGACGCCACGTCGAGGATCCGCTCCTTCAATGCGCGGGCGGTGTGCAGCGTCGCGCCGCCGGCCATCGTCGCCGCCCGGCTCCCACCGGTCATCCCGAACGGGCTGGTGTCGCTGTCGCCGACGACGACCCGCACCTGCTCGAACGGCACACCGAGCTCGTCGGCTGCGATCTGGGCGAACGTCGTTTCGTGGCTCTGCCCGTGCGGCATCTGGCCCGTGTACACCAAGACGGTGCCGTCGGAGTCGAGGCGCATGCGCATGTTCTCGTTGCCCATCACGCCGCCGCCGCCACCCTCGTTCGGTCCCGGGGCCGCCTCGATGTAGCTCGCGAAGCCGATGCCGAGGTAGCGACCTTGCGCCCGCGCCGCCGCCTGTCGCGTCCTGAACGCGGGGAGGTCGACGAGCGCGGCGATGCGCTCGAGCGACTCCCGCGTCGTGACACCTGCGAGGCTCGCCCCCGTCACCATCCGCAGCGGCTCCTCGTCCCGGGTGACGACGTTCTGCAGCCGGATGTCGAGCGGCTCGCGACCGAGCTGCTTGGCCACGATGTCGATCATCCGCTCCCGCGTGAACACTTCGGCGGCCCATGGTCCGCGATAGGCGACGTACGCGGCCTTGTTGGTGACCGTCGCTCTTGATTGGAAGCGAACCGCGCCGATCTTGTACGGGCCCGGGAGCATTTGTTCGATGAGGCCGCCGATCATCCCGCCCAGGCCGGGATAGGCGCCGGTGTCCATGGTCATGTCCACATCGATGCCGAGCAAGTCACCGTCGGCCGAGTACGCGAGCGCTGCCTGCATCGTCTCCTCGCGGGCGTGGCCCGACGCCACCAGGTGCTCGCCGCGATCCTCGATCCACTTCACCGGGCGCGCGAGCGCCCGCGATGCGGCAGCGACGGCGATGTCCTCGCGGGCAGCGCCGAGCTTGAGCCCGAACGACCCGCCGATGTCGCCGCACAGGACGCGCAGCTTGTCGGGTTCGTGGCCGAGCTGACCGGCAAGGATCATCTTGGCGAGCGCAACACTCTGATTGGCGCTGTGCACGGTCAGCTGACCAGTGGCAGCGTCGAAGTCGGCGACGAGGCCGCGGCACTCCATCGGCACGTTCTGGTGACGATGCTGGCTGATGAGCGCACGGGCCACGCCGGCCGCCGACGCGAACGCTCCGGCGACATCACCGTAGGTGCCGTCTTGTCCTCCGGGCAGCACGTTGCTCGACTCGCTCTCGAAGATCACCGGATTGGTCGCATCGAGCGCGTCGGCCGACGAAGCGATCGGCGTGAGCTCGTTGTAGTCGACCTCGACCAGCTCGACGGCGTCCTCGGCGACGTAGCGGCTCTCAGCGACGACGAGCGCGATCGGATCGCCGACGAGCCGGACCTTGGTGGTCGCAAGGATGCTGAACGCAGGCGCCGGCAATCCCGGGAACATCGACAGCGGCGGCCGGCTGGGGCTCAGCAGCGCCTGGATGTCGTCGCCGGTGTAGACGGCGACGACGCCGGGCAACGCCCGCGCTGCGTCGACGTCGACGCCGGTGATGTTGGCGTGCGCCGACGTGCTGCGCACGAACGCGGCATGGAGCATGCCCGGCAGCTGGACGTCGTCGATGTAGCGGCCGCGCCCGGTGAGGATGCGCGGGTCCTCCGATCGCTTGACGCTGGCGCCGACGTAGCGCTGAACCGGAATCGCGGTCTCGGTCACGAAAGCCCTCCTTCACACTCTCCGGGGCCGGGCGCCAGCGCGGCGGTCGAGCCAAGCCGGTGGATCGAGACCGTCAGCGCAGTCACGCCTTCACCTCTGCGGCGCTCAGAACGCCGTTGATGATCGTCTCGTAGCCGGTGCACCGGCACAGGTTGCCCGACAGCGCCTCGCGGACCTCGGTCTCCGTCGGCGACGGGTTCTCACGCAACAGTGCGGTGATCTGCATCAGAAAGCCGGGCGTACAGAAACCGCACTGGAACGCGTGGCTCTCGCGCAGCGCCGACTGCAGCGGACTCAGGTCGTCGCCGTCGGCCAACCCCTCGATCGTGGTGATCGACGCGCGCCGCGCCTGCACCGCCAACATCAGACATGAGCGCACCGGCTCGCCATCGAGGAGGACGGTGCACGCCCCGCACACGCCGTGCTCACACCCGAGGTGGGTACCGGTCAACGCGAGGTCCTCGCGAAGGAAGTCGGCGAGCGTCTTGCGGGCCTCAGCTGTGCCCTCGCGTGCGACACCGTTGACGGTGACGTTGATGCTCAGACGTTCACTCATCCCACGCTCCTCGCTCTGGAAACAGCCTCGGTCAGCGCCCGTCGCACAAGGACGGCGGCCACCGTGCGCCGGTATGTGCCACTGGCGTGCAGATCCGACACCGGGGACAGATCGCGCGTGGCGGCGTCGGCGGCCGCCGCGACCGTGTCAGGCGTCGGTGACGATCCCCGAAGCCCTGCCTCGGCCGCGTCCGCCCGCACCGGACGGTCGGCGACGTTGATCAGCGCCAGCCGCACATCACCGATGGCGTCACCGGCCATCGTCACCGACGCCACCACCGCGACCATCGCAAAATCACCGTGGCGCCTGGCCATCTCCTGCACCGAGACGCCGGTGCTGGCCGGCGCGTTCGGGAACCGGACGCTCGAAAGCACCTCGTCGGGCTCGAGCGTCGTCGTGAAGTAGCCGGCGAAGAAGTCGCCGGCAGTGATCTGCCGCTCGCCCTTGGCCGTGCACGCGGTGAACGTGGCGTCGAGGGCGAGCGCCACCGCAGGCAGCTCGGCCGCAGGATCAGCGTGTGACAGGCTCCCGCCGACCGTCCCGCGCGAGCGGATGGCGACGTGGCCGATGTACGGCACCGCCGCTGCCAACAGCGGTACGGTGCGAGCGATCACCTCGGAGCGCTCGACATTCCGGTGTCGAGTCATCGCACCGATCGTCGTCGCTTCGGCGTCGCTGTCGACGCCGAACAGCTCCTCGATCCCGTTGAGGTCGACGAGCACGCTCGGCCTGGCAAGGCGCAACGACAACAGCGGGATCAAACTCTGCCCACCAGCGATCACCTTGGCATCGTCGCCGTGCTCGGCCAGCAGCAACGTCGCCTCGTGCAACGATCCCGGCGCGAAGTACGCAAACGGAGGTGGCTTCACGACCGCAACCTAGCCAACCAAACACAGCCCCGCCGCCAGCGCGACCCCAGGTCGCGACCGAACCGACGTCGACGAGCCGCCGAATCGACCGCGCCCACAGCATCGAGCAGCCGAGACCAGAACCGACTGGCCCACCCCCCGACGTCGACGATCACGCCCGCTGACCGCCGAGCCGCCGGAGGTCGAACGAGCTCCAACCTGGCGCGGTCGCACGATGAATGGCGATCACGGCCCGAGGCACGCCAGGCAGCACCGGACGCACGCGGGTCGTCAGACAGAAATGTCAGATCCCCATGACCCTCCCACGCCGGAACCACATAGCAGCACAGCCGCCCCGCCCGATCGGATCGGCAGCACGAGCGCATCCGACTCCCGACGTTCGAGGACGCGGCGGCTCGTGATCAACCCCGATGTTCGATGACACCCCGACCCCGCGCGTTCGGTACTCCCGAGACCGCGGCAGACTCACGGGCGGCGGCTCCGGCTGCCGGCTGCGGCTGCGAGCGGCATGCGCCGGATCCGTCTGACGGGGATGGGAGTGACCGCCACGCGTAGTCATCCGGCGCTGAGTGACACGGAGGCGCGTCGTGGATCCCGACGGCCTTCAGCCGGAACCAGCCAACGTTCTTGGAGCGAGACGGAATAATGCTCGGCGTGAGGATCGGCATTTGCTCCGACGTGCACGGTCGCCATGACCGGCTCCTGGCCGTGCTGGGCGCCATGGCGGCAGCCGGGGTCGACGAACGCTGGTGTCTCGGTGATCTGGCCGGAGGCGAGCCGGTCACGGCGGAGCTCGTAGGCGCGGCTCGTCAACTCGACCTACTGATCGTCGGGAATCACGACGTATGGGCGCTCGGACCAGACCGGGTCGTCGCACGCGGACGCGACGTCTTCAGGTTGTCGAGCCGCGCAAAGGCCAGTCGTCACGGCATCGACTGCTGGCACGGCTCGCCACGCCACCCCCTGCTCGGGTTCCTCACCGAGGCGTCTGCCGCCAACATCCTGCCCGAGCGCCCCGCGGGCTCGCTCGGGCTCGTCGGCCATACGCATGAACCGGCGCTCTTCGCCTACGACGGCGCCGCGACGCGCGCGGTGCGGCCCGTTCCGGGCGAGTCCTACCCCTGGCTGGCGACCGGCACCTGCATGGCCAACCCGGGGGCGGTCTGCGGTAACCCGCGCGACGCGGCGAGCTGGTGGCTCCTCGTCGACATTGACGCCCGTGTGCTGCGGTGGCACCGCATGGAGTTCGAGTCCGGACAAGCTGGCGCTGCCGGCGTCTGAGGCACGTCTTTCCCATCGTCGGGTGAGCCGCGTACGTCGCCGGGATCAACCGAGATACCAGGGCGACAACGACACGTCCGAGCGCACAGTGTGTTCCCCAAGCCGTTGCACCAGTTGCGTCGATCGGCTCGCCGCGTAGCGGCCGAACGTGCCAGGGACAATCACTTCATTCCGTAGCTCGAGTGGGCCGGTATCGCAGGGCGACCGCCCCCGATCGGAACTCATGGCGATGCACGAGCTCGAGCTGGATCCGCTCCTGCAGACCAGCGAGCAGCGTCGGCCCGTGGCCCGCCAGGACAGGCTGCACGAGGAACTCGTACTCGTCGATCAATCCCAGATCCGCCAAGGCCAGGGGAAGGGTCACGCCGCCCACGAACAGGCCCTCGCCTGGCCCCTGCTTGAGCCGCTGAACCGTCTGCCCCAGGTCGCCCTGCACCAGTTCGGCATTCCAATCGACCCCGCTCAGCCTGCTCGACACGACGTACTTCTTCGCCCGGTCGATGGCCTCGGCGAACGGGATCTCCCACTCATCCATCCAGTCAGGCCACGTGCCCGTCGCCGGGCGCCGCCACGTCGACTCCATCATCTCGTAGGTCACCCGGCCGAACAGCAGGGCATCGGCTCGTTCCATCTCGGCGGTCCAGTAGCGCATCGACTCCTCGTCGGGGACCATCCCCGCCTCGTGATGGCAGCAGCCGTCGAGGGTGACGTTGATCGAGTAGCGAAGTGGTTTCATCTCGACCCTCTCAATTGGGGGCGTCCCGCGCACGCGACCGGACCAGACTCAGACGACCCCCGGCGCCGATTCTCATCGATCCCTCGAGCGCGCACCTGCGACGCAGCGCCGCGAAGCGAACCAGATCTCCGACCGTGAGGCGCCGAATCGGTGTTCTGCATCCTCGGCGTCGAAGCCGAAGGCCAGTCTCGCCGAGCCGGGACGCCGTCCGGACTCACGAGGCCGGTTGGCTCACCGAACGAGCAACTGGATGTTCGGTGGCTTCAGTCTCGGCAACCGGAGCGCGCATACCCGGAGTACCCGGCGTTCGAGGACGTTCGAGGAGGCTCGAACTGTTGGCATTATCGGCGCTCCTGGTCGCAGTGTTGATGCGCTGGCACCGTGCCTTCGGTGCTCTCGAACGGTCGGGTGACCTGAACCGCGCGTTGGCGGGCCCCACGCCTGGGCTGAGTACGAGGTGCGCATAACCCGCCTTGGCACCCAGTACCGGCGAGTCTTGCCGATGCCCGTGCAAGCGACGACGCGCGCCGAGCGCTTCCTACATGTGCCAAGCATCGTGGACGCGGCAATACTCGCCTTGGACACAGGCGCACGTCTCGTCAGAGCGCGCAGACGAACCGACGGGCTCCGTGTCAGGCGGCCCGGCCCTCCAGGCACCGGCCACAGGATCCCATTCCGTTCCAACGAACGGCTGCTGCGGCTGGAGCAGCGAGGGATCAACGAACGGCTGCTGCGGCTGGAACAGCGACGGATCGACGTATGGCTGCTGCGGCTGGAGCAGCGAGGGATCGACGTATGGGTCGTACGACATCGGCTGGTCCTCCTCGAAAGGCTGATGACACGTTCGCGCCAAGAGCGCCGGATCGCAAGGAACGCTGCGGCAGCACCTGCGGCGACGGTCGTGCGATTCGCACGCCTCGCAAGTCGTCCAGCGCGTGCCGTCGGAACTCGCACCGCCGCCGCACTCGGTCACGATGCGGCCGGCAGTCGCGCGCGATGGCGAGCGCAAGGGCGTGCGCCCAGCTGTCGTTCTCCAACTGATGGACATCACCGCCGCCCTTGGATGCGCCCCCCTTCGTCGGTGGCGCGGGATTGCCGGGCGATCGAGGACGCGGTGAGGCCCGTGGCTGACGGTGCATATCGGGCAGTCGCTCGTCAGCGGGTGGTCTTGGTCGGACCGTTCAGTCGGTCGGATGGTCGGCCGACCATTGCGCAGCCCGACGCTTGGACGCCCGGGCCAGCCATGCCTCCTCGATCACCTCGGCCAGCTCGTCCCGGCTGAGCTCGCCGAGCCGGCTCTCCCGAACCAGCACCGAGGGATGGCCGTCGAAGTGCGACGTGGTGAACCACGGTGAGGTGTTGTCTTGGACCAGGGCCTGCTTGTCGTCCTCTGACGGGACCCACACGCAGATCACGTCGTCGTATCGCTCGCCGGTGGCCTCGTCCTTGGCGTCAGGCCGAGGGTTGCGGAAGAACACGAACGACTTCCCGCCGACCTGGTACACGGGCCGGTCGGGGTTCTCGTCCCAAACCGTCACGTACGGCATGCTGCGCGCGAGTTCGTGCACGTCCTCCACTCGGGCCCGGCGACGGCGCGGTGACATGCCCGAAGGCTAGGGCGCCATTGTTCGTCGAGCCGTGCCGTCGTCGAAGCGACGAGCGCCTAGCGTGTCACCGGTTCGCGCGGCAGACGGACGACTGCGACGCGACCCCCGCTCAGCTGATCGAGCGTGGCGATCCTCTTGGCGAGGTGAACGGGACTGTGCAGATCGGAAGGGCGCGAGTCGGTCGTACCGTGGTGTGAGACGTCGAGCTGCGCCGTCCTCGTCAGCCTTTGTTGATGGGTGTCAGAGATGGGTCGTCGACGGCGCCGGCGTGGCCGGTCACCCGGTCAGCTCGGGCGGACGTCGTTGGGTGGTGGTCAAGTAGTCGGGGGTGCTTGCCGATACGAGGTTGTGACGAGGAATCACGGGTTTGTGGTCGACGTGGTGCACCGGTTGGCGACTCTGAAGTCCGTTTTGGATGCGAATCCCACGTGCGCGGTGGGTGTCGTTGATGCTGCCCGGAACGTGATCAACGCCGGTCCGGCGCTGGCAGAGGTGGGGATCGCGGTGCGGGAGCATTCGTCGTTGGAGGCGTGTGCTCTGGTCGAGTTCGTCGCGGTGTCGGACGTGGGGGTATTGATCGAGACAGCCCGTGATGCCAGGATTCGCGGGACGGCGACAGGGCGTTTACGGCTGCGTAACGGTCAGATGGCGGATCTGCACCTGATCGCGCTCAGCGACACCGAGTTGACGGTGGCAGTGGTCATCGTTCCCGGCGCCGGCGAATCAGTCGGCGGCGCGGCGCCGAGTGCGGTGGCGGCCAGCTCACGGGTGGGGATGATCCTCTGCAACGCGTTCGGGATGATGACGAGTGTGTCCGCGTCGACGCTGGTGCTGCTCGGCGATCCTGACGCAGCGATGGTGGGGTTACCGGTCGTTCACCTGATTCACCCCGATGATCAGGAGATGGCGATCGTCAACTGGTTGGCCGCAAAGGACCGGCGCGGCGAGGCCCTGCGTTGGCGCTGCCGGCTGGTGCGTGCTGACGGGTCGGTCCTGTGGTCGGAGACCACGATCACCAACGACATCGACATCAACGGTGACGGCGGGGTGCAACTCGAGTTGTATGACGTCTCGTCGGAAGTCGCCGCGACCGAAGCGCTCGTCGCAGAACGCCAGCTGATCGGGTTGCTCACCGAAACGTTGCCCGTCGGTGTCGCCAAGTTCGACGCGTCGGGCCGTGTCGAACACGCCAACGTGCGCCTCACCGAGCTGCTCGCCCCGGCCGATCCGCACCAGCTGCTGTGCGAGGCGGCGCACGGGGAGCTCGAAGATCTCGACCTTGCCGTGATGTTCAACGCCTTGTTCCAGGCTGGGATGTCGTCTCGGGTCGTTGTCGATCACCGTGACAGCGACGGAACAGTTCGCCACCTGGAATGGACGATACGCGCTGTTGTCGGCCACGCCAACGAGGTGACCGGCGGGGTGGTGTGCATCGCTGAC
Organism: Acidimicrobiales bacterium; assembly: GCA_038213195.1. GTDB lineage: Bacteria > Actinomycetota > Acidimicrobiia > Acidimicrobiales > Ilumatobacteraceae > JAODBQ01. The sequence goes on along the minus strand of JBBQTN010000023.1, from coordinate 4,515 downwards.
GTCACCGAAGCCGCTCAACTCCGCGACGCACTCGAGATCCGCGCTACCACGGACATGCTCACAGGCTGCCTCAATCGCGCTGGGACCATCGCCGCCGTTGAGCGGGCCCTGGCCAACGTTGGGCACAGCGACGGCGTTGGCCTGCTGTTCATCGACCTCGACGGGTTCAAAGGGATCAACGACTCGCGTGGCCACGCCGTCGGCGACGCAGTCCTCGAGGTCGTCGCCAGCCGGCTGCGCGGCGGGTTGCGACCGCGGGATCTGATCGGCCGACTCGGAGGTGACGAGTTCGTGATCATCTCACCAGGCCTGCATTCGGCGAACGCGACGCTCGTGTTCGCGGAACGCATTTCCCGCCGACTCCACGGAACGGCCACCGTCGCCGGCGAACCCGTTCCCATCTCCGCGAGCATCGGTGTCGCATGGACATCGACGGGCACAGCAAGCGAACTGATCGGCGCAGCCGACACCGCCATGTACACCGCTAAGCAAAGCCGCCGCCAAGACCCCGTCCTCGCCGCGCGATCAACGAACACCCACCACACCAACCCGGACGCCACAAGCAGAGGCCTGTACCCCGCGTTCTGAAAGATCGAGGTTCGGACGCGACGAGTGGCGGTCCCCGCGCCGCCGCGAAAGGGATACAGAAGGGCATCGATCACCAGGGTTGATCCCGACAGCAGCACCAAGCACGGCAAGGGTCTGAGCAGCGGGCAGATTATCCAGCGTCCTGCTCCTGAGCGGATCCTCTGGTCGAACACGACTCATCCGGAACTCAAACTGCGGTTGCAACATGCACTCGGCGGGCGTGCAGTCGTGGTGGAGGGTCCGCGGTGTTTCTGCCGCGGGATGGCGCCACCGGCTGATCGGGCCGCCCGGGGCGTCTGAGCGGGGTGGCAGACTTGGGCTCGTGCAGCAGCTCACCGGTCAGGACGCCTCGTTCTTGTATTCCGAGACACCGCTTGCGCCGATGAGCGGCGGGGGTCTTGCAATCTATGACCCGTCGACAGCTTCGGGCGGGAAGGTGACGTTCAGGGGGTTGATGTCCTACATCGAGGATCGGCTGCACCTGGCACCGTTCTATCGGCGGCGGGTGGTGCGGGTCCCGTTCGACCTCGATCACCCGTGGTGGGTCGAGGACGCCAGCTTCGACATCGAGTTTCACGTGCGCCACATTGCCCTGCCCGCGCCGGGGGACTGGCGGCAGCTGTGCATCCAGTGTGCCCGACTGATCAGCCGGCCGTTGGATCTGAGCAAGCCGCTGTGGGAGATGTACGTGATCGACGGGCTCGATCGCGTGAAGGGGTATCCGCCGGGTTGCTTCGGGATCCTCAGCAAGGTCCACCACGCCGCGATCGACGGCGCGTCGGGTGCGGAGCTGGCGACAGTCACGCAGGATCTCACCGCCGACGCCTCACCGCCTCCTCGTCCCGAGACGTCGTGGACGGGCGAACCGTTGCCTTCGAGTGCGCAGCTGCTCGCCAGCGCAGCGCGCAACAACGTGACCAGACCGTTGCAGGCCACCGCCGGGTTGGTGCGCGGCGGAACGCTCGGCCGACTCGCGCAACTGATCAGACGGCCCCCGGCGGGCGGAGGCGCACCGGCGGCGGCGCCGTCGACGCGGTTCAATCGGAAGGTTTCCGCGCACCGCGTTGTCGACGGGGTGACGTTCGACCTCGACGAGGTCCGCGCCCTGCGCGCACTGGCCCCGGGGTCGACGGTCAACGACGTCATCCTCGCTGTGGAGGGTGGCGCGCTGCGCGCGTACCTGCAGAACAAGGACGAGCTGCCGTCGGAGTCGCTCACCGCGATGTGCCCGATCTCGCTGCGTGCGCCGGGAGAGATCGCCGGCGGCGGCAACCAGGTCGGCGCGATGATCGTGCCGCTGCACACCGACGTGGCTGATGCCCGCCAGCGACTGACGGCGGTGCATGCCAGCACCAAAGCCAACAAGGAGCTCCAAAGCGCCGTCGGAGCGCGCACCCTGACGGACCTCGCCCAAGTCCTCCCCGCCGCCGTCGCAGGGTTGGCGGGCCGATTCGCAGCGACGATGGAGATCCGCTACGAGAACACCCCGCCGCCCTACAACACCGTGGTCACGAACGTCCCCGGACCCCAGCAGCCGCTGTACATGGCCGGCGCCAAAATGGTCGCCTCCTACGGGTTCGGAATGGTGCACGACAACATGGGGCTGATGAACGTCATCACCAGTTACGTCGGCAAGCTCGCGGTCACCGCCACAGCAGACCGAGACATGATCCCCGACCCTGCCTTCTACGCGCAGTGCCTGCAGGGCTCGTTCGACGAGCTCAAGCGCTCGTAACAGGACCTGCCCACAGCGATGAGTTTCTCCCCGGACCGGACTCACACCGGCTGGCGATCGAGAGCCTGCGCTCGCACGTCATGACAGCTCCTTTGCTCTCATGTCGCCAGCGACCTGCTGGACGCACGTGGGTGAAGCCAGAGCGCTCGGTTCGGGTGCTAGGGCGTGTGTTGCTGTTGCGTTGAGCGGGCGAGAAAGGTTCGTGGGTGGCGCCCGTCGACGTGGCCGATGACGCCGTGCATGTTGTAGCCGAGGAGTTCTTGTAGTCGGGGCGGCAGGGCTGCTGCTTGTTCTGGTGGGACTGCGAGGAGGTGGTTCTCGTGGGGGCGTAGCCACGAGGCGACGTATTCGAGGATGGTGCCGAGTCGTGGGCGATCGATTGTGTTGGCTCCGCCGCCATGGAGGAGCTTGCCGAGGTAGAACAGGACCGAGCCGGCGGGCATGACCGCAGCGATCGTGGGGGGTTCGTCGTCGGTCATGCGGTGCAGCGCGAGGTTGTCGAACCTGCGGGGTTTGGCGAAGGCCGTAGATGCGCTGGGTCTTGACCACCTCGAAGTCGTTACGTCCGGTTGGGGTGGTCTCCAGGATCGCGATCAGCGACTGACGGGTCGCCGAGAGAGCGTGCGGGGCGAGCACGCCCTCGACGATGCAGCGACGCTGACGGTGAAGATCCTGCTCACCTGAACCACGCTCGACCCGTCGACGCAGCGGAAGCCTCGCCAGCGTCACACGCAGTCCCAGCATGAATCGGCCGTAGTCGGCGATGCGGATGCTCCGTCGGCTGCGAAATATCGAGAACGACACCCGAATCACTTCGGGCGTCGCGTCCTCGAACGCCGGCTATCAGCGTCATGCGGAGACGACTGGTCAGCCCGGCTTCAGGCTGCGGTTCCGGTGGCCTTGGCTGGATGCGGTGCTAGCGCAGCCCGGCGAACAGGTCGACTTCCGGAGTTGGTGCGGTCGTGCGGTCGTGCTCGCGGATGAACGACTCGATGCCGAACACCTCGTCGAACAACGAGTCGGGCATCTTCGCCAGCCAGCTCTCGGCCAGTTGGCTGGCATGTGCCCGCAATGCGTCCCGCTTGCGGCTGGCCACGGTGGTCGTGTCGACCGTCGTCGTGATCCGCGCTGCCGCGGCTTGCATCTGCCGACGACGTTCCTCATCGATCTGCGGTCGTGGGCCCACATCGACGCCAAGCTCCGTCATCCGCGTTCGGAGCCGCTCGAAGTCGCCGTACCGTCGGGCGGTGAAGTACAGCTTGGCTGGGATACTGGTGCGTGCGACGGCGGCGAGCGTCATCCGGTTTGCCTGGACATGATCGGGGTGGTTGTAGCCACCGAACTCGTCGTAGGTGACCACGACCTGCGGCTGGTAGCGCTCGATCAACGACGCGAGCCGCCCCGAGCTCTCCTTGATCGGCACGTTCCAGAACGCCCTCGGATCAGCCTTGTACTCCCACTCGACCATGCCGGAATCGTGGTAACCGAGCTTCTCGACGACATCCACACCGAGGATCTCGCACGCCGTCTCGAGCTCGGCCAGCCGGATCTCGGCGACGGCCGCCGGATCGTGGCCGGCATCGCCAGGCTTGATACCGCCCGGCGCATCGCCGAGCTCACCGTTGGTGCACGTGACGACGATCGTGCGCACGCCCTGCTCGGCGTACATCGCGAGCACGCCACCGGTGCTCGACGACTCGTCGTCGGGATGCGCGTGCACGGCCATCAGCGTCAGCGGGTTCGCCATGTCCTCCAGCCTGCCAGGTAGATCGACGACCCGATGTGGGCTTGTCGGCCGGCCCGATCTCGAGGGACGACGGCTTCACGCCGCACGGCGCCCTCCGGCGAGTGGTTCGCACGGTCCTACCCGACCAGTGAACGTCGCGGGCGGTCATCCGCCCCCCACGCGTCCGCTCACGACAAGCACCTCGGCCGACCGACGCGTCCTCGCTCGCCGGTTCTTCCGCGCCCCAGAGCCGGCGTTCGAGGACACCCGTGTCGCCTGGGTCGGCCGTGATTATCGGGCGTCACCCAACGGCGACGGCGCGAGAGGGCCTCCTCGTCAAGGACCGAGAGCAGGTCACGGTAGAGCTGGTCTTCGGACGCCCCGAACGCAACAGGAACGATTCGTGACGCCGGGCGGGCCATCGGCAACCGCGTGAGGCGATCGACGGCGTCCAGGATGAAGGCCT
>JBBQTN010000022.1:0-37957 GCA_038213195.1 Acidimicrobiales bacterium | reverse complement strand
GGTTCGATTCGCTCCGACGACCCGCACGCGCTGACCGCTCGGCAGTATCAGCGCACCGACCCAGCGGTCCCGTTTGCCCTCTCGGTACACGCTGCCTTCGCCTACGCTTCGTCGACGTGCCACCGCTCATCCTTCGTTCGGACGCGAGCTGCTCGCGCCCGCTACATCACGAGGTGAGCAACTAGGTGAGCAACTTGTGCTGCTTGTCATTTACACAGGCTTACACATACTCCCTGGTAGCGGGGACTGCGAGTCCTCTTAGCAGGGATGTTTCGATCCCTGATAAGGATGAGGTCCACAGTTCGATTCTGTGTAGCCCCACCGCAGAGCACCTGGTCAGAGGCATCTCAGCCGTCGAGGCGGCGATGGTCCTGAACTCCGGTCCGCGTGGGGTCCGCGCGATTCCGGGCGGAGGTCGATGACAACGCGGGGGAGGGGCATCATGCGCTGGTGGCCGGCTCTGCGTCGATGCTGAGCAAGACCGGGGTCAGCGGCGCCGGTGCACGTGATCACCCACGCGGACCACCTGGCCAGCGTTCGCAACGCCGCCAGCGAGCTGCTCCTCAGCGTCGCCCACGCCCGGGAGAGTTGCGCAAGGACCGACGCGCTCAGCCGCTCGTCGGCGCCGACGACTTGTTGGCGGAGCGGCGCGACGCCGTGTCATATACTTGCGGAACGGTTCGATTTGGTGTCCTCGGTCCCTTGGAGGTTGTCGATCCCGCCGGCCGCCTACGTCGCCGGTCGCCTCGCCCGAGCTTGGGTCGCCTACCGCCGCGGCGTCGTCAGCCCGGAGCCGACGCTGTCGCCGGTGATCCAAGACGCCGACCGTTGGGGCATGCGGCTGTACGAGGCCGAGGCCGTGGAGTTGGCCGCCGTCCACCTCTCGACCGACCAACCGGTGGTCGCGGCTGAACTGCTCGCGGCAGTCGAAGCAGCGCGACGCAACATCGGGTTGCACTGGCGGCCGTCCTATCAGCGCACAGCGGTGGACAGGGCCGATGAGACCGTACGCGGGCTGCTCGCTCCCGAGCACCTGGCCGAAGCGCGCGTGCGGGGCGCAGCGTCAACCTTGGCGGCCTCCGCCGCCTCCGCGGTCTACCACCTCACCGGGGCAGAGCTGCGCCTCTGAGCGTAGGACGCGGCACCCACCGGACGCGGCGTCGTCGGCCCTCATCTCCGATGCCGCGCAGCCTGCCGGAGATGACCGGACCGCCACTCAAGGAGCCCCGGCAGGTCACCTCATCAGCAAACGTGGTCACGGGTGCCACCTCGCCAACGGCGGCAACTCGACCAGACCCGGAACCTGAGCTGCGTCGGTGAGATCGACGAATGGCGGCAACTCGACCAGACCCGGAACCTCAACGGCGGACTTGGCGTTCTCCACCTGTGCCGCGTCGGCTCCGCCCGTCCGCACCGCACGCGTTGCGCGCCAGACAACGCTGATGGCGACGATCGCAACGACGGCCGCAGCAACGAACGCGGCAAGGACAGCGAACCTGCGCGGGGTGGTGCCCGACCGACGAACGCTCGACGGACGCCTCGTCAAATCGCCACCCGGTGTCACCGGCATACCGACGGTCTGCTGCTCAGTGTCGTCGTGGTCCGGGCGTTCGATGGTGCTGTGCATGGTGATCCCTCCAGATCCGTGAGGCGCCGACCGCCTCCCTGGATGAGCACAACACCCCTCGGTCGAACCGCGGTCCGCTCTCGGTCACGAATGGGTCATGACCGGAGCTCGTCAACACGCTGCGTCGAATGGCCAACCCGACGATGAGTGCACAGGTGCGCAGCCGGCGGATCGCCCGCGCGACCGTGCCCTTCGCCAAGCCAAGTGACCGCGCAACCTGCCGGACGGACTCGCAGGCGATGCGGCCGCGGGTCTGGTCGTCAGGTCTTGGTCAGCTTGGTGAGTTCGTTCAACGCCGCCCGCACGCCGGGCCACCTGCTCCCGAGCGACGCCAAGACCTTGTTGATCTCACGCTGGCGACGAGCGAGTTCACCGGCAGTCTCCAGGAGCTGCTCGACGTGCGCTGCAGACAGCGGTGCCATCGCCTGCGATCGGCGCATCCCCTCGATCTCCTCCACGCTGAGCAACATCGACCGTGAGTGTCGCGCCAACGAACACACGTTCGCAAGAAGCTGGCGGGGTGTCAGTTGAGCGACGGGCGTTGCAGGCGGAAGGTGGACTGGTTCAAGCGTGCGCTCTGGTTGTCGGATCGTTTGCGGGCGTGGTGGTTGGGCGGGAGGAGAGTCTGGACATGAGTGATCGGGCGGCGTTGACGACCCGGTCGCGGTCGTGAGTGACCACGAACTCGAATCGTCGTTTGATCCTCAGGACCGTCATCCCCGAGGTCGCGGGCGATCAGGGCTGCTGCGTAGTGGGGTCCAACGACCGTGACCGTCCACTCGCCGACCAGCGGATCGTGTGGATCGAGGTCGACACACTGGACAGCGGAGGAGCCGTCGGCGCACAGCCCGGCCCCGAGCGCTGCGACGAGTGGGCAGCGATCGGCGAGCGCGTCGTAGCGGAGCTTCGTGGACGCCGTGTACCTGGCAGAGGTCTGGAAGGCGCTCAGCACGACAGGGGCCGGGTGCAGCCGAAGGCCTTGGCTCTCGAGATGCCGCGAAAGGTTCAAGAGCAGACCTTTGCGTCCGGTGCGGAGCGTGTTGCCGTCGTCGTCGATGAACGAGAACGGGGTGATCGCGACGGGCGGCGTCGGTCTCGCAATCGGGATCGACGATTGCGGGATCTTCGGGACGACCAACGCGCCCGGACGTCCGAACAGCCAGCCCTGGCCGAGCGTCGCGCCGAGGGCCAGCGCTTGGTCCAGATGCGCGCGGGTCTCGATGCCTTCGGCCAGGATGACCGCACCGGTTCGTTCGCTGTACGCCATGACGCCGGCCATGATCGCGGCCTGATCCGGATCAGGACGGTCACGAACGAGGGTCATGTCGAGTTTGACCACATCCGGCGACAGGAACGGCAGCAACGCCAACGACGCCGGGTCTGCTCCGACGTCATCGAGCGCAATACCCCAACCCTGACGCCGTGCCCACTCGACCAGGCGCAGGAGATCAGCGGGTCTCCTCACCAATGAACGCTCGGTGAGCTCGATCATCACCCGCAAACCGGCGGTCGCTTCGGCCATCACTGCGATTCCGTGCGGCGGTACGGGCGCGCGCAGCGCTTCGGGTTCGACGTTGATGAACAGCACATGGTCGCCACCCAACCCGGCGTCGATCGCGCCGGCCAGCCCGGCCAGACGGCATGCCCAATCAAGATCGCTCGTTCGCCCGTTGAGACGGGCCGCGGCGAACACGGCGTCGGGCGTCGCGCCGTCCAGATCTGGCCATCGGGCCAACGCCTCGAACGCCACCGTCTCGCCCGAATCGAGATCGACGATCGGCTGGTACGCCGACTTCAGCGCACCACCCGTCACAAACTGTTCGAACTCGCCCAGTCCCGCCACGGCGGGATCGTGCAACATCAGCGTGTTTCGTCGACCGACCATCAACGTCTCATCGGCACAACCACCACACGGAAGCAGTACAAATCGCGGATTACCGCCGCCCGCTCCATCACATGTTCGATGGTCTAGCCAGTGATCGACGCGGGACCGGGTGTGGGGTGCACGGGGAGGATCAGCGGTGGTCGCGGGGCTTGGTCGAAGTCGAAGTCGGCGGTGAGGTCGCCGAGCTGCGGCGCGTTCTCTCGCACGTCGGGCCGCGGGTCGGGCCGCCCGTCGTTCGCGGGATCGAGCCGTTGACCAGCGAGGAAGTCGTCCTCGATGAACTTGACGTAGGCGTCGAAGCTGAGCGTCTGGTGGTCGACGTAGCCCTGCTTGGCGTAGGCGCTGATCACCAGACCGGGGACGCGCAGCCCGTATCCGTTCTCGTCGACGGCAGGCGGGGTGACGTGATCGTAGAAGCCGCCCCAGTCGTCCCAGGCGACGAAGATCGCGGTGGAGGCCCAGTCCGGTGAGCTCATTACCGCATTGACCAGGCTGGTGACGTAGCTCTGACCGGCCGACGTCGGCGCCGGCGGGTGTTCGCTGACCGCACCGGATGGCACCACCCAGCTGACCGCCGGGAGCGTGCCGCTCTTGGCCTGGGAGTAGAAGTTGGCGACCGATTGGACGTTGCCTTCCTGTCCGTCGGAGCGCACGGTGTCGAAGTACGGCAGCGGGTTCCAGATCCCCGGCGTGGCGGCGTTCTGCTTGATCCCGGCGCAGCTGATCGAGGCATCGTTCTCGCAGTCGGGTTCTGTTCCGCTGACCACGAAGTATCCCCACGGGACGTCGTGCGCGTGGAGCAGGTACGTGAGGTCGGTCCACGCGTAGTCAGGTCCGACAGGGGCGACCTGATCGCCCTCGGCGTCCGTCGTCGGTGGTTGGGTCGTCGTCGACGTGGTCTTCGCCTGTTTGGTCGCGGCCTTGTTGGTCGGGGTGCCAGGGTTCTGGAGCGCGTTGACGCAACTCGCTGGCACCCCCGGTGTCGAGCAGTGCGCGGACCACTCCGAGACCATGAACAGGTGCGCCGGCAGGCTCCACGACGCGTTGGGCTCGAACATGTGGTCCTGGAGGACGAAGTTCTGCGCGTAGTCCCAGTAGTTGGGGATTTCCCGGGCGTCCTTCCAGCCCATCACGTCGGGATTCGCGCTGTTGGTGCACGCCGGGTTGTTCGGATCCGCACAACCTTTCTTGCCGGCCTCGGCCTGAGTGACGAACCCGTCCATCTTCCCGCCATCGATGTCCGCTGTGGCGTTCGACTGGCTGTGCGGGCCGCCCCCGTTGACGTCGGCGGGATCGTGGAACGGTGCTACGCACGAGCCAGTGCGCTGGGGCACGCACACCGTTGGCTTGCCGTTCGTCATCGGAATCCCGTCAGCACCCGGGTATGTCCCGAAATACGTGTCGAAAGAACGGTTCTCCTGCATGATCACCACGACGTGCTGGATCTTGTGGATGCCGGCAACATCTGCCGGCACGGTCGTCGGCTGACCGACCGAACTGGGTGCGACCGCCGTGACCGGCGTCGCACCGCCACCCGTTGACACCGGCAACGTCGCGGATGTCGCCGTCGTGGCCGGCGACGACGTGCTGGAACATGCCGCGGCGACGCACATCGCCCCGAGGGCTCCGACAACACTCCACGACGACCGGCGCATCAGGACCTCCTCGTCCGCCATCGTGCTATCAACGAACTGTGAGCAATCCATGAGCTGGTCTTGCGGACCGGCGCCCATCGTGGCCGCCGGCGCCGACATCAAGTTCGCCGTCGTTGTGTCGATGAACACCACGTGATCAGTACAACAACGAGCACCGTGCCTCGGTGGTGGAGGCGGTTGCCGCGCCCGCCGACATGGGGGCAGGTCACCGTGCGTCTCGCATCGTGGCGCGCCGCCTCATGAGCTTGTTCGACAAGCAGCGCGCGCTGTACGAGGCAGTGCGCAGCCAGATGGATTCCTCATGCCCGGCGGGCGAGCCGCTCGTCGGCGCGATCATCTCAGCCGCCGCCAAGTTCTTCGGGAACGATCTGTACGGAGTTGGAGTGACGGCAGACCGGCTGATGCTCCAGCCGCTCGACAAGAAGCAACGTGCGATCGGCGAACCGACGTGGCTCACTCGCGCAGAGATCCTGAACTGTGCCATCTGGGGCCACGGGGGCGGCGTGACGGAGTGGTTGGCCCACAACTCCGAGTACGAGCTGCGCTTCCAGACCGCAACGGACCACTACAAGTTGCTCGCGCTCGGCGGCCGGACGATGGCGCGGGCGATGGGCAACGACTACTTGAACGGCCTCGGTGCCGTGGCCGGATGGCTCGCATCGTGCCAGCGACGATGACCGACCTGCCAACCAGGACGTCGCCGGGGAGGCGGTCGAGCCTTTGTTCCAGAGCAACAATCCGTTGTCGAAGAATCCGGATGTCCTCGCCAGGAACGAAGGCTTTCAACGTCGGGCGCGCCACTGACTTGCCGCCGCCGGATGCGGGCGACGACGTGAGTTGACCCAGAGGGTTGCGGCGGCTGTTGTCACGGGGTGAATCGCCTCAAGGGTGGTCCGCGTCGGCCGATGTGGGTGGGATGGACGAGTCAGCGGATCGGGTGTTGAGGTCGTTGGCCCGGATGGAGGGCCAGCTGACGTTGTTGCTCGACGAACGCTTCGACATCGTCTGGGCGTCGTCGGCGCTGACCGATCTGCTCGGATGGGACGACGTGCGCGGCCGCAACGCGACCGAGTTCGTCCATCCCGAGGATCTTGAGTTGGTGTTGGCGACGATGGCGAGGACCGCGGATCGCAGCGATCCATTGAACGCGTTGATCGGGTCGGTCCATCCGGAGGCGGCCGATGTCCGCCTGCTCGACATCGCTGGGAAGTGGCAGACGTTCGAGTGCACGACGTTCGACCATCTCGACGACCCCAAGATCAACGGGGTGTTGTGCGTGTGTCGACCGATTCGTGACCGGTCCGATCTGGCGTTGGCGATCGATCTGCTCGGGAGCGGCGCCAACGTCGAGCACGTGTTGCCGATCGTGGCGCGTCTGGCTGATCGTTCGCTCGGGGCGACGACCAGGACGGCGTTCGCCTGGCGTCACGGCGACCGCACCTACACGGTGACGGCCGCCGACACGCCCGCACTCGACCACCACCTTGCCGCTGTCGCGACACTCGTCTGGTCGAAGGGCATGACCGCCCCACGCGTGTTCGGCGACCTGACCGACGCAGACCTCGGATCGGCGGGATACCTCGCCCAAGCTGCGGGGTATTTGACCGCGTTCATCGTGCCGATCGTCGCGCCCCACGGTGACGAGGTGATCGGGGCGATGATCGCCTGGGGACACTCCAGCCTCGAGTTCCACGTCGCCGTGCAGTCTCCGATCCACATCGCGTTGCGGCTGGCCGCGTTGGCGATCGCGGACAGTCGCACCAAGCGCGACCTGCGTTGGGCGGCCGCCCACGATCCGCTCACCGGGCTTGCCAATCGGGCCGAGTTCGCCCACCGGCTCGACGTGTTGGCCACCACCGACGACGTCGTCCTGCTCTACATCGACCTCGACGACTTCAAACCAGTCAACGACGTCAACGGTCACGCAGTCGGCGACGCTGTCCTCGTCGAGGTTGGTCAACGCATCCTCGACGTCATCGGCGAACACGACGTCGTCGGTCGACTCGGTGGTGACGAATTCGCCGTCGTGTGCGCGCACACCAACGACGCGCACCACGGACGCGAGATCGCCAACAGGATCGTCGCCGGGATCCGCCAACCGATCCACGTCCACGGTCTACGGCTCCGCATCGGCGCGTCCGTCGGCGTCGCCGTTGGCGCCCATCCGCTGATCCCAGCGCTGTTGATGGAACGCGCCGACGACGCTCTCTTCGAGGCCAAATCGTCCGGCAAGAACACCGTACGCCTCGCCAGCTGACTCCTGCCCTGCCCTACCCGTCGCCGCTCGAAGCCCCAAAAGCAAGACTCGGGTTCGAGAGTGGCTGGGTCGAAAAGTCGGTGTTCGGGGGAGTGGCCGTCGGGTCATCGGGTCGAGTCGGCTTCTTTCACGTACGCCGCGTGCGCCGACCAATGAGACTGCTGCTCCACGGCTTCGTCGGATCCCGGGCAGGACCGGAGCGGGTCAGCATCACCATGAACATGCTGCCGTTCTACCTGCCGGGACATGCATCAGGCGTCAGTCGAGCTGCCCCAACGGCCGGCGACGTGTGGACAATCGAGGGCTGCCAACAGGCGCGTGTCTGGGAGCCGCGAGCAATGGCCGTGCTCGCGGGCCAGGCCGATCGGCGACTGTTCCATGGCAGGATCGTCGAGGAGTCAGGCGACCATGGTGAGCATCGACGTGCATCCGGCAACCCCCGACCGGTGGGACGATGTTGTTGCCGCGTTCGGGCGCCGAGGGGAGGATCGCTCATGGTGCTGGTGCCGTCGCTTCCTGGCCGCCGCAGACGAAGGTGACGCCGTGGACAACCGGTCGGCGCTCTGCGACGAGATCTCAGCAGCAACCGTCGCGCCCGGACTGGTCGCGTACCTGGATGGTCGGCCAGTGGGCTGGACGCGAGTCATGCCTCGAGCCGAGCTCCCCGGGGTCACCGGCAACTCCGCGTTGCGTCGGGTGTTGTCGGATGATCGCGGTGCGTGGTGGGTCACCTGCTTCGCCGTCGATCGCAGCGCGCGGAAGTCCGGGGTCGCGACCGCGCTGCTGCACGCAGCGGTCGAGCACGCTCGGCTGGCTGGAGCGACCGCGGTGGAAGGTCACCCGGTCGATGTCGATGCGCTGCGCGCGAGGCGGGTCAGCGGCTCAGCACTCTTCACCGGCACGCTGAGGATCTTCCTCGACGCTGGTTTCACGGAGGTTGGTCGCACCTATCCCAGCCGACCCGTCATGCGACGCGACCTCCAGTAGATCCGCCGCACGTGATGCAGCGGGGTGTCGTTCACGGGTGTGTCGGCGGCGCCGGATGGGAGGTGTTCGACGACGGTTCGCCGGGACGTCACCCTGTCGCCACCTCCCAGCCACCCCGACGTCACGCGCTGATCGGAGGCTCGTCCACATGTCACCGAAGCAGACCCACGCCCGGCGCACCACTGTCGTCGCCGGCGCGATCGTCCTCGTGTTCACGGTGGGGGCGTGTGGAAGCGACAAGACCACGTCGACGACCGCCACCACCGCAGCCGCGACGACCGCCACCACCGCAGCCGCGCCGACCAGCGCCGTCGCAGCGCCGACGAGCGCCGCGGCCGCTGCGACGACTGCGGCGGCTGCCTCGACGTCTGCCGCATCGGCAACGACGGCGGCGGGCGCAACGACGACCGCGCCGACGACCGCAGGCGCCGGCTCGTCGGCCATCCCGGCCGATCTGATCGCGGCAGCGCAGAAGGAGGGCACGGTCAACCTGATCGCACTGCCCGACGACTGGGCCAACTACAAGGGCATCCTCGCCGCGTTCACGAAGGACTTCGGTGTGAAGACCACCGTCGTCAACCCGCAGGCGTCCTCGGCCGATGAGCTGACCGCTGTCGAGACCTTGAAGGGTCAGTCGACCGAACCGTGCGCGATCGACATCGGGCCCGCCAAGGTGCCCGAGGCCGTCCAGAAGGGCTACTTCGACACGTTCAAGCCGAGCAGCTACGACGACATCCCCGCCGCACTGAAGGACCCGAACGGGCAGTGGGTCGCTGCGTACTACGGCGTGCTGGCGATCGGCACCAACACGGTGCTGGTCAAGAACGCACCGAAGACGTTCGCCGACGTGAAGGACCCGCAGTACAAGGGTCAGGTGGCGCTCAACGGTGACCCGCGCAAGACAGGCGCAGGGCTGGCCGCGGTGTTCGCCGCAGCACTGGCCAACGGCGGCAGCTACGACAACATCATGCCCGGGATCCAGTTCTTCTCCGACCTCAAGAAGAGCGGCAACCTGATCCTCACCGACGAGAGCGAGACGACGATGATCCAGGGCGCGACGCCGATCGTGCTCGACTGGACCTACAACTTCCCGGCGCTGCTGCCGAAGATGAAGGACGCCGGCTTCGACCTGACGTACGCCGTGCCCACCGACGGCGTGTACGGCAGCTACTACGCCCAGGGCGTGATCAAGGGCTGCCCGCAGCCGAACGCCGCCAAGCTGTGGATCGAGCACATCCTCAGCAACGACGGTGCGCTCGGTTACCTCCAGGGAGGTGCGATCCCGGCCCGCTATGCCGCCTTGCAGAAGGCCGGGTTGGTCACCCCCGACATCGCCAAAAACCTGCCGGACGCGTCGGTGCTGGCCCAGATCAAGTTCCCCACAGCGGATCAGCTGGCCAAGGCCAACCAGCTCGTGACGGACAACTGGGGCACGATGGTCGCCGGCTCCTGAGCAGATCGCCGAGATGACGTCCACCGACGCCACAGCCGCCGTTGCAGCAGCGATCGAGCTGCCTGCTGCGACCGACCGACCAGCTCCGGTGTCCGCCGGGCGGCGCAGCCTGCGGGTGCCGGCATCCATCGGATTGCTGCCGTTCGTGGTGTTCGTCGGGATCTTCCTGGTGTTCCCGGCGGTGACGGTGTTCGTCAAGGCGTTCCAGCACTCGTCGACGAGCTCCAAGCCGGCGATGCTGCAGGCGCTCGACGAGCCCTTCCGCAGCTCGTTCGTGGCGAGCATCGAGCTGTCGCTGCTCACCGCAGCGGCGGGCGGGATCGTCGGGGTCCTCCTCGCGTTCGCCGTCGTCAACCTGCGTCGGCCGCGCTGGCTGCGCACGTTCGCGACGTCGTTCGGCGGCGTTGCTGCCAACCTCGGCGGGGTGCCACTGGCGTTCGCGTTCATCGCCGCCCTCGGAGTGCAGGGACTGGCCACGAAGGTGCTGAACACGATGGGCCTCGACTTCGTCGACGCCGACACGCTCGCCACGAACACCGGTCTGACGATCGTCTACCTGTACTTCCAGATCCCCCTGATGATGCTCGTCGTGCTCCCGGCGATCGACGGTCTGCAGACAGCGTGGCGCGAAGCCGCGGCCAACCTCGGTGCCGGACCGGTGACCTACTGGCGGCGCATCGGCGGGCCGATCCTCGCCCCTTCGATCCTCGGCGGGTTGCTGCTGCTGTTCGCCAACTCGTTCAGCGCCTACGCCACGGCGTACGCGATCTCCACCGGAGCGTCGCGGCTCGCGCCGGTGCAGATCCGGTTCTTCCTGCAAGGCGACCAGAGCGGCTACGCCGAGGTCGGCTACGCCATAGCGGCATGGATGATCGTCATCGCCCTCGTCGCGATGGGCGGCTACCTGCTGCTGCGCCGGCGCGCAGAACGGTGGCGACGATGAACCGGCGGGTGCAGGCGGCGGCACGTCGCCCACGCCACCTGGCGTCGTGGGTGGTCCTCGTGGTCTGCGCGGTGTACTTCGCGGTGCCGGTCGTCGCCCTCGCCCGGTTCGCGTTCCAGAAGGTGCCGGTGATCAAGCTCGGCTGGAGCACGCTGCTCGACAGGTGGACGTGGAGCGGGCTGCTCGCCGGCCTGCGCGACCCGAACTTCCAGCCGGCGCTCTACTACAGCCTGCGACTGGTGCTGCTGTCCGTCCTGCTCACGCTGGCACTGCTGCTGCCGACCGCACTCCTCGTCCACCTCCGGCTGCCGAAGGCCCGCGCGTTCGTGGAGATCCTGACACTCCTGCCGTACGTGGTGCCGCCGATCACGCTGGCAGCGGGTGCGCTCGGCGCGTTCCGCGACAACATCCCGTGGCTCTTCCGCAACGACTACTTCCTCGTGCCGTTCTACGCGGTGATGGCGATGCCGTTCTCGTTCCGGGCCCTCGACGCAGGCCTGCGCGCGATCGACCTGCGCACGCTCGTCGACGCGTCACGCTCGCTCGGTGCGGGCTGGCCGACCACCCTGTTCAAGGTGCTGATCCCGAACCTGCGCGTCGCGCTGATCAGCTCCTCGTTCCTCACCGCCACCGTCGTGCTCGGCGAGTTCACCCTCGCCTCGTTGCTGTTCAAACCGACGCTGCCGGTGTTCCTGCAGGACCTCAACCTCCGCGAGGCGCGTGGTGGCAGCGCGCTCGCGCTGCTGACGCTGATCGCCAGCGGGGTGTTGCTCGGCCTGATCACCCTGCTGTTGCGCAAGCGCGGCACCAAGGCCGACACGGCCGCCTCGATCTTCTGAGAGGACCAACCGCCATGGCCTCAGCCCTCCACTTCGCCGGTGTGCGCAAGACGTTCGGACCCACCGTCGCGCTCGAATCGCTCGACCTGGAGCTCGCGCCCGGGGAGCTGGTCAGCCTGCTCGGCCCGAGCGGCTGCGGCAAGACGACCGCGCTGCGGATCGCGGCCGGATTCGAGATCCCCGATCGCGGCACCGTCACGCTCGGCACGGCGGACATCACCCGTGTGCCAGCGCACCGCCGCCACACCGGGATGGTCTTCCAGAGCTACAGCCTGTTCCCCAATCTGACGGTCGCGGAGAACGTGGCCTTCGGGTTGCGTGTGCGCCGCACCCCCGGCGGGGCGCGCACGGCGCGTGTCGGCGAGATGCTCGAGCGGGTGCAGCTCGGTTCGATGGCGACGCGCTACCCGCACCAGCTCTCGGGCGGCCAGCAGCAGCGCGTCGCGCTCGCTCGCGCCCTCGCGGTCCGGCCCGAGGTGCTGCTCCTCGACGAACCGTTGAGCGCGCTCGACGCCAAGGTCCGCGTCACGCTGCGCGACGAGATCCGCCGGCTGCAGACCGAGCTCGGCACGACGACGCTGTTCGTCACCCACGACCAGGAGGAGGCGCTGGCGATCAGCGACCGGGTCGGGGTGATGTCGAACGGCCGGCTCGAGCAGCTCGACACGCCCACCGAGGTCTATCGCAGTCCGGCGAACGCGTTCGTCGCCCGCTTCGTCGGGTCGATGAACGAGGTGCGCGCCACCCGGTCGGCGGGCGACCGGCTGACGGTGGCCGGCGTGGAGCTGCCCGGCGAGACGTCGGCGGCGCCGACGACGACGTCGGTGGACATGTTGATCAGGCCCGAGGACGTCGCCCTCACCGAGCCCGGTGCGATCCACGGCCTTCCGGCGTCGGTGGTCGGTCAGGTCTTCGCAGGAGCGACGACGCTCGTCCGCGTGCGGCTCGACGGTGTCGATTCGCTGATCACCGCGGCCGTACGCGGCACGGACCTCGCCTGGACCGCCGGCGACCGGGTCGGGGTCGTGCTGGACACCCGGCGGGCGATCTACGAGGCCGTCGACAGCGACGACCGCGCACCCGAGTCGGTCGACGTCCACTGATCCGGCCGTGCGTTCGGGCGCCTGAGCGCGACCTCGCCCATCGGAGTCCGTGCCTGACGGCGCAAACACGACCTCGGTTGCCGGGCCGCGTCCGCTCAGGTGCCGTGGTCGGCGAGCAGGCCGTGCTGCATCGCGAACAGGCAGGCCTCGGTGCGGCTCGTCGCCGCGATCTTGGTGTAGACGTGCTCGACGTGGTTGCCTGCTGTCTTTGTGGTGATCCCGAGGCGCACCGCGATCTGCTTGTTCGACAGGCCCCGCGCGAGCAGGCACAGCACGTCCACCTCGCGCATGGTCAGGCCAGCTGGGCCCTCGCGACGGCGACCGGTCCGGTGGCCGGCGACCTGGAGCACGGCGTCGACAGCGGGGCCGTCGAGCCGGCCGGCGCGCACTTCGGCGCGCAGCGCACTCGCAGCATCGCCCGCCGGCAGTGCCGGGCGGTACGGGCGCGGCTCGCGCATCGACTGGTATGCGTCGGCCGCAGCGAGGATCCGACCCGACCGCGTGATCGCCGAACCGGTGAGGCCGCGGGGGTAGCCCGAGCCGTCGAGTCGCTCCCGGCTCTGCCCGGCGATCCGCCCGAGGTGGTCGAGCGCCTCGGACTGGTGGAGCATCCGCTCGCACAGTTGCGGTTGGAGGCGCACCCGCTCCCACTCACCGGCGCTCAGCGGACCAGTCTTGTCGAGGATGGCGTTGGAGATGCCCAGGCGGCCGAGCCCCGACACCAGCGCGGCTCGGCGCAGCGTCTGCACATCGTCGGCCGGTAGGCCGATCCGCTCGGCTGCACCCGCCGCCAGCTCCGCCACGGCCTTGGCGTGCCCGAGCGTGTAGGGCGACTTGAGGTCGACGAACCGGGCGATCGCCTCGAGTGCCGCGTCGCACTCGGCCGGCGACAGCCGGGGCGTCAGCGACGGTTCGGCGTCGATCACGGTGTCCCACGAGGCGGCGTCCTCCAGCCCGTGGAACACCTTCTCGACGTCGGCGACGAGCAGGTTCACGAGCGCTGGATCGAACTGCTTGCCCGCCCTCCTCTGCGCGATCTCGACCGCGCCCGAGGTGCCGCCCGTCCTGTGCGCGACCTCGACGAACTCGGCCAACTGGACGACGCGGGACGCGATCGGGATGGCGGATCCCGTTGCCTGCCCTGGCCAACCGCGCCCGTCCCAGCGCTCGTACGAACCGGCGAGCGCCTCCAAGACACCCGCCGACAGACCGAGCTCCTCGCCGAGGCTCCGCGCCAGCTGTGCATGACGGGCGATCATCCCGTCGATCTCGCGCCGGCCTGAGACGGCGAAGTCGAACGCGACACGGATGCGGTGCAACGGCGTGCTGCCACTCCCGAGCAGCCGGAGCACTGCGGCCACGTCGCCGAGGCTGAACGGCTCGTGCTCGTACTTCGTCGCCTTCAGGGCGATGTCATCGCCGAACCAGCGGGCCTGCTCGTGGGCGTCCGAGTGGCATCCGACGTTGACGAGGAGCGCGGAGTAGTAGACGACGGCACGCTCGTGCTCGTCGAGCCCGGCGAGCTCGCAGATCCGCAGCGCGATCCGGCACTGGCGCAGCACGTGCTCCATCGGCTGGCCGAACCCCAGGTCGATCCCCAACGACAACGCGGCGAGCAGCTCCGCCATCCGGACGGGCGCTCCGCCGCCGGCATCACCCATCGCCGAAGGTTACGACATCGCCGACGCGGGTGATCGCGGCACCGTCGATGATGAGGGGTTCACCCCATGACGCCACAGCGGTGGTTCCGTACGTTGAACCCGACCGGCAACGACCAGGAGGAACGGCAATGGCAAAGGTGTCGAACGAGACGGCAGAGGTCGTCAAGGATTTCGGTGTGGCGCTCGACCGGTCGAGCACGGTCGACGGCTACACCATCAACTTCGTGTCGATCCGCGAGACGACGGACCTCGCCCCGATGCTCGCCGCGCTGCCCGGCGGCACGTGCCCGTGCCCGCACTGGGGCTACATGCTCAAGGGCCGGATGACGATCCGCTACGCCGACCACGAGGAGGTGATCGAGGCCGGCGACGCGTTCTACATGCCACCCGGTCACGTTCCGGCCGCCGAAGCCGGGTCGGAGTTCGTGCAGTTCAGCCCGGCCGACGAGCTCGCCGTGACGGACGCCGCGATCACCGAGGCGACGCAGGCCCGCTGAGCCCGGCCGACGAGCGGCGAGCCGTGTCGATTGCTCGTTCCTGCGACGCAGCGCGCCGAGTGGCGATGTAACGTTGTGTCGCTGGCCCAAACCCTGCCCGCTGATCGTCGAGTGTCGAGTGTCGCCGTTCGACACGTTGCGCAGGAGGACCGAAGTGACCGATGAGTTCCCGGTTGTCGGAGCGACAGTGGACAGGGTGCCCGCGAATCGACAGGCGCGCATCGCGGAGACGTTCGTCGAGCTCGTCGACACGCTGCTCGACGACTTCGACATCGTCGAGTTCCTGGCACATCTCGCCCTGACGAGTGCTGAGCTGGTCGGTGGGGCTGCGGCAGGGGTGTTGCTCGTCGACGAGTCAGGCCGTCCGCGACCGATCGCTGCGTCGAGTGAGCAGAGCGACTTGTGGGAGCTGTTCGAGCTCCAGGGCCAAGACGGCCCGTGCATGGACTGCATCCGCACGGAACAGGTCGTCGCCCATGCCGACCTCGCGGACGGTTCGCCGTGGCCGCTGTTCGCCGAACAGAGCCTCGCAGCCGGCTTTCCATCGGTCTGCGTGGTGCCGCTGCGGCTCCACGGACGGACGGTCGGGTGCCTCAACCTGTTCATGTCCGACCGTCAGTCGCTGAGCGCCTCCGACATCACGGCCGTCGAGGCCGTGGCCGCGCTCGCCACCATCGCCCTCGTGCAGGACGAGGCCGTTCGGCACGCGGCAATCGGCGCAGATCGCCTGCACCATGCGTTGGCGAGCCGCGTCACGATCGAGCAGGCCAAGGGCATGATCGCCGAACACGCACACATCGACCCGGACGAGGCGTTCTGGCGCCTGCGCAGGTACGCGAGAGCGAACGGCCGAGCACTCACCTCGGTCGCCGCGGCGATCGTCACGCGGGCGATCTCCCCCGACATGCGCGTCGGAACGGCCGCCACTCGCTGACCAGTGACGCGGGCAACGCCTACGCTGCGGACGCCGCACAGGTCAGCCGAACGCGGTCGCCTCGTGGTCGGGCAGCACCTGCAGCACGGCCTTGCCGATCGTGTCGCGGCACAGTTCGACGGAGTAGGCCATCAGTGCGCCCGCCTGGGCGTCACGGAAGTGCCGCTGGATCGGCGATGAGCGCAGGAAGCCCGAGGCACCGCCGACGTTCACGCCCAGCTGGCCGATGTGCTGGGCCACCTGGTTGGCGCTGAGCTTGGCTGCGACAGCCGCCGGCAGCATGTCCGGCGAGCCACGGTCGGCGAGCCACATCGAGCGACCGGCGATCAACTTGGCTCCGTCGAGCGCGACCGCCGCCTCGGCGGTCGCGAACTGCACCCACTGCATGTGCGACAGCGGCTTGTCCGTCGAGGGGATGACCCGCCCTCGGGCGTGGGTGACGAGCGCGTCGAGCGCCGCTTCGGCGATGCCGATCGAGAGCCACGAGAGTCCCACGCCGATCGGGTTCGGGGTGTCCTGCGCGGGCCGACTGCACCTCCTGTCGGCGCGCAGCAGCGTGGCGTCGAGCGACACGAGTTGGCTGCCCGAGGCGCGCAGCCCGAGCGTGTCCCAGATCGGGACGAAGCTGATCGAGCGGTCGTTGTCGACACCGAAGAAGTTCGGCGCGCCGTCGACCAGCGCGTTGACGAGGAAGTAATCGGCGATCTCGCAGCCGGACACGAACCGCTTCGCTCCGGTCAACGCCCAACCGCCCTCGACCGCCGTCGCAGTCTGCAGCGGCATCAGGAACAGGTTGCCAGAGGTCGGCTCGCTCAGCGCGTTGGCGAACCGCTTGCCTGCCGACAGCTCGCCGGCGAAGAGCTCGGACATGTCGGCAGTGCCCATCGCGATCAGCGAGACAGCGGCGCCGACGTGCATCAGCCAGATGCACGCGGTGGACGGGCACGCCTTGGAGATCGTGCCGAGCACGTTGCCGAAGGTGACCATCGAGACCCCACCGCCACCCAGCCGCTCGGGGAGGAACGCGATGTCGAGGCCTGCGTCGTGCAGCGCGGCGAGGTTGGCGACGGGGATCTGTGCGGACTCGTCGTACGCGGCGGCAGTGGCGGCGAACTCCGCGGCGAGCGACGTCGCGACATCGAGCCAGCGTTGCTCGGACGGCGGGGGATCGAACGGCGCGAGGGTGCGCAGCGGGGCGAACGTCACGACGCAGCCCACGCGGACGATCCGGGCAGGCCGGCGACGAACGCGTCGACTGCGTCGTGCAGCCTGGCCTTCGTCCGGGCGGGGGCGAACGACGCCTCGATCGCGACTCGGGTCACGTCGGCGAGCTGCGCAAGATCCCAGCCCATCAGCTCGGCGACCCTGGCGCACTCGCCGGTCAGGTCGATGCCGATGTAGCCGGGATCGTCGGTGTTGATGGTCATCTTCACTCCTGCCTCGTGCAGCCGCTTGAAGGGATGGGATTCCTCGGTCGGGTAGAGGTGGATCAGGTTCGAGCTGAGGCACACGTTCAATGCCGTCCCGATCTGCGCGAGACGGATCACGAGTGCCGGATCTTCGATCGCGCGCACGCCATGGTCGATCCGGTCGACGTGCAACAGGTCGAGCGCGTCGCGCACCCCGTCGGCTCCCGACGATTCGCCGGCGTGCGCGGTGCGCCCGAAGCCGAGCTCGCCGGCGCGGGAGTAGGCGGCGGCGAAGCGAGGACCGGTGGGACCCGCCCGCGACTCGTCGCCGTCGACCGACAGACCGAGGACGCGGCGCGGACGATGGACGCCCATCCACTCCGCCAGCGCGAGCGCCTCCTCGGCGGACTGGGCGCGCAGGATCGAGAGCAAGAGGTGGCACTCGGCCAACCCGTCGGCCTGGGCCCGCTCGAAGCCGACGGTCAGTGCCTCGACGAGCTGGGCGAGGTCCCACGACTGCCAGTGGGTCGGATTGATGATGACCTCCGCGTACAGCGTGCCGTCGTTGGACGCTCGCGCCGCGAAGTCGTAGGCCACCTGGGCGGCGAACTCTGCGGTGCGGATCAGCCCGCACGTCCAGTCCAGGAAGCCGAGGAACGACGACAGGGTCTCGAACGTGAACAGCTCGTCGACGGGGCGGGGGAGCGGTTCGCCGAGGTCGGCGGCCATCGCCGCGATCCGCTCGGCGGAGAGCGTCCCTTCGAGGTGCACGTGCAGCTCCACTTTCGGCAGCCGGCGGACGAGGTCGGGATCGAGCTCGGTCACGCTGTTCCTGTTCCTGCTGCGGGGCCGGTTCCGCTCGCGGTCGGGAGGCGTTGGTAGACCCGGCTCGCGGAGCAGCGGCACACCGGCCGCTCGCCGTCCAGCTCCAGCACGACGGCGATCGCGGTCTGGGTGGCGACGTCGAGCAGGCCCATCTCGGTGAGCCCGAGGTCCGGCACTCCGCCGAGGCCGATGAACGCGAGGATCATGTACGGCGCGTGGATCGTGCAGCCGAGGCCGGCGGCGGCGGCGTTGACCGCCCGGCTCTGCTCGTACACGACCTCCCACGGCTGATCCGACATGATCCCCGCGACCGGTAGCGGCACCGTGGCGAGCACCTCGCCGTCCGCGACCGCGACGTAGCCACCACCCATCGCCGACATCGCGTCGAGCGCGACGCGGATGTCGTCGTCGCTCACCCCGACCACGACGATGTTCTGGTTGTCGCAGTTGGTCGACGCGGCGATCGCCCCCCGGCGCAGACCGAAGCCGCGCACGAACGCGACGCCCGACGTGCCGGTGGCGTGGTGGCGGTCGACGACGCACACCTTGGCGATGTCGTTGAGCGGGTCGGCGCGGACGATGCCGTCGACGACGTCGAGCTCGACGTGGTAGGCGCGCTTGTAGTAGCCGTCGTACATCTCCATCGCCTGCACCCACGCCGTGCCGTGGTCGGTGGCGTTCGCTCCCGGCCTGACCTCGATGCTCGGGGCGGGGCCGAGGTGGATCGTGCCGAGGGCCTCGGCCGGCACGCCGTCGGTGTTCTCGAACAGCGCCCGCCCGTCCCGAGCGACCTCGAGCCCGTCGATCCACACCGATACCGGCGCGAACTCGGTGAGGTCCGTCAGCAGTTGCAGATCGGCCAGACGGCACGGGGTCAGCGAACCGATCAGGTGGTCGACGCGGAAGTGGCTCGCCGCGTTCAGCGACGCCATCCGCACGGCAACGGCGGGCGCGACGCCGAGCGCCACCGCGGAGCGCACGTGATGGTCGACGGCGCCTTGGTCGCGCAGGTCCTCGACGTGCTTGTCGTCGGTGCAGAAGCAGATGTGCGAGGACACGAAGCCGAGCAGCTCCGGGCGGCCGAGGATCGCGGTGCAATAGTCGCTCATCGAGCTGCTCTGGAGGGTCACGATCAGCCCGAGGCGGAGCCGCTCCATCACCTCGTCGAGCGTCGCCGCGTTGTGGTCGTCGCCGACGCCGCCGGCGGCGTACGCCCACAGCGGCTCGTCGTGCAGCCGGGCCGTGTGCCCTGTGACGCGCTTGCCTGCGCCGATGGTCACCGACAGCGCCTCGGCCATCTCGGCGTCGAGGTTGAACGGGTTGGACTCGCCGAGGCTGACCGCCGAGCTGCGGGTGACCCGGTCGAGGATCTCGGCCTGCGTGACGTGTGCCCCGTTGATGCCGTGGCGACCGCGCCGCGGCACGTCGGGGGTGACCTGGGCGAAGATCCGCATGGGGGTCGTCGTGGCGCCGACGAGGTCCATGCCGTGCGCGCCGAGCACGTTGGCGATGCACACCGGGTCGGCGAAGATCGTGGTCGTGCCGCGCGGGATCACCAGCCTGGCGATCTCGCCAGGGGTGAGCATCGTGTACTCCGGATGGAAGTGGGCGTCGATGAACGTCGGCGCGACGTACAGGCCGGTCGCGTCGACGTCACGGCTCGCGGCCAGGCGGCCGGGCTCGACGATCCCGGCGATGTGCCGGCCGTGGACGAGCACATCAGCGGGGCGAACCTCCCCGGTGTGCACGTGCACCACCTGCCCGCCACGGATCGCGACGTCGGCGGTCTCCTGACCGGCCGCGACGCGGCGGAGGTGGTAGATCTCGTCGGGCGTCGGCGACGCCGCGCCCGCAGTCAACGGGCGGGCGGCAAGCAGGTCGAGCACGGTCATGTGGACGCTCCTCGGGTCGGTTCGATGTGACGGCGGGTTCGATGTGACGTCGGTGCGGTGGCGGTGTGATCATCAGACGCGGGCATCGGCGGCGACCCCCCATTCGCGCATCGCCCGCCGGTAGGCCACGGCGAGCCGGTCGGCGGGCACGTGCACCTCGGCCGCGCGGTCGATGCGCACCCCGCCGGGCTGGCTCTCGATGATCGGCTGGTCCTCGGCGAACACCGCGTTGGCGAACGCCAGCTCGTCCTCGTCGGGGCTGTCGAGGCGCTCGTCGACGAGGAGCGCCCAGAAGATCTCGCACTCGCCGTCCTCGGTCGGTGTCGCCACCTCGTGGAGGGCTCTGCGCATGCCATCGGGGAACGAGAACTCGAGCGTCGTGCGGTACGGCAGCTGCACCGTGTAGTGGTAGCCGAGGCGGATGATCGGCCCGAGCGCCGGATACAGCGGGCCGGTCGGCGTGTCGGGGTTGCGGGTGTTGACGCCGACGTGGCAGTCGAATCGGCCCGGGGCGACGGTGACCTCGTGCGGTTCGACCGCTTCGGCTTCCGGGCAGCCGAACGTCGCGGGATGCACGAACGGGAAGTGGGCGAGATCGAGGATGTTCTCGACGTGACGGCCGGGTGTCGTGCGCCAGCGCAGCGGCTCGCCGGCGATCAAGCGCATCCCGGCGACGGCGCCTGCGACAGGGAACGACGGGATCGCCGACGGATCGGCGGCCGGGTCGAGCGAGACCCACAGCAGGGCGTCGCGCTCGCGGGCGTTCGCCGCGTGGGCGTGCGCGCCGTCCGGGATGCGCAGGTCCGCGCCGAGCGACGGGATGCGCGTGCACCGCCCTGACGCTCCGAACTGCCAACCGTGGTAAGGGCAGCGGATGCAGCCGCCGTCGACGCTCCCGAGCCCGAGGTCGGTCCCGCGATGCGGGCAGGCGGCAGGCAGCATGACCGCGGCGCCGCCGCCGTCTCGGTACGCCACCAGTGGCGTGTCGAGCACGGTGACCGGAGTGGGCGCGCCGGTCGAGGCGACGTCCTCGGCGCGGGCAACGGCGTGCCACGCGCTGCGGATCGGGTCGCCGCTCATCCGGCGACCGCCTTCGTCGCTGCGCTGAGGAATGCGCGCCGTAGCGCCGGCTCGTCGCTCGGCTCGACACCTCCTGGCATCGCCCACCGGGCCGCAGCGAGAGGGCGAGGAGCGGGCTGATGGATCATGCGGACTCCTGGGTGAGGCGGCCGAGCGAGCGCGGTGCGTTGGCGCTGCCGAGGCCGATCGCGAGCACGACGAGGGTGAGCAGGTAGGGCAGCGCGGGCAGCAGCTCGACGGGGAGGCCGAGCCCGCCTGACACCTGGATCCGCAGCTGGAACGCCTGGGTCGCGCCGATGCCCCACGCCGCCGGCAGCAGCAACGCAGGCCTCCAGCGCGCGGCGATGACGAGCGCGAGCGCGACGAAGCCGCGCCCGCCGATGATCTGGTCGGAGAACTCGCCGACGATGCCGGCCGACAGCACCGCGCCGCCGAGCCCGCCGAGCCCACCGGCGATCAGCGAGCTGACGACGCGCACCCGGGTCACGTTGACCCCGCGCGCTGCAGCGGCCTGCGGGCCATCGCCGGCGGCACGTAGCTCCAACCCGAACCGTGTCCGACCGAGCACGAGCGCGATGGCGACGAGTGCGATCGGCAGCAACCAGACCAGCACCGGTTGGCGGAACAGGATCCTGCCGAAGAACGGAACGGTGGCGAGGCCGGGTACCCGCCACGCCGACACGGGCGTGATCAGCGGCGGCTTCGTGTAGATCGTGCGGTACAGGAACGTCGCCAGGCCGACCCCGCCGAGCGAGATCGCGAACCCGACCACCACTTCGTTCGCCCGTCTGCCGAGCACGAGCCACGCGAACACCGCCCCGACGGCGGCACCGACCGCCGCCCCGAGCACCAGCCCGCCGACCACCCCGACGGCGACCGAGCCGAGCACGCCCGCGAACGCGCCGAGCGCCATCGTGCCCTCGACGCCGAGGTTCAGCGAGCCGCTGCGCTCGCCGACGAGCTCGCCGGCCGCAGCGATGCCGACCGGTGCGCCGAGCCGCAGACCACCGGCGAGGACCGTCTCCCACAGATCGAGCGACGTCAGCTGGCTCATCGCCGGGTCACGCTGTGTCGTCCCGGCTGTATCGGCTGACGACGGCGACCCCGACGACCAGCACCGCTTGCACGACGGCGCCGAGCGTGCGCGGCACGCCGTCGCGCTCGATCGCCTCTCCGCCTGTCACCAATGCCGCGAACACCACGGCCGCGAGCGCCGTCACCAGCGGTTTCGAACGGCCCAGGACCGCGACCAGCAGACCCGTGTAGCCGACGCCGGCGGTGAGCCCGGTCGTCAGCTGGTGGCTGAGCCCGAACAGCTGCACGGCGCCGGCGATCCCGGCGAACGCGGCGGAGACCAGCAGCACGGTCAGGCGCACCCGCACCGGACGGATCCCCGCCTGTGCGGCGAGCGACGCGTTGGCGCCGACGAGGTCGATCCGGAAGCCGACCGCGGTGCGCATCATCCACGCCGTCAGAACGATCGCCACGATCGCGACGACGAGGCCGAGGTGCAGCCGGCTGCCGCTGATCAGCTCCGGCAGGAACAGCCGCTTCGGCAGCGGCGCGCCCTGCGGGGTGATCACCGAGGGATCCGGGTCGTGCAGGAAGGTGTGCGCCAGGAGCCACGCCAGCAGCGCGGCGGTGATGAAGTTCATCAGCAGCGTGGAGAGGATCTCGGACACTCCACGCTCGGCCCACAGCACGGCGGGGACGACGACCCACAGCGCGCCGCTGACCGCCCCGGCGACGAGCGCGATCAGCCATACGGCCGCCACCGGCCACCCCTCGACACCCCTGGTGACGACAGCCGCGCCGACCGCGCCCATCGCGATCTGGCTCTCACCGCCCACGTTGAACACGCCGGCGCGCAACGCGACGCTGGCGCCGACGCCGACCAGCGCGAGGGGGATCGCGCGGATCAGGGTCTCCGAGGTCGCGTCGACACTGCCGAACGCGCCCTTGCCGAATGCGGTGAACGAATGCACGACCCCGACGTCGGTGAAGGCCGCGACGAGGATCGCGTACAGCGCGCAGACCCCGACGACGATCCCCGCCGTGACCGCCACCCGCGCCCGCAGCGGGTTGGGCACCTCGGCCAGCTCGGCCGGTGGCGTCGCGATGGTCGCGGTCACGTCGCAACCATCGCGCGGCCGATGGCGGCGCGATCGATCGCACCGGTGTCCCACGTGCCGACGATCCGCCCGTGGAACATGACAACGACCGTGTCGGCGATCTCGAGCAGTTCGTCCAGATCGCTGGCGACGACGACCACGGCCGCACCGTCGTCGGCGGCGGCGCGCAGGCTGTGGATGACGTCGCGGGCACTGCCCGGATCGAGACCGCACGTTGGCTCGGCGGCGACGATGACGCCTGGCCGGCCGTCGAGCTCGCGGCCGAGCACGAGCCGTTGCTGGTTGCCGCCCGACAACTTGCCGGCAGCCATGGCAGCGTTCGCCGGACGCACCCCGAGCCGGTTGATCATCCGCTGCGTCATCGCGGCGATCGCGTTGCGATCGAGACCTCGCCGGCGGGCCACCTCGCGGTGGCGCTTGGCGATCGAGTTCGCCCAGATCGGCAGGCCGAGCGCGAGCCCGTCGACGGCCCTGTCCTCGGGCACGTAGGCGAGGCCGGCCTCACGTGCGGCCTGGGGATCACCGTGCACCGCGGTGCCGTCGATGGTGACCTCGCCCGACGTTGGTCGCAGCAGTCCGGCCGTCACCCCGAGCAGATCGGCCTGGCCGTTGCCGGCGACCCCCGCGATGCCGAGGACCTCGCCACCGCGCACGTCGAGGTCGATCTCGTGCACGGACGCGGTGCACACGCTGCGGGCCGCCAAGCGGACGATGCCGGTCGACGACGTGACGCGGGGCCCGCCGACGCGCAACGCATGGCCCATCACCTCCTCTGCCAGCGCGGCGATCGACGTCGTGCGCGTCCGGTGCCGTCCTGTCACCTTCCCGCTGCGCAGCACGGTCACCGTGTCGGCGACGAGATCGACCTCGCGCAGCTTGTGGGTCACGAGCAACACGGCCAGCCCGGCGCGCGCCAGCGCACGGATGACGTCGAGGGCACCTTCCGCCTCCACCGGTGACAGCACCGCAGTTGGTTCGTCGAGCAGCAGCACCTCGGCGCCCCACACGAGCGCCGACAGGATCTCGACCCGTTGCCGCTCGCCCATCGACAGGTCGCCGACCACGGCGTCGGGCGACACCGCCAAGGCAGTGCGCTCCGACCATCGGTGGATGTCGCTTCTGGCCGCGTCGAGATCGAGCAACCGTCCTGCGCCCGGCCGGCCGAGCTGCACGTTCTCGGCCACCGTCATCGTCTCGATCAGGCTGAAGTGCTGGTGCACCACGCCGATGCCGTGTTCAGCCGCCACCCGTCGGTTGGCGAGGCGCACCGGTTGCTCGTCGACGAGGATCCGCCCCTCGTCGGGGCGGACGAGCCCGGCCACGATCTTGACGAGCGTGGACTTGCCGGCTCCGTTCTCACCCACCAGCGCGTGGACCTCGCCCGGCGCCAGGGCGAGGTCGACGTGGTCGAGCGCCTGGACCGACCCGAACCGGCGCGAGACCTGTTCGAGTCGGAGTGCAGTCATCGTCGGCGGGTCCGTTGCCGCGTGCGCCGAGGGCTCAGGTCCCCGCTGTGGTGGTGGCGGGGACCGACGCCTGCGGCGCCCGGTTGACCTTGATCGCCCCGGTCTTCGCCTTGGCGAGGTACGCATCGATCGCAGCCTGCAGGCCGGGCAGGGCAGCCTTGCCGGCCGCGGTGGCGCCGGTGATCGTGGTGCCCGTGTCGGCGATGCTGAGCATGTCGGGGCCGATCTCCCACTTGGCGGCACGCAGGCGCTGCGCCCACAGCGGAACCAGGATCGTGTAGTTCGACACCGACGAGGCGAGCACGGCGCCGGGGTTGACGGCTTCGCTGTACGGGCTGTTGCCGAAGCAGTGCACCTTCGGGGCGGCGGCGCACGCCGTGTACACGCCGCTCTGGCCTGCCGCCTGCTGGTTCCAGATCGAATCGATGCCGCTGTCGATCATCTGCTTGGTGGCCTCCTGGGCGAGTTGCGGATCCTCGAACGTCCCGGTGTACACCGCGGTGACGGTCGCCTTCGGGGCGTACTCGGTGACGGCCTGGCGGAAGCCCGCCTCCGCCTGCTTCTCGAAGTCCGCCCCCGGTCCACCGATGAAGCCGATCTTGCCGGCGGTGGTGCCCTGCGCGGCGAGGAACCCGGCGTTGTAGCCGATCTCCTCGAACACCGAGAGGTAGACCTCGACGTTCGGCGGGTTGCCTTCGACGGGCAGCGAGGTCGCGAACATCTGCTTGGGGAACTGCTGCGCGAACTTCGCGACGGACGGCACGAGGTCGAAGCCGTGGGCGATGACCAGGTCGAAGTCGCCGCTCGACGCGGCCTCACGCACGGCGTTCTCCTCGGAGGCATCCCCACCGGTGGAGAGGTTGTCGCGAACGGTCACGTCGATCTTGCCGTCGACCTTCGCTGCGTCCTTCAGGCCGTCGACCATCGCCTGGTAGAAGCCGCCGTCGGTGGACGGGCCGCCGATGAGGAGCACCCACTTCAGCGGCTTGGCGTCGGCAGGTGCCGCCGTGGCCGGCGCGGGTGCCCCCGTACCAGCCCCGGTGGTCGCGACGGTCGTCGCACTCGGCGCTGGCGTCGAGCCCGCAGCCGCCGCCACGGTGCTCGACCCCGTGGTCGCAGTCGTCGCGGTCGCCGCCGCGGACGTCGGTGCCGCCGTGGAGGTGGCGGCCTTCTTGTCACTTCCGCACGCGGCGAGGAGCAGCGCTGCGACGGCGAGCATCACCAGAGTGAGCCTTGTGTTGCGGATCATGGACGTCCCCCTGTGTCGTGGTGCTGTCTGCCAGCGAAGCGGCGAGCGTGTCGCCACCGCCAGAGTAGGAAATCGAGATGTCTGACAAGTTACGTGGGCGAGTCGACCTCGCGCGACAGCGGCGGACAGCCCCGGAGCCGGCCCCTTCCTCAGGATTGGACCGTTCGTACGAAGCCGCTGCGCACGATGCCCGGCACGTGGTACTCGAGGGCTCTGTAGAGGCGACCGCCCGACGGGCCGATGCCGACGAGGTCCAGCGTCATCACAGCGGCCCGTTTGGCCAGGTCGAGCCGATCTGCGATCGCGGCCGTGGCGTTCATCGCGCCGGGCCAGGCGAGCTCCCACTCGACGGATTGGCCGCTGAGCGCGCGGGCGATGGCGAACAGGCCGCGCATCGGCCCGATCGCTGGGCGGTCGGGCCGTCCGGTCGGGATGGGAACGAGGTCGATGGCGAGCATCGCCGGTCTCGCGTCGGCGAACCAGCGCTTCACGGTCCGAAACGCTGTGGCGCCGACCTCGACCTGGAGCACCTCCGCGTCGGCCGGCGCGAGCCGGACGGTGCCGCTCTCGAGCAGTTCGACGCTCGCCGAGTAGCCGGCGTCGACGAGCACCTTGGCGAAGTCGACCTGCTGATCGAACCGCGTCGCCATCTCGAACGCGCGCACGTTGACGATGGTGCCCGAGCCGTGGCGTCGGCGGATCAGCCCCTCGCTCTCGAAGCGGGCCAGCTCCTCGCGGAGCGCGGGGCGTGACACGCCCAGCTCGGCGGCGAGCGCCGGCTCGCTCAACAACGGCGCGCCGCGCAGCCCCGCCTCGCGGGCGATCGTGCGCAGGCGCGCCCCCAGCGGCGAGGCCGCACTGATGGCAGGGTCGTCCGGCATCGCGGCTTCCCTAGCACCCGCACGGCGCGGGCGCACGAACCGCGAGCGGTTCGTGACCGGTTCAGCGGATGAAACCGGCCGTGACGTTGATCATCACGGCGATGATCACCGTGCCGAACACGAACGAGAGCAACGCGTGGTGCGTGATCTGGCGGCGGATCCACCTGTCGGTGATGTCGGTGTCACTCACCTGATACGTCATCCCGACCGTCAGCGCAAGATAGAGGAAGTCCCGATAGTCCGGCATCGAGTCCTCGCCGAACTCGACCCCGCCATCTTCCCCCCGGTAGTAGAGGTGGGCGTACCGCAACGTGTAGGACGTGTGCACGGTCCACCACGCCAGCACCACCGTGACGACGGCGATGATCGTCATCGCCACCTCCATCGGCGTACCGACCTTCTTGGCCTTGATCAACGCCACGCCGACGCCGGCCAAGCTGACCAAGGCAGCCGAGACCACTATCAACGAGGCCACGACCCGCGAGTTGTCCTCATGAGTCGCGATCCGGCTCGTCTGCTCGCCATCCAACCCGGCGATCGTCGACCACACCCACAGCAACTGCAACAGCGCGGCGGCGTCGAACGCGATCAGATCCGCCAACTGCCACGGGAGGAAGAACGCGGCGACGAGACCGGCCGCGAGGCCGACCGCGAACGACACCGCGACACGAACGCTCGCCGAAGACAGCACACGTTCTTGAGGAGGACGACGGCGCACCAGCACAGCCTCCCACTCCGCCCGCTGACGGATCGGACACGCTCGCCTCGGCTGCGCCCCGCGGTCGTTGCGGCGTCCACGACCGCACCGATCAGTCGGACTGCTCGTCCTCGATCGTCTCCAGCTCCGCGTGCCAGGCCTGCGGCGACGCGTCGGACGGCGCGCGCCAGTCGCCGCGTGGCGACAGTGCACCCCCGTCGACGACCTTCGGCCCGTTCGGTACGGCGGTCCGCTTGAACTGGCTGAACCCGAAGAACCGCTCGACGAACACGGAGATCCAGTGGCGGATCTCGTCGAGCGTGAAGGCGACACGTCGATCGGGAGGGAAGCCGGGTGGCCACTCGCCGGCGTCCCGGTCGGACCAGGCGTGCATCGCCAGGAACGCGATCTTCGACGGCCGCGCCCCGCTGTGGACGGCGTGGAAGAGGGCGAAATCCTGGAGCGCGTACGGACCGACCTTGGCCTCGCTGCTCTGGGCCGAACCGTGGGCTTCGAACGGGATGAGCTCCGGGGTGATCTCGGCGGCGAGCACCTCCTCGAGCACCGCGGACACCTCGTCGTCGTACTGCCCGCTGGTCACGACCCACCGCACGAGGTGCTGCACGAGCGTCTTCGGCACGCCACAGTTGACGTTGTAGTGCGACATCTGGTCGCCCACGCCGTACGTCGACCAGCCGAGCGCCATCTCCGACAGGTCCCCCGTCCCGACCACGATGCCGCCGCGGTGGTTGGCGAGCCGGAACAGGTAGTCGTAGCGCAGGCCGGCCTGGACGTTCTCGAAGGTGACGTCGTAGGCCGCAGGGCTGCGGTCACCGCGCGCGTACGGGTGGTCGAGGTCGGCGAGCATCTGCTCGGCTGCCGGCCGGATGTCCAGCACCTGCGTCGTGGCGCCGACCGCGCCGGCGACGGCGAGTGCTGCCGCACGCGACGCAGACCCGGTCGCGAAGCCGGGCATCGTGAACGCCAGCACGTCGCTGCGCGGCCGGCCGAGGCGGTCCATCGCCGTGGCGGCGACGAGCAGGGCGTGGGTCGAGTCGAGCCCGCCGGACACGCCGAGCACCACCTTCGGTTGGCCGATCGCGCGCAGACGTTGGACGAGGCCGGCGACCTGGATGTTGTAGGCCTCGTAACAGTCCTGCTCGAGCCGGGCCGGGTCGGACGGGACGAACGGGAACCTGGCGACGACCCGGCGCAGCCCGATGTCGTCGGCGGGCGGGTCGACGCGGAACTCGATCCGGCGTTGGGTGCTGACAGCCGTGGCGTAGGTGCGTCGGTTGTCATCGAACGTTCCCGCTCGCAACCGCTCGGCGGCGATCGCCCCGACGTCGATGTCGGCGACGGAGCGGGCCCCGCCACCCTCGACGAACCTCCGCCCAGCGACGAGCAGGGTGCCGAGCTCGTGGACCATCGTCTGCCCGTCCCAGGCGAGATCGTTCGTGGACTCCCCGTCACCGGCCGCCGCGAACACGTAGGCGCCGATGCAGCGAGCCGACGCCGAGCGGCACAGCAACTCGCGGTGGTCGGCCCGGCCGACGGTGACCGGACTGCCGGAGAGGTTCGCCAGCACGGTCGCACCGCCCAGCGCGGCGATCGCGCTGGGCGGCACAGGGACCCACATGTCCTCGCAGATCTCGACGTGCAGGACCAGCCCGGCCACATCCTCCGCCGCGAACAGCAGGTCAGGTCCGAACGGAACGCGTGCGCCGTCGACGACGATCTCGCCGCGCAGGTCATCGCCCGGCTGGAAGTGACGGCGCTCGTAGAACTCCCGATACGTGGGCAGGTAGGACTTCGGCGCGACACCGAGCACCCGGCCGCGATGGACGACGACCGCCGCGTTGACCAGACGGTTGCGGTGACGCAGCGGCGCCCCGACCACCAGCACAGGCAGGAGGCCGGCCGACGCCTCGATCACCGTGTGCACTGCGGTGTCGACGGCGTCCAGCAGCGCGTCCTGCAGCAGCAGATCATCGATCGCGTAGCCGCTCAGGCACAGCTCGGGGAAGACGGCCACGGCGACGCCGTCGTCATGACAGGCGCGCGCTGATGCGAGCAGTGCCTCAGCGTTCGCGCCCGGATCCGCCACGCGCGTTCGTGGCGAGCAGGCCGCGACCCGGGCGAAGCCGTGGCGGTACGAGGAACGGAACGGCAACGTCACGTGGCGAGGCGGATCGGGTGGCCTGCGGACGTTGATGATCCCATCACCGCATTGTCGCCGCCGTGATCGTCCGCGTCCATCGCATACCCATCGCCTGCGCCCGCGCAGCCGCGCCTGCCATGCGGCGCCGCGTCGGTGGTCAGCAACCCGGGCCGTCGCATTGCACCGCGACAGGACCGCCCGGTCGTTGCACGGCGACGCGGGCGCGGACGGCGTCGTTGTCGTTGCCGTTGTGCGATGGATCGTCGACCACGAAGGTGACCGATGCCTTGCGCCCCTTGGCGAGATCAGGGACCAGGCAACGCACGGTGAGCGAGGTGGCCTTGTCGCCGGTCACCGCAGTGGGCAGGCCGGCGCACATGCTGATCGAGGTGAACCTGACCGTCCAGTTCGGGTCGTCGTCGGAGAACGTGAACGTCAGCGTCGTGCCGGCCGGCAGGCCACCGCTGGCGTTGGCGAGCACGGCGGCGGTGCGACTCGATTGCCCGTTCCGGCCGAGCGACAGGGTCCCCCCGTACACCGGCGGTGCCGCTGTCGTCGTGTTCGCAGCGGCGACCGGAGCCGGTGTGGACGTGCTGCTCGCCACGTTCGTGAGGGCCGTCGTCGGCGTCGTGGGTGCGACCGCCGTCGCGGCAACGGGAGTGGGGGACGAGGGAGGTTTCGTGCTGCTCGGGACGGGCTTGTCCTTGGCGACCGTCGGCTTGGTCGTGGGAGGGGCCGGCCGGGTGGTGCGGGTGGTCGTCGCCGGTACGTGGATCGACGGGACGGACGTGGATGAGACGGGGGCGGAGGGAGCGGTGGACGCCGGTACGGCACCGGTCGACACGGCAGTGGAGGTCGGCGGCTCGGGATGCTGGCTGTCCGCGATCGTCGACTCCGTGACCGCCAGCGGCGGCGAGCTCGACGTCACATCGGCCGTTGGCACCTCGGGAGGCCCGACGGACTCGGCGACAGACGGCACCGGCGAGGGCCCACCGTGTATCGACACGACGCCGGGCGCTTCGACGGCGACGGAGGAGCCCGAGCCCGCGTTCGATTGGACCGTGGTGACGGCGGGCTGCTCGGCGACGTCCGTCGAGCTCGTCTCGTCCGCCGGAGCCGGGATCGCCACCGATGGCGGGGCGACGGCCGGAGCACTCGAGCTGGTCGATGATCCGAGGGCGGTGGTCGGCGGCGACTCGTTCGGCGCAGCGAGGCGCGGAGATGCCTGCGATGGGTCGGCGGACGCATCGACGGTCGGTGGCGAGCGTCTCGCTCCGGTCGACCTCGGCGCAGACGACGGTGGATGACCGCTCAATGCGACCGCCAGCAGCGTCCCGACGATCGCCACCGTCGCCGCCGAGGCCGTCGCGACGCGCGTCGTCATCCGTCGCCGTGCCCTGGCCCGCGACGGTCGCAGCCGCACCAACGCCGTGATCGCCGGCGCCGCGGCGCCCGACCCGGTCACAGGCGCCACGACGCCACCGGCGAGCAGGATCACGCCGATGGCGGCGGCCGGGACCCGGCGCGCTCCCGCGCTGCCACGGCAGCTCGAGCACTGCTCGACGTGCAGTTCGACGAGATCTCGGGTCCGTGGGTCGAGCGCGCCTTCGCGAAGCAACTCGAGCCGCTCGCTCGCCCAGGCGTGCGGCTCCGAGCCCACGGCGCTGAGCACGTAGGCGGTACCGAACCCGTGGCGCGCACGAGCCAGCAGCGCGTCGGTCAACCGGGTGCTGATCGCGAGGTCGGCGGCCAGCACGAGGGCCGGCACACCCTCGATCTCCGTCCTCCACAGCGCCTCCTGCCACCGCTCCGGCAAGCTGCGGAACCCGTCGCGCACGGCCGGATCGACGCCGGTCGCGGAGATGTCGATCGGCCGCACGGCTGGTGCCCCGGCGAGCGTCGGGTGTGCGCTGCTGGCACGCCGCGGCTGCCCGGCGGCGACTCGCACGGCGTTCAACAGGTAGGCGCGGAACTTGCTCCGTGGGCCGCCGCCTTTGCGGATCGCGAGGAACGTGGCCGCGAAGCCGGCGGCCACCACGTCCTGTGCGTCGGCTGGATCGACGACGAGCTTGCGGGCCTCGCGCACGGCGCGCCGGTGATGGCGCCGGAACAACGACGCGTAGGCGCGTTGAACTCCAACACGAGCGGCCGTGATCAGAGCGGAGTCGTCGAGCATGGAAGACCTCACGGGCGCGCCGTAGCGCACCCTGATCTCGGGATCTTATCCGCGCCCGAGAACGCGGTCGAGCACGCAACGTGAGCGGGGCGTGCGGCCGCGGCGGCGAGATCTCAGCAGGGTGTTCGGTTACCGTGTCGGGATGGTCGACGAGTCGCTGGTAGCGGCGGCGCGCCGGCTCGGCGACGAGGTGTTGTTCCCGGCCAGCCTCACCACCGACCGTGGTGAGTTCGTTCCGAACCACCTCCTCGACGAGTTGGCCGGCAGCGGCATGTACGGCTTGTCGAGCCCGACCGAGCTCGGCGGCGGAGCCGCAGGCCCCGAGACGATGTGCGCCGTGATCGAGGCCCTCAGCGCCGGATGCCTGACGACCACGTTCGTGTGGTTGCAGCACTTGATCACCGCTGCGTCCGTTGCCGAGTCGGGTGGTGAGGTGAGCCGGCGGTGGTCGGCGCCGATGGCGAGGGGAGAGGTCCGTGCCGGGGTCGCGTTCGCCCATCTGCGCCGCCCCGATCCACCCGCTGTCGTCGCCCGACCGGGTCCCGGCGGGTGGACGATCAACGGGCGCGCTCCGTGGGTGACGGGGTGGGGGCGGATCGACGTCGTGCGCGTCGGCGCGCGCGTCGGTGACGACGTCGTGTGGCTGCTCGTCGACGCTCGGCCGTCGCCGACGCTCGTCGCCACGCGTCTTGATCTGGCCGCTGTCAACGCGTCGTCGACCGTCACCCTCGACTTCGCCGACCATCCCGTCGGCGCAGATCGTGTCATCGGCCGCGACGAGCTCGCAGGGTGGAAGGAGCGCGACGGTCTGAGGCTGAGGGCGAATGGTTCGCTGGCGCTCGGGATCACCGCACGCTGTTGCACGCTGCTCGGTCCGAGCGGGTTCGACGAACAACTGGCGCGAGCGAGACGGATGCTGGACACGGCCTCCCCGGCCGACATGGCCGCCCCCCGTGCCGGCGCAGGAGACCTCGCGGTTCGGGC
This sequence comes from Acidimicrobiales bacterium, assembly GCA_038213195.1. Taxonomy (GTDB): domain Bacteria; phylum Actinomycetota; class Acidimicrobiia; order Acidimicrobiales; family Ilumatobacteraceae; genus JAODBQ01. The sequence goes on along the minus strand of JBBQTN010000022.1, from coordinate 5,164 downwards.
GGCAGCGGCGCTCGTCGCCGCCGGAGCGGGCCGTTCGATCGTCCGCGACGCGCACGCGCAGCGGCTCGCCCGCGAGGCACTGTTCCTGCTCGTGCAAGGCCAGACCCCGGCCATCCGCACCGAACAGGTCCGCCTGCTCATCGGGCGGTGAGCCGGAGGGAGCGGCGAGGCGCGACTCGGCGGTCCCTCATCCCGGTGGCTCGGGGGCGCGTCCTCTGGGTGCCTGATCGGTCCACGTCAGCGCAGCATGCGGCCGCTCCCGTGCCGGGGGCACCGCTACAGTCCTGCCCGTGAAGATGCTCCGTCGGGCGCTCGGCGCACTGGTCCTCGCTGGCGCGATCGCCGCCGCGATGCGCACCCGCGGTCGGGGTGGCGTGCCTCCGCAGGAGGGCGGTTGGCGCGAAGTGTCGATCCCACCTCAGTGACGTCTGCGCCCAACCCCGGGTTCGGAGCGGTCGTCGGCGTTGCCGGTTGTGGGGTCACAGGTGGCCAGGCCGCGACCCTCCTCGCCGCGTCGACGATGCCGGACGGGCGACCGATCGGCGTCGCCGTCTACGACCCCGACCAGGCGGCGGCGCACGCCCTGGCCGGTTCGATCCGTGCGCTCTGCGTCGGACGGGTCGAGGATCTCGCAGTGGCGGACGTCGTCGTGTTCTGCCATCCGCATCCGCATCGCGAGGCGGCGGCCGACTTCGTCGATGCCGGCGTCGCCGTCGTCTCGTCGAGCGACGATCCCGACGACGTCGTCGAGCTGCTCGAGCTGCACCGCCGCGCGTTTCAGCTGGGTGTACCGCTGGTCGTTGGTGCGGCGATGGCTCCCGGGCTGTCGGGATTGCTCGCGCGGTATCTCGCCGACCAGCTCGAGCATGTCGAGGAGCTGCACGTCGCCGTGAACGGGACGGGAGGTCCTTCCTGCGCACGCCGGCACCACGATGCGCTCGGCAGCCGCTCGCTCGGCTGGCACGACGGCGAGTGGATCCTCCGTCCGGGGGGAAGCGGCCGGGAGCTGTGCTGGTTCCCAGGGACGTCCGGCGCCTCCGACTGCTATCGCGCCGCGCTCGCCGACCCGGTGCTGCTGCACCGCTCGTTCCCGGAAGTGCAGAGGATCAGCGCCAAGGTCGCGGCCACCCGCCGGGATCGCCTGACTGCACGCCTGCCGATGTTGCGCCCGCCGCACGTCGGTGGCAACGTCGGTGCCGTGCGCGTCGAGGCCAGAGGTGCGACGGCAAGCGGGGCGCGCCAGACGGTCATCGCCGGCGCTGCGGGTCGAGCCGCCGGCCTCGCCGGCGCCGTGTGCGCAGCTGCGGCCCTTGCCTGCGCGGAAGGCCGGGTCGACGGCGGCGTCCACACCCCGGGCGGCAGCGGCATGGTCGCCAGCGGCCTGCTCGGCCGGGTCAGCGCGTTCGGTGTCACCGTCGTCGAGTTCACCGGCGTCCCCCGCCCGACCACCTGGTGAGCCTGCGTCGTCGCGGGCCGGCGCGCCGGGCGGGTGGGCGCGGGTTGTGCCAGGGGTTGGCGCAGGGCGCGCCCACCTTGCTGGGGTCGCCGGGCGGGTGGGAGCGGGTTCAGGCTTCGACGGGTTTGACGTCGAGGCCGTCGAGGCGCTGTGTCATCCGGTCCATCGCCGTGACCAGTCGCTCGATCTGATCCTCCAGCTCGTCGGTGGTCGGCACGTTGCGCAGCGCGAGGCGGACACCGGCCAGCTCACGCGCCAGGAACTCGGTGTCGGCCTGCGTGCGCGCCGCGGTCCGCCGGTCGGTGTCGGCCTGGGCGCGGTCGCGGCGCTCCTGGCGTGTCTGCGCCAGCAGGATCAGCGGCGCGGCGTACGCGGCCTGCGTGCTGAAGGCCAGGTTGAGCAGGATGAACGGGTACTTGTCCCAGCGGAGGAAGATGAAGCCGACGTTGAGCGCGATCCAGATGATGACGATGACCGTCTGGAAGGCGAGGAAGCGCGCCGTGCCGAGGGTGCGGGCGATGCCCTCGCTGAACCGTCCGAACGCCTCGGGGTCGTAGCGGAAGCCGAAGCGGGAGGAGTGGCGGGGAGCGGTGAGGTCGTCGTGGCGCTTCACGGCTCCCCTGCGACGCGGCGCGGCGGGGCGCCGGTGAACGCGGCGACGCGGCGGCGTTGCCGCCAGCCGGTCGGCAGCGTGCGGTCGAGCACGTCGTCGACGGTGATCGCTCCGAGCAACCGTTCTGCCTCGTCCGTAACCCCCACCGCGAGCATGTTGTAGCTGGCCAGACGCTCGGCGACGTCCCGCTCCGGCAGGTCAGGGGGGATCGTCGGCTCGTGCTCGAGGCACTGCCCGAGCGGGGTGTTCGGAGGCTCGCGCAGCAGGCGCTGGAAGTGGACCACGCCGAGGTAGGTGCCCGTCGGGGGCTTGTACGGCGGCTGCACCACGAACACCTGGGCGGCGATGCTGACCAACCACTCCGGGTCGCGGACCTCCGCCAGCGCGTCCGCGACGGTGTTGGTCGGGCCGAGGATGATGATCTCCGGGGTCAGCAGCGCGCCGGCCGTGCCATCCTCGTAGGACAGCAGGCGGCGCATCACGTCGGCGTCCTCGGCATCCATCGCGGCGAGCACCCGCGTGCGCTGCTCGCCCGGCATCTCGGCGAGCAGGTCGGCGAGGTCGTCGTACTCCATCTCCTCGAGCACGTTGATCAACCGGTCGATGTCGAGCCCGTCGATGATCCGCAGCTGCTCGGCCTCGGGCAGCTCCTCGAGCAGGTCGGCGAGCCGCTCGTCGTCCATCGCCTCGGCGAGCTGGCGGCGCTGGGTCAGCGGCATCGCCCGCACCAGCCCGGCGACGTCGCTCGGGTGCACGTCGCGCAGGCGGGCAGCCTCGGCGGCCATCTCCGCGCCTGCGACGTGGGCGAACAGGTCGGGCACGTCGTCGAAGTCGACGAGCCGGTAGCTGGGCCGCCGGCGGAGCGCGGTGCGCTTCGCGAGGCGGACCTTCGCCGGCTCCCACCACTGCTGGCGTCCGTCGCCCTTCTGGCGCAACGCGACGTCGCTGACGGTCTCGTCGCCGATCTTGCGGTCGATGATGTCGCGTCCGATGAGCACCTCGGCGCGACGCGGCTTGAACGGCTTGAGGTCGACGTCCCAGCTGCGCAGGCGGACCCCGTCACTGTCCAGCGCACCGATGCGCGCCCCGTTGACGAAGATCCGTCGGCGCTGGCTGGTGGCGACGAAGCCGAGCACGCGCGGATTCGCGCCGCTCGTGCCCGGGATGACGACGATGTCCTCGATCTGGCCGATCGTCGAACCGCCGGCATCGAGCAGCGGCAGGCGCATGATCCTGAACGCGTAGATCAGCTCAGCTGCCATAGCCGCACGATACCCGCAGCCTCCGATGCTGCCGGGGAAGCTCGGAGCTTCGGTGCCGGGGACGCAGGGCGCTCAGGCCGGCGCGGGGACCCTGCGGATCTCGACCAGCGTGTCGCTGTAGGCGACACCTCCGCCCCATTCGGTCAGGGTGTCGTTGGTCAGCGAGTTGGCGACGTTGCCGTCACCGTGCTGCGCGCGCCACCAGCCGAACGGGATCGCCACCACTCCGGCACGGAGGCGGTCCGTGAGGCGCGCCGTCAGGAGCAGCGACGCCCGGTCGTTGCACACCTCGACCTCGTCGCCGTCGGCGATGCCGCGCGCACACGCGTCGTGCGCGTCGAGCTCGACGTACGGGCTGCCTTCGGGCGGACCGTGCTTGGGCAGGTGCGAGTAGCTCGAGTTGAGGAACCGGGTGTGACGCTTCGGCGTGAGCAGGCGCAGCGGGTAGCGCGCTGCGAGCAGCGGGTCGCCGAGCGGGGATTCGCCCGGCGCAACGAACGTCGGCAGCACCGGCTGACCGAGCCGGCCGAGCGTGGCGCTGACCAGCTCGACCTTGCCGGAGGGTGTCGGGAACCGGCCGTCCGCGAACGGCAGGCCGCCCGCCGGGTACTCGGTCGTGCGCAGGAAGCCGACCGCGCGCAGCTCCTCGAGGTCCACGCCGGGCAGCGCCGCGGCGAGCGCGGTGGCGTCGTCGTCGAACAAGGCCGGCTCGGTGAAGCCGAGGGCGAGGGCAAGGCGGCGGTGCAGCTCGCTGTTGCTCACCGATTCGCCCCGCGGTGGGATCGCGGCCTCGTTCCAGCCGAGCCAGAGGTGCCCCCACGAGGTGACGACGTCGGTGGCCTCGATCTGGGTGGTCGCGGGCAGGACGATGTCGGCGTAGCGCGCCGTGTCGGTGAGGAACTGGTCGTGGACGACCGTGAACAGGTCGTCGCGCTCCATGCCGGCGCGCACCAGCTCGGCGTTCGGGGCGATCACGAGGGGGTTCGAGCTCCACACGATCATCGCCGTCACCGGAGGATCGAGTGGCGCGCCGCTGTCGTCGCGTCCGGCGAGCACCTCACCGAGACGGCTCATGTTCAGCCAGCGCGACGACCGGCCGGGACGAAGATCGGGCCGGGTCAGCGCAGCGACGTCGAGCGCGGCGTCGCTCCACGAACCGACCGAACGGGCGAGCCCGCCGCCGCGATCGGCCCACGCGCCGACGATGGCCGGTAGGCAGGCGAGCGTGCGGAAGAACATCGCCCCGTTCTCGTGGTGCTCTGCACCGATCAGCGTGCGGATCGCGGCCGGTCGGCGCGTCCCGTAGACCGTGGCGAGCCGCTCGATCTCCTCCGCAGCGACGCCACAGATGGTTGCGGCGTGCTCCGGCGTCCACTCGGCGACGTGCGCGGCGAGCTCGTCGAAGCCGACCGTGTTGGCGCGCACCCACTGCAGATCGACGAGCGCGTCACGTACGAGGACGTGGATCATGGCCAGCATCAGCGCGACATCGGTGCCCGGCAGTGGCTGCACGAACCAGTCGGCGGCATCGGCGGTGACCGTGCGGATCGGGTCGATCACGACCACCAGCGCGCCGTCGGCGCGGGCCGCCTCGATCGTCGGCCACAGATGGCGGTTGGTCAGCCGGGTGTTCGTCCCCCACAGCACGATCAACTTGGAGTGGCGCAGCTCCTGCGGATCGAGGCCGCGGCTGGTGCCGTTGGTCATCTTCACGCCCTCGCCGGCGACGTTGCCGCAGATCGCGCGCCACAGGTGGCTTGCCCCGAGCCGGTTCCAGAACCGCTCTGGGTAGTACGTCGCCAGCACACTCTGGTTGCCGGCATCGCTGTACGG
>JBBQTN010000021.1:0-38337 GCA_038213195.1 Acidimicrobiales bacterium | reverse complement strand
CGATTGGCTGGCGGCACTGGACGGCGGGTTGGCCGTCAACGCCGGTTTCAACGTCGGGCACAGCGCGTTGCGTCGCCTGGCCATGGGCGAACGGGCCGTCGGCGAGACAGGCACGGACGCAGACCTGGCGGAGATGGAACGCCTGCTGCGGGAGAGCCTCGAGGCGGGCGCCTTCGGGTTCACGTCGTCGTGGGCGACGACGCACAACGACGCCAACGGCGATCCCGTGCCATCACGCCACGCCACCGCGAGCGAGCTCGTCCACCTGAGTCGTGTCGTCGGGGACTACGAGGGCACCAACCTGGAGTTCATCCCGACCGTCGGGCGGTTCGAGGAGTCGCACTTCCAGCTGATGACCGACATGTCGGTCGCGGCGAACCGTGCGCTCAACTGGAACCTGATCGCGGTGAACCTCAGCCCGCGGCAGATGGAGAACATGGAGAACCGGCTGCGCGCGTCGGACTTCGCCCGCGAGCGCGGCGGCCGCGTGCTGGCGCTCACGGTGCCGTGTGCGGTGCAGACGCGGATGTCGTTGGAGAGCGGCTTCGTGTTCGACGCGTTGAACGGTTGGGCCAAGCCGATGGCGCTGCCGCTCGACGAGAAGATCGCGTTGCTCGCCGACCCTGCCTCGCGACGGGAGATGGACGAGCTCGCACAGGGACCTGGCCCGATGCGCGGCATCGCCAAGTGGCACAACATCAGGATCGGCGAGATCTTCTCCGATGCGAACCGCGAGTACCAGGGTCGCACGGTCGGCGAGATCGCCGACTCGGAGGGACGCGGCACCTTCGACGTGCTGTGCGAGATCGCCGTCGCCGACGACCTGCGCACCGGGCTCTACCAGCCGCTGGTCGGCGACGACGAGGCGACCTGGCGCAAGCGCGTCGACGTGTGGCGTGACTCGCGCACGCTGGTCGGCGGCACCGATGCCGGTGCGCACCTCGACCTGCTGGCGACGTTCAACGCGACGACGGCGATGCTGGGCACGGCGTGCCGGGAGATGAAGCTGCTGCCGTTCGAAGAGGCCGTCAGCTTCATCACCGATGCTCCCGCCCGGCTCTACGGGCTCAAGGATCGCGGCCGCCTCGAGGCCGGCTGTCACGCCGACGTCGTGGTGCTCGACCCGACGACGATCGGGGCGCGCCCGGTCGAGATCCGCCACGACCTCCCCGGTGGCGCGTGGCGGCTCTACGGCGAGGCCGACGGCATCGACCACGTGCTCGTCAACGGCACCGAGATCGTCGACCACGGCCGGCTCACCGGCGCCCGCCCGGGTCGCGTGATGCGTGCCGGTCAGGACTCTGCGGGGACCGCAGTCAACTGAGGACCGTCGCGCCGACTCTCCGATGGCAGTCCGGCCGGCCGGCGGGTCGTTCAGGCCGCGGTGCGTGGAGCTTCGACAGGGTCGATCGGGGTGTCCAGGCCGAGTGCGGCTTCGACGACCTCGGCGGCGGCGAGCGTCTTGTCGTCGGCGAAGCGGTCGCCGGTGAGCAGCACGCCCACCGGGAGCCCGTCGACGATCCCGGCCGGCACCGCAGCCGACGGCAGTCCGAGCACGTTCGCGTGCATCACGCAGCGCATCATCGTGATCGTGGCTTCGGATTGTTCCGGGTTCGCCGCGTCCCAGCCGGCCTCGAACGGCAGTTCCGTCCACGTCGGCGTCAGCACCAGATCGACAGACGCGAACCACGTCGACCACTCGCGCATGATCGATTGGCGGGCGATCAACACCTCGGTGTAGCCGCCGAGATCGAGGATCGGCGACGGTTCCAAGATCGCCGCCAGGAACCGGTTGGCATCATCGGACATCAGCGGCCCGATCTGCGGTTGCAACATCCGGATGTCGGCGAAGATGAACCCTTTCCACACCTCGATCGCCTCCTCGAACCGCGGCGGCGCCGTGTCGACGATCTCGTACCCGGCCCTGGCGAGAGCATCGGCCGCCGCCCTGACCCGGTCGGCGACGCGGGCGTCGGTCGGACCACCCGGCGGCTCCGGCAGCGCGGCGACGCGTAAGGGGCGACCCTGCGGAGCCGGCGAGTCGAACGGGGTGTTCACCGAATAGGGGTCGCGTGGATGCCGCCCGGCGAGCACCCGCAGACCGAGGCGGACGTCGGCCACCCGGCGCGCCATCGGACCCTCGACCGGCATCAGCTGGAACGACGCAGGACCGTCGGCGGACGGGATGACGGTGCAGCCCGGGATCACGCCGTGTGATGGCTTCAACGACGCGATCCCACAGCACGCCGCCGGATTCCGCAGCGATCCGCCGATGTCGTTGCCGAGGCCGATCGGGCTCATCCCGACTGCCAGCGCGACACCCTCACCACCGGAAGAACCTCCCGCCGTGCGGGCCAGGTTCCACGGATTCCGGGTCAGGCCGAACAAGCCGGAATCTGTGTGCACGCGCAGCGCCATGTCCGGGCAGTTGCTGCGCCCGATCGCGATCCCGCCCGCAGCGCGCATCCGTTCGACCACCGGCGAGTCCATCGGCGGCATCGCATCCGCGAGGGCGGGCAGCCCCCAGTTGGTCGAGCAACCGACGAGATCGATGTTCTGCTTGACCGTGAACGGCACACCGTGCAGCCGACCGACGACGTCACCGGCGGCAGTGGCTCGATCCGCCGCCGCCGCAGCGACGCGGGCCTCGTCGGCGAGGACGTGGGTGAGCGCGTTGACGGCCGGGTTGACCTCGCCGATCCTGCCCAGGTGCGCCTCGACCACCTCGGTCGACGACACCTGCCCGGCCGCGATCATCGCCGCCAGCTCACCCGCGCCGAACCGCCACAGATCACTCGCACCCATCCCCGACCCCCTCGAGACGTCACACCGGACGAGCGGACCATAACCGCGTCGGGGCGCGTGGCGGCGTGAGGCCTCCTCCTCGACGATGACTGCCGGCGTCGGTCGGAGCCCCCATCGGTCCGTCCACGGCGGTCCTGATCACCACGACGCTGCGACCGCGTCGCCCGAAACCGATGTCCAGCCGTGCTCCGCGCTCAGACGTGGAGTGCTTGTGCCATCACGGGAAAAGGTGGCAGCATGCCGAAGGGGTTCACGAAGGAGACCTGATGCAATTCGGCTACTTCGCCATGCCTTCACATCCGCCCGAGCGCGGATTGAAGGAAGGCCACGACTACGACCTGTCCGTCCTGCGCGAGCTCGACCGGCTCGGCTACACCGAGGCGTGGATCGGCGAGCACCACACCGCGCCGTGGGAGCCGCATCCGGCGCCCGACCTGCTGGTCGCCCAGGCGCTGATGCAGACGGAGCGGATCCGTCTCGGCCCCGGTGGCTTCCTCCTGCCGTACCATCATCCGGCCGAGTTGGCGAACCGGGTGGCGATGCTCGATCACCTGTCCGGAGGGCGGTTGAACTTCGGCATCGCCGCGTCAGGTCTGCCCTCGGACTGGGCGATGTACAACGTCGACGGCATGTCGGGCGTCAATCGCGACATGACCCGTGAAGCGTTGGACATCATCCTGCGGCTGTGGGCTGCCGACGAGCCGTTCCACTACGACGGCCAGTACTGGAAGGTCGATCGTCCTGACGAGATGTTCGGGGTGCTGCGGCCGCACATCAAGCCGCTCCAGAAGCCGCACCCGCCGATCGGGGTCGCCGGCCTTTCGAAGGGTTCCGACACCCTGAAGCTCGCCGGTGAGCGCGGCTTCCTCCCGCTGTCGCTGAACCTCAACCCGGCGTATGTTGCGTCGCACTGGGACAGCGTGGAGGCCGGCGCCCGGGTGAGCGGCCGCACTCCGTGGCGCGGTGATTGGCGTCTTGTTCGTGAAGTGTTCGTCGCCGACACCGATGCGGAGGCCTGGCGCTTGTCGGTCGACTCGATGATGGGTCGGATGATGGGTGAGTACTTCCTGCCGCTCCTGTCCAACTTCGGGTTCCTCGAATACCTCAAGCACGATCCTGACGTCGCCGACTCCGACGTCGATGCCGCGTACTGCGCACGGCACAACTGGATCATCGGCTCTCCGGAGACGGTGGCCGAGAGGCTCGAGGAGGTCTACGACCAATGCGGGGGGTTCGGACAGATCCTCGTGTTCGGTTTCGACTACTCGGAGAACCCGGAGCCCTGGCTCACCTCGCTCGGCCTCCTGCAGGAGCAGGTGCTGCCGAAGGTCGCGCATCTGATCCCCGCGCAGCCGACGCAGGCGATGGCCAACGCCGACTGACGACCCCGGGTGCCCCCGGTCGTCGACGCCGAGGGGCCGCGCGGCCCTATTCGTCGAGTCGCGCGGATGTCAACGTGGTCATCGTGAACATGAACGCAGAGCGATTCGAGTTGTCGCGGCACGAGTGCGTCGCGCTGCTGCGCGCCACCACCATCGGGCGGTTGTGCTTCCTCGACCACGGCTGTCCGCTGGCGTTCCCGATCAACTACCGCATCGACGGGCCTGACAGCCACGCGCGCGTCGTCGTGCGGACGGCGCCGGAGACGTTGATGGGCCGGTACGAGGGTCTCGCCGCGCTGGAGATCGACGAGATCGATCTCACCTCCGGATCGGCGTGGAGCGTCGTCGTGCGTGGTCGTCTCGGGCGTGTCGTGGGGACCCACCAGCTCGCTGATCCCGAACCTCTCGTCGGGCAGAGCCGGCACCGTTGGCTCGTGCTCGAGCCGACGGCGATCAGCGGCAGGCGGTTCACCGTCTCGCCCGCGGCTGACGGGTACTCCGTCGACTGGCAGGTCGCCGTCGGTTGACGGCGCTGCGGCGTGAGCGAGCCCGCACCGCTGTGGCGTGCACCCGGGAGACGGACCGGTCCCGTCCCCGGGCTCACGGGCTCGGATGGACTGGCCTGAGCGGCCGTGGTCGGCGTGGTCGCCGGTGCTCAGCTGGCGGACCGCGTGGACGTCAGGCGCGCCCGCGGCACCTCCGGGCCGGGTGAATCGGCGTTGGAACGCCTCGCCGGCGTCGACCGGCGTGCCCGCGACGACGGGGTCAGCTGTCGTCGGTCGTCGCGCCCGTCGGGCGGTCGTTCGCGTCCGCGCCGGCGCGTTGGCTGCGGTCGAAGTCTGCCCACACGACCTTTCCGCCGGGCAACATCTCGACCCCCCATTCCTCGGCGACGGCTTGCACGATGGCCAACCCACGGCCGCCGTGTTGGAGTGGCTCTACCGGGATCGCCGGCACGTGCGTGTCGGTGTCTTCGACTTCGAGATGGAGGGGGACGTCCGGCTGCGGGTCCCATACACGCAGCTCCCCTCCGTCGACGGTGTGGCTGACGACGTTCGCGACCAGCTCGCTGGTGGCGAGCCGCACATCGTCGGCGATGAGATCGTCGGGATCGCTGAGCAGCTCGGTGACGATCTCTCGAGCCCGTCTGGGGGCGAGCGGGTCGTGCTCGATCTGGTGACGAATGTCCGGATCCCGACCTTTGCGCTTGCCGACCACGTCTCTCGTGTACCCCGCAGCGGCTCGTGATCAGACCCAGAGGATGAACGGCGCCGAACGTCCGGGCACGGCCGCCCCGCCGGCGGGCTCTGTCGTCACGGCCGGATGTCGCCGGCGACGCGCAGGATCAGCAGGGCGATGTCGTCGTTGCGGAGGTTGAAGGAGACGAGCTCCTCGAGAGCGTGGTGGATCCGGTCGGCGACTGCCTCCGCGCTCCCGCCGGACGCGGTTGCCTCCTCGACGAGCCCGGTGAACTGCGCCGCGTCGAGGAAGTGCGGTGGGCGCACGTCGGTCGCTCCGTCGGTGTAGAAGACGACGACGTCGCCCGGGTCGAGTGACGTCGCCGTGGAGTGGAACCTGCCCTCGTCGAAGACGCCGAGCAGCGTGCCGGGGATGCCGATGGTCGTCGCGCCGCGGGACGTCGCATGGACCGGAAGCGGATGTCCGCCGCAGGTGATCGTCAGCTCCGGACGGTCCGACGTCGTGTCCAGGGTCGCGTACACGGCCGTCAGGAAGGAGTCGGAACCGGACCGCCGGACCGCGCGGTTCAACGAGCCGAGCACGTCGACGGGCGTGTCGTCGTGCCAGGCGCTGTCGCGGATCGAGTGGCGTGCCAGCCCGGTGAGCGCGGCGGCTGCCGGACCGGTGCCACACACGTCGCCGATCACGACCCCCCAGCTCCGCTCCGCTTCGAGCGCGAACACGTCGTAGAAATCGCCGCCGACCTCGGTGGCTTCTCCTGCGGGCCAATATCGAACGGCGATCTCCACAGAGGGGATGTCGGGCAGCGATGCGGGGAGCAGGCTGCGTTGCAGGGTCTGGGCGATCAGCCGCTGTTGTTCGTTCAGACGATGGTTGTCGAGGCTCGAGGCGATGCGTCCGGCGACGGTTTGCGCCAGTGCGACGTCGTCCCCGGTGTAGCGCCGCGAGGAGCTCGACATCACGAACTGCATCGCCCCGAGGATCCGGTCGCGCTTGACCAACGGGACGGTGATCGCCGACCGCAGTGCCAGGTGGTTGATGATCTCGCGCGCTTCGTCCGTGGCGTCCAGGTCGGTCATCACATCGTCGGTGATGTCGGGGTAGAACGCCGTCTCGCCGGTGCGGATCACGGTGGCGACGCCCGTCGGGGCGTGCGGGTTGTAGGGGAAGCGCTCGCGCAGCTGGTGCGCGTAGGTGACCATCTTCGGATCAGTGTGGGCGATCTCCACGTCCGGGATCAACGCGTCCTTCCGCGGGAGGACGTGGATCGAGCACCAGTCGCCGAGACGAGGCACGGCGGTGGCGGTGACGTTGACCATGATCTCGCGGACGCTCGACGCGGCGTTGAGGGCATCGTTGATCGCCGCCAGGAACTCGAGGCGTTCGCGTTGCACCCGCTCCCGCTCGGCGGCCTCCTCCGCCACCGCCGCCAGATGTTGCCGCTCCAGGTCTTGGGCGACGCGGTCGGTGACGTCCATCGCGCAGCCGATCGTGCCGGTGACGGCGCCGTGCTCGTCGACGGTGGCACCGCCGGCGCCGACGATCCAGCGCACGGAGCCGTCGGGCCACACGACCCTGTGCTCCACCCGGTACGTGGATGCAGACCGCACCGCTTCGTCCACCTCTTGCAACACACCATCGCGATCGTCGGGGTGCAACCGCGCGATGTAGCTGTCGAACGTGCCGTCGAACTGGCCCGGTGCCAACCCGAACAGTGCTTCGAGCCGCTCGTCCCACACGGTCGTCCCGCTGGAGATGTCCCACCGCCAGGTCCCCAACCCGCCAGCCCGCAGCGCCAGGCTGAAATGCTCGGTCAGGTTCCGGGTCCGCTGCTCGGCCAGTCGCAGGTCTGTGACGTCCTCGGACGCACCGACCATCGCGACGACGGCGCCGGACTCGTCCAGCAACGGACGGGCGAACGTCAGCACCCGGATCGACGTCCCGTCGCGGCGCACGACGGTGCGATCGCCGCGCCGGCTGTTCCCCTGGGCGACGAACGCAAGGTGCTCCCGGTTGCTCCGCAGGTCGTCGGGCGGAGCGAGCACATCGAGCACGGAGCGACCGAGCACGTCCTCCTCGGGCCAGCCGTACATCAGCTCGGCCGCCTCGTTCCACAACAGGATCACGCCCGCTGCGTCCGTGACCACGACAGCGCGGGGGAGCGCGTCGATCACCGCGCGCCGGTCGACCCCGAGGCCACCCGACCACTCGACATCGATCATCGTCGCCTCACCTCACCGTCGACGCGGAGCGTACCGCCCGCGTGAGCAGCGCCCGGCACGACGTGCTGCGTCGTCGACATGCTGCGCACGCGGCAGAGTGGCACGTGCGCGATGACCCGCCCCCGTCCACCGGCAGTGCAACCCATGTCACCGGCGACTCGGCCGCCGCGGACCGGCAGTCCCTGGCCGACTTCGCCAGGTCGCTGCCGAAGGCCGAGCTGCACATCCACCTCGAAGGCTCGCTGGAGGCCGAGCTGTTGTTCGAGTTGGCCGAACGCAACGACGTGGCGCTGCCGTGGCGGTCGGTCGAGGCGTTGCGCGACGCGTATCGGTTCGTGGACTTGCAGTCCTTCCTCGACGTGTTCCTCGAAGGTTGCAAGGTGATGGTGCACGAGCGCGACTTCTACGACGTCACCCGCGCCTACCTCGCCCGCGCCCATGCCGACGGCGTCGTCCATGCCGAAGCGTTCCTGGGGACGCAGAGCTTCGTCGAACGCGGCGTGCCGATGGCGGCGGTCCTCGGTGGGACGCTGCGCGCGATGGACGACGCCCGCGCGCGGGACGGGATCACCGCAGGTCTGCTCGTGTCGGCGCAGCGGCACCGCACAGAGGCCGACGCGTTCAGCCAGCTCGACGGTGTGCTGCCCTGGGCCGACCGGATCGCCGGCTTCGGACTGGGCGGCGCCGAGGCCGGCAACCCGCCCGCCAAGTTCGCCCGTTACTTCGACGAGCTGCACCGCCTCGGCTTCAGGACGTGCGCCCACGCCGGCGAGGAGGGTCCTGCGGCGTACGTCCGCGACACCGTCGAGCTGCTCGGCGTCGACCGCGTCGACCACGGCGTCAACGTCGTCCACGATCCGGCGTTGGTCGCCGCCCTCGCCGCGCAGGCCATCCCGTTCACCGTGTGCCCGCTGTCGAACGTGAAGCTGAACGTCGTCCCGTCGCTCGCCGCCCATCCACTTCCGGCGATGCTGGCCGCCGGTCTGAACGTGACGATCAACTCAGACGACCCGGCGTACTTCGGCGGGTACGTCCTGGACAACTACACTGCCTGCGCGCACGCGTTCGCGCTCGACTCCGAGGCACTCGCCGATCTGGCCGCGAGCAGCATCCGCGCCGCGTTCATCGCCGACGAGGTCAAGCAGCCGTTCCTCGATCGGATCACCGAGCTGCGCACGGGTTGAGCCGTCGCGCGCAGCCGGCCGCGGCGGGGCGCGATCGACCCTCAGGGGCGTCGCACCCGCGTGGCTCGGATGCACGGTCGGTCGCTGGGCGGTGTTGGTGAGACCGACCCGTTCGACGCGGCGTCTGCGATCTCGGCGCGTTCGTCCCGCGGCCGCGGACCACCGGCCGGTCGCTCCGGCGGCTCGCGAGCGGACCATCCGCGCCTCGTCTGGCGTTCGGCGCGGCGGATCACTCGGCGTGATCGAGCAGTTGTGTCGCTCGATCACGCAGCTCGCGCTTGCGGATCTTGACGCCGTTGGGTCCGTCGACGGTCGGGAAGCTCTCCACCGCCACGAACCGCACGGGGACCTTGAACCCGGCGATGCCCGCCGCGCAGTGGGCGCGCAGCTCGGCTTCCGGCACCGCCTCCGTGAGGCGCACGAACGCCACGGCGACCTGGCCGACACCGGCGCGATCGACGCCGACCACCTGCGCCAACTCGACGGCCGGGTGGCCCTCGAGGCGCTGCTCGATCTCGGCCGGGTCGACGAGGAACCCGCGCAGGCGCAGGCTGTCGCCGATCCGGGCCAGGTACTGGAAGCCGCCGTCGGACGTCAGCCGGCCGAGGTCCCCCGAGCGGAACCAGCCGTCGGCGGCGATCGCCGCGCTGGTCGCCGCGGGGTCGCCGAGGTAGCGGGCCAGCACGGTCGGTCCGCGGAACGACAGCTCGCCCTCCTCGCCCGAGGCGCGCTCGGCACCGGACTCGGGATCGATCACGCGGACCTCGAGGTCGGCGCCGACGGGGATGCCGCCGGAGCGGGCCCGCGCCTCGACGGTCGTCGGCGCCGGCCACCGGGTCAGCAGGGCGAACAGCTCCGACATGCCGTACGTGCCGGAGAGGCGGACGCCGAGCTCCTCTTCCGCCCGTTCCGCGGCCCGTCGCGCGGCGTTGGTGAAGTTGGCGAAGCCACCCTCACGCCACGCGTGGTGCCCGGCGCAGATGACGCCCTCGTCCATGATCCGCAGCAGCATGTCGTCACTGGCGTTGTAGTGGGTGACACCCTCCGTGGCGATGGCGCGGGCGGTGTCCGCAGGATCGAAGCGATCGTTGAGCAGCGTCGTCGCCCGACCGCCGATCGCCGCGAACAGCGAGTTGAACCCGAACACGCCGCAGAGCGGCACGTCGATGAGCATCCGGTCGCCGGGGCGCACGTCGAACGCCGACGCGTCGTCGAATGCGTGCTGCACGACGCCGGCCTGATCGTGCGCAGCGAGCTTCGGGAACCCGGTCGTCCCCGACGTCGTGAACGCGGCCATCAGGTCGCTGGGCCGTGGCGCAGGACGGGTCGGCCCGTCGCCGGCGAGATCGCTCCAGCCGAGGATCTGGCAGCCGAGCCCGTTCCACGACTCATTCCGCTCACCGGCGATCACGATCGACGCCAAGCTGGCCGTGCCGGCCTCGGCGACGAGCTCTGCGAAGCGGATGCCGGCGAACTCGTCGACGGCGACGAGGACGCCGGCGTCGGACCGCGCCAGCACGTGGCGCAGCTCGTCGGCGCGGTAGCGGGTGTTCAGGCCGATGATCGGAGCGCCGAGCCGGGCGGCTGCGGCGATCGCCTCGATCCACTCCATCCGGTTCGGCAGCCACAGGACGATCGGCCGCTCGGCCGACGCTCCGGCCGCCGCCAGTCCCGCGGCGAGCCGGTCGGCGCCGGCGACCAGGTCACCGATCGCGAGCGTGCGACGCCCGCCGTGGCGCTCGATCGCGATCACGTCGGTCGAGCACTCGGACGCCCACGCCTCGAGCAGCCCGGTCACCGTCGAGGGCCGGGTGCTCATCCCCGCCCAGGCCTTTCGCGCACGTCGACTCTGCTCATCGTCTGCGCACGGTAGTGACCCTTCCCGGCGCAGGTCGACGCCGACGGTGCGATCGCGACGGGCACGCCGCGGCGCCGGGCCGACGGGTCGACGGGGCAGTCACTAACCTCCGTGGCGATGGCATCCCTGCAGGCGGAAGACTCGTTCGTCGCCGTCGAACCTCCACGGTCGTGGCCGAAGGACGGTCTCGGGCGTGTCCCGTACTGGGTGTACACCGACGCCGCGCTGTACCGCGCCGAGCAGTCGCGGATCTTCCGCGGCCCGTCGTGGAACTACGTCGCCCTGGCCGCGGAGATCGCCGAGCCCGGCGACTTCGTGCGCACCAGCATCGGCGACACGCCCGTGATCGTCACCCGCGACCGCGCCGGTGACGTCCACGTCGTGGTCAACCGGTGCGCGCACCGTGGTGTCGTGCTGTGCAACGTCCCGGCGGGCAATGCCACGACGTTCACGTGCCCGTACCACCAGTGGTCCTACGCATCGGACGGCCGGTTGCTCGGCGTGCCGTTCAAGAAGGGGGTCGGCGGCAACGGCGGGATGCCGCCCGACTTCGAGGTGGCCGAGCACGGCCTCGAGCAGCTGGCCGTGACAGAACGCCACGGTGTGCTGTTCGCCTCGTTCGATCACGATCTCGCGCCGATCGACGAGTACCTCGGGGCGACCAACCTCGGTTGGTTCGACCGGGTCTTCGACGGCCGCCGGCTCGAGGTGCTCGGCTACCAGCGCCAAACAGTGCCGGCGAACTGGAAGCTGATGTTCGAGAACATCAAGGACCCCTACCACGCCAGCCTGCTGCACGTCTTCCTCGTCACGTTCGGCTTGTTCCGCGCCGACAACCCTTCGAAGACGCAGATGGACTCCACCGGCAGGCACTCCGTGCTCGTCTCGCAACGGTCCGCGCAGCGCGAGGTGGTCGGCACCGACGACATCGCCCGCGTCAAGCACGACCTCACGCTGCGCGACCCGCGGCTGCTCGATCCGGTCCGGGAGTTCCCCGGCGCGGCGACCGTGGTGATGCAGACGATCTGGCCGAACCTGATCGTGCAACAGCAGTCGAACACGCTCGCGATGCGCCAGCTCGTCACCCGCTCGGTCGACCAGTTCGAACTGCACTGGACGTACTTCTGCTACGCCGACGACGACGCGGCGATGCGCCTGCGCCGTCTGCGCCAGGCGAACCTGATGGGGCCGGCGGGGCTCGTCTCGATCGACGACAGCGAGGTGATGCGCCTCGCCCAACAGGGCGCGCGAGCGGGGATCGATCGCGAGGCGCTGCTGGAGATGGGTGGCACGGACACGGCCGACACCGAGCACATGGTCACCGAGGTCGCGCTGCGCGCGTTCTACCTGCACTACCGGCAGGTGATGGGGCTGTGAGCGGATCGCGGTCCGACGGCTCGTGATCGTCGTGAACGCCGTCGCCCAGCCGCGTGTGCCGTGGCAGGACATCACGTGTGCCGACGTGCACGCCCTCTACGACGACTACGCCGCGCTGCTCGACGCAGCGGACTTCGCCGGCTGGCTGGACCTGTTCACCGACGACGCCGCATATCTCGTCGTCGCCCGCGAGAACGTCGAGCGCGGCCTCCCGCTGGCGACGATCAGGTGCGACAGCAGAGCGATGCTGGCGGATCGGATCGACGCGGTGATCGGCACCCAGTTCTTCGCCCGGCGGATCACCCGGCACATGATCTCGGCGATCCGTCCGGTGATGACCGAGACCGGCTGCGTCGAGACGACCGCCAACTTCGTCGTCGTCGAGACCCTCGTCGACGAGGCGTCGACCGTGCACTCTGCCGGCTCCTACGCCGACCGCATCGTCGTCGTCGACGGTGCGCCGCGCTTCGCCGCCAAGACGGCGATCTACGACGCGCCGCTCGTGCCGACCTCGCTGATCATCCCGTTGTGAGGGCTCGTGCCACCGATCACACCCCTCGAGTTCGACGACCTGGCACCCGCCGCACGCGACGCGTTGCGCGGTCGATATCTGCGCCTCGGTTACCTCGGTGACTTCTTCCGCTACATGGGTCACCAGCCCGAGGCGCTGATCGCCTTTGATTCGTTCACGGAGCGTTGCAAGCAGGCGTTGCCGATGGAGCTGGCCGAGGCGATCGCGTTGACCGCCGCTACGCGACTCGGCAACGTCTACGAGCGAAACCAACACGAGCGCCTCGCCGTCCGCAGCGGAGCGACGCCTGCGTGGGTCGCCGCGGTCGAGCTGCTCGATCCGGATGATCCCGAGCTGACGCTCGACGGCGAGGTCCGCGCCGTGCAGCGGTTCGTCCTCGCCGCGATCGACGACCTCGTCGACGCCGTCGCCGACCGCAACCGATCGGCGCCGCTGCTCGACGCCGTCGTCGCGCGGACCGACGATGCCACCGCTGCCGCCGTTGCATTGCTGACGGCCCGTTTCGTCGGCCACGCGCTCGTCAGCCGCGCCTGCCGGCTCGGCGCAGCAGTGCCGTCGATCTTCGATGACGGTTCCGATGGCTGACCCGCGCTGGCTGCGTGAGGACGACGTCGTCTCGACGGTCGCGCTCGATGACGCCGTGCGGGCGGTGCGCGACGCGTTGCTGCAGGAGCACTCGGCGCAGGCGTGCACGCTGCCAAAGACCGCTGTCGGGTGGGGCGGGGGGCACACGTTGCACGCGCTCGGCGGGGTCGCCGAGGGCCTCGGCGTCGTGGGCGCGAAGACGTGGGCGCACACGGCTGGGGGCGCCAGCCCGCTCGTCGTGCTGTGGGACGACCGCACGGGCGACCTGCTGGCGGTGATCGAGGCGTTCGCGCTCGGGCAGTTGCGGACCGCTTCGATCTCGGCGGTCGCGATCGCCGAGCTGTCCGACCCGCTCTCGTCGACGCTGGCGATCATCGGCACGGGCAAGCAGGCGCTGGCACAGGTCGCCGCCGCGGCGTGCGCGCGGCAGATCGCGCAGGTGCGCGTGTTCAGCCCGACCGTCGCCCACCGCACGGAGTTCGGGGCGCGGCTGCGCGGTCTGATCGACGGGTGCGAGATCGTCGTCTGCGACGACGTCGCCGGCGCGGTGGCGGGGGCGGACATCGTCACCACCGCGACCCGTTCGCGCCGGCCGTTCCTGGAGCCGCAGATGCTGGCCGCCGACACGCTCGTCGTCGCACTCGGGGCGATCACACCCGAGCGCGGCGAGGTCGCCGAGCGCGTCGCCGCTGACGCGGCCATCGTCGTCAGCGACAGCCCAGCGGCGGCCGCCGAGCTCTCGTCCGAGCTGCGCGCCGCGCCGACGGTCGTCGCCCTCTCTGCGGTCGTCGCGGGCGGATCAGCGGCTCCGACGATCGGCCATCGATTGTTCAAGGCGATGGGTCTCGGTCTGGCCGACGTCGCCGTCGCCACCGAGGTGCTGCGGCGCTGCGCCGCCGCCGGGCGCGGCGCCCCGCTGCCGTCACGGACGCGCGCGACACCACGACTGTTCTCAGCGAAAGGCTTGTCATGACCACGAACCACCACTTCCACGACGTCAGCGGTGCCACTGCGCCGGGCGAGCCGGACTACTGGCAGCCGGTGATCTTCCGCGAGGCCGAGATCGACGCGGAGATCGACCGGCTGGCGTCGATCGCCAGACCTGCCAACGGGCGGCGATCTTCGTTGTTCACCCATCCCCGTGCCGCGCAGGCCCATCCCTCGCTCGCGCCCGGCATCCGCGTCTCGCTCGACGTGCTCCTGCCCGGGGAGACGACGGCGCCGATCAGGCACAACTCGACGCAGGTCGGGTTCTGCATCTCCGGGATGGGGCGGGTGCGCATCGGCGATGCCGTCCACGACGTGAACCGCTACGACGGTTGGAACCATCCGTCATGGCGTCCGTACACCTACACCAACACCGGTTCCGAGCCGTTCGTCCGCTTCACCTACTCGAACGCGCCGTTGCTGGAGAAGATGAACGTCCACCTGATCGAGGACCTCGACGAGATGCCGCCGCCGACCGGCGCCGTAGCGCCGACCGCCGCCTCGGCGGAGGACGAGGACGCCGACGTCGATCGCCGCCGGAGCAGCCCGTTCGGCACGTTCGAGCTCGCCGACGGGGCGTACCTGATGCCCTACGAGACGCTCGTCAACCCCGACGCGTTGCCGTCGGACGCGTTGCACTGGCCGTGGCGCGACGTGAAGACGCATCTCGATCGGCTCGAGGCTCTGGGCGAGACCTACATCGGCCGGCGGCTGTACCTGATGTACAACCCGTTCACCGGACGGACCAACGGCACGACGCCGTCGTTCTTCGCGACGATCACGATCCGCCCGCCCGGCATCGTCGACCGCCCGCACCGCCACGTCTCGGCGGCGATCAACTACTTCTTCCACGGGACGGGATGGAGCCGCGTCGGCGGTCAGCGCTACGAGTGGGGACCTGGTGACCTGATGCTCACCGCGCCGGGGTGGATGATCCATCACCACGCCTCCGACGACGGCGACCGGGTGTACGAGCTGACCGTCCAGGACCAGCCGTTGAACATCGCGATGGAGTCGTTGCTGTGGCAGGAGGACCTCAAGCGGCCCGCACGCGTCCTCGGCGCGCAGAGCGGGTTCGCCACGAACCGCACCCTGCAACCGACGCCCACGTGATCTCACTTCCGTCTGACGCGCTGCGCGGCTCGCTGCCTCCGCTCGTCACGCCGTTCCGCGACGGGGAGGTCGACTACGACACCTACGCCGCGATCGTCGAGTGGCACGTGCGCGAGGGCAGCCACGGTGTGGTCACGTGCGGGACCAGCGGCGAGCCGAGCGTCTTGACGGTCGCCGAACGGCGCACGCTCACGGAGGTGGCGATCGACGCGGCCGCCGGGCGGATCGCCGTCGTCGCCGCAACAGGCAGCCAGTCCCACGCCGAGACCGTCGAACTGACCGAGCACGCAGCGGCAGCGGGCGCCGACGCCCTGCTGGTGGTGACGCCGTACTACATCAGGCCGCCTCGACGCGGGCTGGTCGCCTACTTCGCCGACCTCGCCGGGAGGAGCGATCTGCCGTTCCTGGTGTACCACATCCCCGGCCGAGCGGCCGTCGGTGTGGACATCGGAGTGCTCGAGGACATCGCCGCGCGCGCCGAGAACTTCGTCGGGATGAAGCACGCCGTGGCCGATCTCGGTCTCGTCACCGAGGCGCTGATGGCGTTCGGGCCGGAGTTCCGCGTCCTCGTCGGGTTGGAGGAGGTCAGCTACCCGATGCTCGCCCTCGGTGCGCAGGGGATGATCAACGCCGTCGCCAACGTGGTGCCGCGACGCGTGGTGGCGCTCTACGACGCGGTGGCCGGCGCCGGCGCCGGCTTCGCCGAGGCACGCGCCCTGCACCAGCAGCTGTTCGAGCTGAACCGCGCCGTGTTCTACGACACCAACCCGATCCCGGTGAAGTACATGATGTGGCGCCTCGGGATCCTGCCCAACAACGAGCACCGGCTGCCGATGATGCCCGCCGCGGCGGACGTTGCGGCTCGGCTGGACGCGCTGCTGATCTCCGCCGGCTTGTTGACCTGAGGTTCGCAGGACGACGTGCGGTCAGCGCAGTGTCTGCAACCGCGCCCGCAACGGACCCACGAGCAGGATGACCGCCGGCAGAGCGCACAGGCCGATGGCGGTGCCGAGCAGCGCACCGCCGACGGTGTCGCTGGCGTAGTGCGCACCGAGCGCAACGCGGCTCCACATCACCAGCACGATGCCCGACACGACGGCGGCCGTCCAGAGCCGGCGCAACAACGGCGGCAAGCCGGGTGACAGCACGAACACCACGAGCAGGGTGACGGTGAGCGCCGCGTAGCCGGCGACGTGTCCCGACGGGAACCCGTCGCCCGACTCGCCGGAGAGTGCGGCGGTGAGCGGTCGTGGACGACCGATGATCGACTTCATCGCGATCTCGACGACGCCTGCGACCGCCGGGGCAGCGAGCACCGCGATGGCGCCGATCAGCTCACGGCGGGCGATGGCGAGCCACGCTGCGCAGATCACTGCGAGCACGACGACGCCAGGACCTGAGGCGCAGAACGAGACGGCATCGGCCAACCTCCATCCCAGGTCGTGCGGCTGACGCAGCAGCGTCGTGCCGGTCCACGTGTCCCCCAGGGTCGGTCTCGGGTTCCATCCGACCTTCACTGCGACGACTGCGAAAAGCGTCAGCAACGTCGCGAGGAGCACGGTCGGCGGACGCCATCCGTACCTCGGATCCTCCGCCAGAGCCGGCGAGGTCACCGACACTGCGGCCCGGTTCCGCTCCTGGACGGCTGGAGGCACGCCGCCCGCGCGGTTGACTTGATCTGCAGCGCTCATCGGCCGAACCACCATCTCGTCTCCATGCTCCCGTGTTGCGCCGATGACGGTAGGGAGCAGGAGTTCACTGCGCGGTTGCTGCAGGTCAACAGCCGGTAAAGCGCCGCGACAGCACGGCGGCGAGCAGCCGGAACGCCGAGCCGCAGCCGCGCACTGGTGGGGGCTGCGTCGATCCGTCAGGCGACGTGGTTGCCGAGCGTCGGGTCCTGCGTCGGGGCGTCACGTTGCTCGATGGCGATGCCGTCGACCACGGTCACCTGGTGGTAGTCGCGTCGGACGATGCGACCGACGTCGCCCGACGGGTCGCATGTCGACGGGCTCTGGTACTCGGCGATGTAACGCGGTGCGACGCCGGCATCGCCGAGGTAGTCGACCAGCAGCCGATGTGCGTTCGGGCCGTGGCGGACCTCGGTGAACCACAGGTACGGGTAGCCGGGGTCCTGGTGGGCGTCGGCGTACAAGGCCGCGCTGAAGCACAGCACGTAGAGGTTGTCGCCGCGCCTGCGGTGCGAGGCGAACCAGCGCGCCACGGGAACGTTGACCTCGGACCTCCCGTCGTCGAACGCGCGCACGTTGATCGTGCGCGGGTTGCCGACGAACACCCAGGCCGAGACGACCAGGCAGGGTGCGACGACACACGCCAGCACGAGCGGTGCGTGCCTGCCGATCCGCGACAGCGTCACCCCGGCCAGCGCACTGAACGGCGCGGCGAGCAACAACCAGTAGTGCCGCCAGAAGCCGCCGCCGATGACGAACGCCGCCGCGGCAGTGGCTGCCCACACGACGAGGATCAGCGCGTGGCGACCGTGTGGCCACGTCTCACGCCGGCGCGCCGCAACGGCCACGAGCACGGCGCCGACGAGGGCACAGCACGCTGCCCCGCCGAGCACCGCCGTCGCGAACGGGTAGGACTCGCGCAGGTTCGCCCACTGCGCGCCGACGAGCGAGTTCTCGACCCGCAGCCGGTATCCGGCGACGGCCGTCCACCATCGCTCCCAGCCGGTCGACGCACCGTTCACGATCAGCAGCGACAGCACGCCAGCGACGCCGGCGCTCAGCGCGGCGAGCCGGCGCAGCGCGGCGCGTCGTTGTGACCGCGTGAACAGCGCCGCGCCGACCAGCCAGCCGGCCACGGCGAGCAGACCGTCGAAACCGGACTGCTTCAGCGACAATGCGATCCCCGCCAGCACGCCCGACGCAACGAACCAACGCAGCGGCCGCGCCCGCGACAGCCCGACCGCGGCGACGGCCAGGCCGGCAGCCGCCACGGCGCCGCTGAGCAGCTCGCCGTTGGCGGTGTGCGCCTCCAGCACCGGCGCCGCCGAGACCACGCCGCACACCACCGCTGCCCAACGGGCCGCCGCGTGGCCGACCAACGCCCAGACGGTCACCGCGGTCGCGACGACCAGCACCACGCCGAACGCCATCGCCATCAGCCGGATCGACCAGGTGCTACCGCCTGCGAGCCAGTCCCACATCCGGAACAGCACGAGCAGACCCTGGGGGCGGTCGACCCAGACGTCCCGGTACAGCACGTGGCCGTGCGCCCAGGCGCGGGCGATGGCCAGGTAGCCGCCCTCGTCGACGCCGACCGGGCTCCACAACATCCGCACCCGCATCAGCACCGAGATCAGTGCACCGGCGGCGATCCACGTGCAGGTGCGCCGATCGATCGCGGGCGATGCTCGCCGGCCGATGTGGCTGGGCACAGCAACTCGAACGGTGCTCTCCGGGTCGGGCCGGGCGCGCCACAATCCGGAAGGCGTGCTCATCGGCGCGACACTGCCAAACGCGTTCGGCGCGAGTCGGCTCGGGCTGTCACTACTTGGTAAATCGTCCCCGGCGGTGTGCGCCACGTCGGCTCTCGTCCGGCTCAGTAGCGCCGTCGCAGCCGGAGCGCCAGCGGCCGCCCGTCCGGGTCGGAGACGAGGCGGTAGAACGTCTCGGCGAGCGGTTGCGCCCACCACGCGACAGGGTCAGGGCGATGGGCGCGCAGCCGCCCTGGCGGTCGGGCGTCGACCCTGCCGGCCGCGTGCCACGCGTCGAGACGGGCTGCGCAGGAGGCGAGCGAGGCCGCTCCGGCCGTCGGATCGACGGGCACGTCGTCGCCGAGGTGCTCGGTCCACAGTGCGAGCCGTGTCGTTCGGGCGAGGACCCGTGCGCCGTCTCCCAGTCCCGCTGGGTCGAGGGGGAGGCGTTGATCGCGCGCTCCGTCGACGATGGCGATCGAGACCTCCGAGTCATGCGTCCACGAACGGCGGTTGAAGTTGTCGGAGCCGGCCATCATCCACACGTCGTCGATGATGCAGACCTTCGCGTGGACGTAGATCGGGCGGCCGTCGGCGCGTTCGAGGTCGTAGGCGGCGAAGCGGTCGCCGCCGGCGTCGGCGAGTCGACGCAGGACCCGCAGCTGGCTGATGCGGTTCGCAGGCCCTGACAAGCGGCCGTCCTGGTCCGGGTATCGAGGCACGACAACGACGACGCGCAAGCCCGCGTTGGCGCGCAGCGCATCTGCCAGGGCGTCGGCTGCCGACGTGCACCACAGGTACTGATCCTCGATGTAGATCAGGCTCCGCGCCCGCGCGAACGCCTTGATGTACGCCCTGGCGATGCTGCGCTCTCCGCGTGGCGCGAAACGGTACGGCGGACGGCGGGCCGGATAGGTCCGCAACACCTGCACGGCGTGTCCGCCGGCCGGCGGCGGATCGTCCTTCTGTGGGGGGAGCGGCGACGGGCGGCGTCGTTCGCGGGCGACGCTGGCGAGTCGGCGGCTCCATGGTCCACGCGCGACGGGGACGGGGTCGTCCCATCGCTGACGGAAGGTGTGCTCGAGATCACCGATCGCCGGGCCGCGCACCTCGACCTGGAGGTCGTGCCATGCCGGGCGTCGACCGTACCTGCGGTCGAGTGCGATCGTCTGCGGGTCACCGTGATGCCCTTCATCGTCGTGGCGACCGTGCGACAGGTCGATCCCTCCCACGAACGCGACGTCGTCATGGTCGCGTCGGTGGTGGCGGATGACGAACAGCTTCTGGTGGTGGCTCCCTCCTCGGCGCACCCGCTCGTCGACGATCACTTCGCCACCCGCAACGTTGATCTGTTCGCTGAAGTGCAGGTTCTGTTGTTCGCTGAACCGTGCCTGGGCGGGGTGTGAACGCCACACCAAACCACGAACCACGACGTTCCCGGCCGCCAGTGCGGCGATCACCGACGCAGCCTCGGTGCCAGATCCGGCGAGGCGCTCGTCGCCATCACCCCGCCAGTCGGTGAAGCAGACCATGTCGCCGGGCTGGAGCGAGCGGAGCTCGTCGTGGAGGCGGGCGAAGTAGGTGTGACCGTGGATCAGCGGCGTGCACAGGTTCCCGGTGGTCCACGATCCGTGGCCGCGGACGGCGCTCGGTGCGTGCGAGTTGCCTCGCTCGTCGATGCTCAGGAACCAGCTCTCCTCGCCACTCATCGGTGTGCCCCGCTCCTCGTCAGCCCGCTGCTGCCACCTTCGGGACGACACACTGGCCGAGATCGAGGGCCGGTCACGAGCGGGCCGAGCCGCGCGGAGTACGGTCGCAGATGTCTCGACACCATCGGCAGGGAAATGTGGGAACCGCAACACAGCTCGGTGACGTAGACACAGTGACGAGCTGATCCAGGAGCGATCGCAATCATGAGCACGAACGCGGAAGTGAGAGGCCTGAGGCGAGACGATCTCGAGTCCCAGGGGAGTGCCGGACAGTTCCTCATCGCGGTCCTCGGGTCGGCACCCGACGACCTGTGCTGGGACAGCACCCATCACCTGCAGGGACATGCGCATTGCGGTGGTCGCGAGTTCGTCGTCATCGCCCCGCGTGACACAGGGCACCGCGCCGTCGTGCTCACCGCGGAGGACTGGGACGCCGTTCGCGTGGCGACGCAGAGCGAGCGGGGCGCGCTGCTGCAGGCATGCGCGATCGAGAGCCACAACGGCCTGCTCGCGGCACTCGACCCTGGCTGACCGACGGCGTCAGCTCGACGCCCGCTGATCGACAGCGTCACCTCGACGGCGACCCCGAACCGTTCTGCCGACCCGTGACGCCCGGGTTCGGGTCGGCGAGCAGGCCGGCCGTGTGCGCCAGCGCGATGGCGATCGGGACGGCTCGCTCGATGACTGCGGCGACGTGGTAGCGGGCCTCGGCACGGTCCAGGCTGGGGAGGTCGCCGAGGGAGCGCATCACAGCGGTCGCGTCCCTGGTCGGCACGATCGGCTGCAGCTCGGGCAGACCAGCCGCGGCATGCCAGAAGTCGATGGTTGCGCCACGCGGCGCCTGGCGCTGCCGTCGCGGGTTGCCGCGACCCTGCTGTTGCGTCGAGCTCACGAGCCGTCTCCGACGAGCACTTCGTCGGGGCGCAACCCGAACGCGAGGCGCAACTGGTCCGAGCTGAGGTCGGCGATCGAGCTCGAACGGGGGAGGACGAGCTGGGCGATGTGGCGTTTGCCTGCAACGATCTCCTCGACCTGCTCGTCGATCGTGCCGGGGCAGACGAGCCGGTGTGAGATCACGGTGCGGCTCTGGCCGATCCGCCACGCCCGGTCGCGCGCCTGGTCCTCTGTGGCCGGGTTCCACCAGCGGTCGTAGAGCACGACGTGGTTGGCTGCGGTGAGGTTCAGCCCGGCGCCACCGGCCTTGAGGGACAGGACCATCGCTCCTCGACCGCGGCCGTTCTGGAACTCGGCGACGAGCCGATCGCGCGTCGTCCTGCTCAGGCTGCCGTCGTAGCACGCGATCGGCGTCGCCGTGACGGTGCTCAGGTACTCCGCCAGCCGGCGGCCCCACGACGCGAAGTGGGTGAAGATCAGCAGCCGCTCGTCGGCGGCGAACACCGACTCGATGATCTCCTCCAGCCGGGCCAGCTTGCCGGATCGCCCGCTGAGGGGCTGGTCGTCGTCGTGGTAGGCCGCGGGGTGGTTACAGATCTGCTTCAGCGCCGTGATCCCGGCGAGGATCGCCCCGTTCCTGCTCGCGGCGAGGGCATCCGACGCGTTCTTGATCAGGTCGTCGACGACGGCCTGGTACAGCCCGATCTGCTCCGGCGTCATCGAGCACCGGTCGAGCTCGTCGATCTTGTCGGGCAGCTCGGCAGCGACCTCGGGCTCGTTCTTCGTCCGCCGGAACAGCAGGATCCCGTTGAGGGCGTGCAGCGCGGTCTCGTGATCGCCCGACAGCTGCGCGATGAACGCCGACCGTGCGCCGAGCAGGCCCGGGTTGGTGTAGTCGAGGATCGCCCAGAGGTCGCCGACGGTGTTCTCGATCGGCGTGCCGGTGAGCGCCAGGCGGCACCGTGCCGGGATGCGACGCAGCTGCTGCGCGGTCTCGCTGAGCGGGTTCTTGATCGCCTGTGCCTCGTCGAGCACGATCGTCGTCCACGTCGCGGCGGCCAGTGCCTCGATGTCGCGCACCGCAGTGGCGTAGGTCGTGATGACCACGTCGGCTCCCTCGATCTGGGCCTGCAGCTGCTCGGCCATCGACCGGTCCGTGCCGTGGTGGACGACGACCCGCAGGTCCGGCGTGAATCGGGCCGCCTCTGCCGTCCAGTTCCCGACGACCGCCGCTGGGGCGATCACCAGCGCAGTGCCGTCGCCGTGCGCGCGGGCGAGGTGGGCGAGCACGGTCGGCGTCTTGCCGAGCCCCATGTCGAGCGCGAGGCACCCACCGAGCTGCGCTTCGTCGAGGAATCCGATCCAGGCGAGCGCTTCAGTCTGGTAGGAGCGCAGCTCGCCGACGAAGTGCTCGAGGTCGACGTCGATCGCTGGCGCAGTGGCGAGGTCTCGGGCCCGCGCCAGGATCTCGTTGGCCCAGCTGTCGCCGTGCACCACGACCCGGCCGGCCAAGCCGGAGCCGTCCAGCCCGACGGTGTAGCGCAGGATCTCCGCACCCGTCAGCTGCGTGGTGCCGGCTCGGTCGGCCAGCGCGCTGGCGGCCTGCTGCAGATCGACCTGGTCGACCGCGACCCACCGCCCGCCGGAGTGCAGCAGTGGCCGGGCCTGTGCGGCGAGGCGGGCGACCTCGTCGGCGGTGAGCACGACGTCGCCGAACACCGCCGTCCAGCTGACGTTGCTCAGCTGGTTCGCGCCGACCTTCGAGTCGCGCACGATCTCGGTGTCCAGCCGGAGCGACGGCCGCGCGGCCAGTCGCGAGAACTCAGGGGCGCGCACGATGAATCCGATCGACGACAGCAACGGTCCTGTGTCGGTCATGAACTCCCAGGCCTCGGCCTGGGTCAGCGCGATCCTGCCCCGCTCCAGCGCGCCCGACCGGCACAGGACCGGTGCGATCCTGGCGAGGCGCGCCCATTCCGTGGCGACGTCCGAGCCGCGCCCCTGAGCGGAGCGCAGCGCGGTCTCGAGCGGGACCACGTCGCCGGAACCTGTGACCGCATCGATGAAGATCTGCCAGACGCTCTGCGGTGCGGGAGCCTGCAATCGCACCATCAGTCGGGCGTGGGGCTCCGTGACGGGTCGTGACCACTGGCGCAGCTGCTGCGACAGCGCACGGGCGAGCCGGTCGTCGGCGCGGAACGGCGCGCCGTCGAGCCGGGCGACCATCGTGTCGGCGAGGTCGGCGCGGGAGCCGGCATGGGGTGGCTGCGCTGGCACCTCGGTGCGCTCGGCGCTCTCGGCCATGATCGCGTCGACGACGCTGGTGACGATCGCCGACGTGATCGCCTTCGGCGCGTCGCGCTCCACTGCGAGGATGCTCCCCGGCATCGCTGCGGCGAGGGCGTCCGTCGCCGGCGTGTCCAGCAGCGCAGGCACCCAGCGGACCGCCGCTTCGGCGTGCGCCTGGCGCCCGCGCGGTGAGACATGCAGGCCCGGCACGATCCGGCCCTCGGCGACGATCCGCACGCCTTCCGCGCAGACGCGGGCCAGCCACAGCAGGCTGTCACCCGCTCCGGCGGCGCCGTCGCCACCTGCGAGCGCGACCAGCCAGCCCAGCGCGGCGCGCATCGGGATGGCGAGGGCGTCGGCCTTCTGGCCGTCCGGCAGCGCGACCGTCGGGTGCACGTCCCAGCCGAGTGCTGGGCCGCCGATGCTCTCCAACCGGGTCGCCAGCTCGTCGTTCGGTTCGGCACGAGTCCCACGACCAGCGGCCCAGACCACCACGCTGCCGGACTCCCACGACGCCTGCAGGCGGACGTCCTCGGGGGGCAGCTGCACGGCCGGCGTGGGCTCTGGCGCGGGCGCGGGCGGCGGCTCGAACCGGGCGAGGATCGTGCGGAGGTTGGCGAGCGTTTCGAGGAAGTCGGCGACGGCCTGGTCGCGCTCGTCGTCGTCGAGCCGGCGCACCCGCGCGAGGGCGGCTTCCGTATCGTCGATCAACCGGCCGAGCACGCGACGCGACAGCAGTGCGTCGGACTCGACCAGCGCCCGATCGTCGACGGAGTCGAAGCCGTCGGCGACCGCCCAGATCGCTGCCTCCAACCCTCGAACGTCAACCATGGACCTCCGTCCAGCGGCGCCAGCCCTGCACCGGTTGCAAAGTGATCGAGCTCACCGGCTCGACCGGTTGCCGTCGACGTGCCCGATGGTGGCTGTGCTCGGGTTCAATGCGCGTCGGCGGGGGTGTTGCGCAGCGCGAAGCGCTGCAGGTTGCCGGTGACTGTCTTCGGGGGCTCCGCCACGACGTTCGACCGGCGTGGCCGCTTCAACGCGGCCATCGTGGTGCGGCACTACGCATCGATTGCCGCAGCCACGATCGTACGGGCTGATCGGCCAATTCGAGCATCGGTTGTCGTGACATGCCGTCCCCCGGGGGTGGTTCGCAGTCTACGAGCCTCAACACCCTCGTCACGGCAACAGGTCCGGGGGCGGCGCGCCCGACGGAACCTGTCGTGGGGGTGAGGTCAGCCTTCCCCAGAGGCTCGCGTCGAGTGCAGGCCACGTGGATGGCCGGCCCGAGCGGATCGGCAGACCCTGGAGGAGACCGCAATCGCGGTCGACGGACACTCCAGGAGAGATGATGAGAGCACGACACGAACCACGACGCGCCTCGCGGCACCGGCTGCGCACTGCGATCGCCTCGAGCGCCGTCGCCCTGACGGCGGCGGCAGCGATTGGTGTCGCCCCCCACGGCGCAGCACACGCCGACGCGACCACCGGCAACACCCCGTGGCTGGTGCTGCTGTGCAAGGCCAAGGGCACCACGGCCGAGCCGGAACCGCCCGCGTACTACCAGCACCTGTTCGACAGCCACGACAGCGTCAACCCGACGATCTTCGACTACTGGTGGCAGGTCTCCAACTACCAGACCAACCTGTTCGACAGCTCGGCCTCCAGCCACTGGATCCCCACCGACAAGAGCGTCACCGATCTGCAGAAGGAGAACCGCGAGCAGAAGCTCCAGGACTGCATGGCGGCCGCCGGCGACGAGGTGGGCGACCCCGAGTCGTACTACGGGGTGATCGCGATGTGGAACACCAACTTCTCGCTGCCGACGGACACGACGAACTTCGGCGATTCCGGCGAGGCGGGAGGGCCGGGTCAGTTCGGCCGCACCCTGAACGGGGTGACCAAGCCGTACGCCGGCGTGGTCATCGAGCCATGGGCGATGTTCCCATCGTTCGTCGAACACGAGATGGGCCACGGATACGGCTTGGAGCACGCGTTCTCGTACGCCAGCTGCGGCGCGTCCGGCACGCCGGGCGAGTACTGCGACGCGTACGACACGATGGGTGTGTCGTGGAACGGCCTCGAGTTCTCCCAGCCGGCGTACGCATTGCCGAACGGCGGTCTCGGGTCGGCCGGCCCAGGGCTCGATTCGTTCGAGCTCGACAAGCTCGGGTTCATCCCCGCCGGTCGCAGCCTCACGGCGACGCCGGGCGCCGGTCAGCAGTGGACGGAGACCCTCACCTCGCTGAGCGCGCCGAACGCGAGCGGGTTGCTGACGATCAAGGTCCCGCTCGGCGACAGCCCGGACCACTACTACACCGTCGAGTACCGCCGGAAGCTGAACTGGGATGCCGGCATCAACGGTGACGGGATCCTGATCCACGAGGTCGAGCCGAACGCGATCGCCAACCATCCCGGGCCGCTGTCGTACCTCGTCACCCGCAGTTCGACCTGGACCGACGGGATCTGGTTCGCCGGCCAGACCTACGACGACGGCGCCCGCCAGATCACGATCACGGTGCAGTCCGTCGATGCCGCCTCGAACACGGCGACGGTGGTCATCGCCGGACCGCCGGCCCCGCCGCCTTCCGGCGGCTACGGCGGTGGTGGTGGCGGCGGTGGTGGTGGAGCGGGCGGCTGCGGCGTCGGCTGCGGCCAGCACCCGCCGGGGTGGCACCCGACCCCCATCCACTACATGTGAGTCACGTTCGTTGCCCGCCGGTTCCGCCCGGCGGGCAACGTCCGCGTCCACCGCCGGTCGTCCCGGTCGCGGCGGTCGTGGCGTCGATCCGTCGTCGTCGGTCGGGCCCCGCTCGTCCGCGTCAGCCGGCTGCGACCGCCACGGTCGCGGCGCCGGTCCCGTCCCCGTCGATCGTCGCGCGCAGCGTGTAGGTGCCGTCGGCGGGGAGCGTCAGCGGCTTCGACGACCCGGGTGCGCCGAACGTCCCGACGACCGTCACCCCGTCGGGCCCGAGCAGCTCGACACTGGCCGACAGCGGAGCGGCGTCGTGCCACGTGACGTGGACGACGACCCGCTGCCGCACCTGCCCGGCGAACGTGACAACGGCTCGCTGGCGCGGCCGGGCAAGATCGACGTCGACGCTCCCGCCGATCGCGACCGAGGCGTGCACGTCCGGCGGGGCGAGCCCGACGGATGCGGTGCCGGTCACGGCATCCTCGCTCGGCCCGATCTCCAGCACCCATGTCCCCGTCGACTCGAGGTCGACCGGATCGATCGCCACGCTCAACTCGGAGAGGTCCTTGTTCTCCGCCGGCGAGTCGTTGAACAGCAGCGCGACGGGCACAGGGGCGCGCGCTTGCGGTCGAGGTCGACGTTGCCGGTGACGCGCTGGCCGGCCGTCGCCGCGATGCGGATGGTGACTGCCTGGCCGGCCTGGATCGAGAGCGGGATCTGCGTCGGCGCGTCGCCGAGCGTCAGCGGGGTGTCCGTCGGGGTGATGTCGACCACTGCACCGGCCGCGTTCGCGACGCGCTTGACGCCCGGCGGTCTGCTGCTCGGCGCTGCCTGGTCGCTGGAGCGGGCGACCCGCCATGCGATGATCAACCCGAGCGCGACGAGCGCCAACGCGATGGTTCCGCCGATGCGCAGTCGGCCGCGACGACGTCGCCCCGGCCCGGCAACCGTCTCGGGTCCGCGTCCGGGTTCGGGTCCGCGTCCGGGTTCGGGTCCGCGCCCGGGTTCGGGTCCGCGCCCGGGTTCGGGTTCGGGTTCGGCTTCGGGTTCGGCTTCCGATCTGGTTGCGATCTCGGCCGTCGTGGCACTGCGGCCATCCGGCTCGCCCCGGATCGCGATCGGCGTCACGGAGATGCCTTCTGCGCGCTCCGCCGCTTGCAGCTGCCACCCCAGTTCCGCCGCGCTGTGTTGGCGATCGCCCGGTCGCTTCGCCATCGCCCCTGCGATGACCGCCGCGACCGCGCCCGGCACGCCGCGCACGACCAGATCCGGTGGTGGGTCGCGACTGATCCGCAGGTACAACGCGACCAGCGGCTCGCCGTCGGCGCCGACGAGCGCAGCGCGTCCGGCGAGCAGGTGGTGGAGCGTCGCGCCGAGCGAGTAGATGTCGGCCGCAGCCGTCGGGGTGCCGCCATCGAGCACCTCCGGCGCCGCGTACGCAACGGACGCGGTGATGTTGCGGCTGCCGGTCTCGAACGCCGTGGTCAGCCGGGCGATGCCGAAGTCGGCCAGGAGCGGGTCGTCGAAGTCGGACATCAAGATGTTGTCCGGCTTGATGTCGCGGTGGACGATCCCCGCGCGGTGCGCGCTCTCCAGCGCCCCGGCGACGCGGATGCCGACGCGCAGCACGTCTCGCCACGGCAGCGCTCCGGCGGCGACCCGGAGACGTAGCGAACCGGCGGCGACGTACGGCATCACCAGGAACGGCTGCCCGTCCGCAGTGATCCCGTTGGAGAACACGGGCATGACGTTCGGATGGCCGGAGAGCGCGCTCATCACCCGCGCCTCACGTTCGAACCGCTTCCGCGCGGAACCGGACAGCGGGGTCGCGATCACCTTGATCGCGACGTCGCGCCGCAGCGCCACGTCGACGGCGCGGTACACGACGCCGAAGCCGCCACGTCCGATCTCGGCCGCCTGACCGAAGCCCTCGAAGCGTGGCCCGAGCACCGGCACTCCGTCGGCCGTGTCCTCGGCCGGCATCTCAGCTCGGAGGAGGCGCGTGGTGCAGGTCTGCGATGCGCACGGCGCCACGACGCAGCGCCTCGTTGGCCAGGCGGACACGACGACGGTCGCCGTCGTAGATGCCGAACTTGTCGTAGAGGTGGCTGAGGTGCTGCTTGACCGCCGCCTCGCTGACGAACAGGGCATCGGCGATCTCGCGGGTCGACGCCGGTTCGGTGAACATCTCGCCCGTGCGCGCCGGGCCGAACAACGCCTGGAGGACATCGCGTTCGCGACGGGTCAGGTCGGGAGGAGCCTCGGCTGCGGCCGTCGCCGCGAGGCGGGCGCCCGACGCCATCGAGCAGAACACGAGCCGGCTCTGACCGAGGCGGATCTCGTCACGGTCCTCCAACGGCCGGCTCGCGACCACGCGCTCGCCGCCGACGACCGTGCCGTTGCGCGAGCTCAGATCGCGGATCGACCAACCGAGCGGGAGCCGTTCGATCACCGCGTGCCGGCGCGACACCTGGGCGTCGTCGGGGAACGCGACCTCACATCCTGTGTCCCTGCCGATGACCACCTGTGTCGAGTCACCCAACGGGCGCAGCGTCACACCACTCGGGCGCCACACCTCGAGGTACTCCTCCATCGACGGGCGATCGTAGTTCGTGCCCGCGTGACTCGCGGAGGTGACTGTGCCGGCGCGATTCCGGCTGGTGCGATCGCCGTTCGCGCAACGGGTACGGCGACGCCGCCATCGGGGTCACGACCCCGAGTGGTGCCGCGCGGCCCTGGTGGCCGGCTCGCGCAGCTGCGATCATGATGGTGTGGAACGAGTCGACCTGGTGGCCGGCGGCTTCCACCGTCACGAACCAGGAGATCCACCATGACAACCCCCACCGGCGATCCGGACACAACACGTTCCCAGCGGGTCGTCGTCGGTGTGGACGGTTCTGCCGGCGCCGGCCTGGCGTTGTCGTGGGCGTTCGCCGAGGCAGAGCAACGCGGCGCCGAACTGGACGTCGTCATCGCGTGGAGCCTGCCCTACCAGTGGGCAGAAGGGTTCAACGCGCGTTGGGGAGAGGACGTCGACTACTTCGCCAAGACCGCCGCCAACGTCGCCGACGCGGCCGTCGACGAAGCGCTGCACGGTGAGCAACGGCCCGCCTGGGTGCACGTCCACGCGATCGAGGGAGGAGCCGCGCACGCGTTGCTGTCACGTGCGCAGGGCGCCGATCTGCTCGTCGTCGGCTCACGCGGTCGCGGCGGTTTCACCGATCTGATGCTCGGCTCGGTGAGCACGGCCTGCGTCCACCACGCGCCCTGCCCGGTGGCCGTCATCCCCAAGCCCGCGGTGTGACCGAGCCCCGGCATCGACGTCCGTCCGTGCCGGGCTGGACGGGCTGGTCGCGCTGGTCGCGCTGGTCCGGCCGGTCAGAGCGGGTCGTTCCAGTGCCGTGTGTCATCCTCGACGATGTGCGCGACGTGTGTCGCCAGACCGGCGAGGTGCAGCTTCTCGCCGATCGTCAGCGTGCCGAGGTCGGCATTGCCGTACGACTTCGGCGGCCACGTCAGGGCTGACCGCGCAGTGCGGATGCGCTCCACCGCCGCATGGATGTCGAGGGTGTCCTTGCCCGCCCGGTGCGCGGCGTCGGGCAGGTGCTCGGCGACCCACGTCGTCATGTGGGTGTAGCCGAGCAGGAAGTCGCTCTGGCGGAACCGCTTGTCGAGGAAGCCGAAGAAGTGGCCGAGCTTCTCGCCGGCGAGGAGCTCGTCGGGCGGCTCGCCGGAGGTGTCCAGCGCCGGTGAGACGATCTCGACGATGGCGGGTTGCTTGCCGGCCAGCCCCGTGGCGCGGTGGATCGCGGCGCGTGCCGCGGACACGAGATCGATGTCGGCCGGCAGCGGCCTCCGTTGCGGTGGCTCCCGACCGACGCGCGCGTTCAGCGCCGCGTGCTGGTCGTCGAGTTCGGTGACGGCGTCGCGCAATGCGCCGACGAGTGCGGTGGTCGCCGTGTGCGCCGCGGCCTGGTCGGTGGCGGCCAGATCCTGCATCGCCGTGCTGATCGCCGCGGCGACGAGGTCGACCCATGTCAGCCTGGTGTTGACCTTGACGAGCGCCTCCAGATCGTTGAACACGTTCTGGTCGCCCTGCAGCGAACGGGCGCGCAGCGCGGTCGGGGTCCAACGCGGCTGACGGGCCGGGTCCGTCCACTTGCTGGGCTGTGGGAAGGTTGTCGGCGTTGGGTGCACCATCAGCAGCAGGCGGGCATCGTCGTCGTCGCCCAGCTCTGCGATCAGGTCGAGCATCCGCCCGAACGGCTCGTTGTCGATCGTGCCACCGTCGGTGTACCAGCTGCCGTCCTTACCCGGCACGTTGTGCAGACCCGCCGCTTCGAGATTGGCGATGTCGGCCGTCGACCGCGGCACGAGCCGCGGCGGGAAGCCGGCCGCGTTGGCTCCCGAGGCCAGCGCCGCGTTGGCCGCGGCGATGAAGTCGGCGTCGGTCGCATCGGGACCGAACCGGACGTCGAGCCAGTCGAGGTGGGTGACGGCGTCGACGGACGTGGTCGCGGCCAAGTCGCTGATGCGGTAGCCGAGGCCGCCGAGGTGCACGAGCGCCATCGAGAGGTGGACGACATCGCCCTGCGGCGGCGCGGACGGCGGCGGGAGCGGTGCGCCGAGGATGTCAGCGGCACCCTTGGCCAGGACCTCCGACGACAGCGGCGACCCGTCGTCGTGCGCCGCGAGGAGGTGCACGTCGGGGAGGTCCACCCAGGACCGCAGCATCGTCGCAACCGGGTCGGCGCCGAGCGTGAGGCAGCGCGCCGACAGCAGACCAGTCATCGCCCCGGCGGAGGCACCGGCGATGATGTCGATGACGACGTCGTCGCGCAGCGTCTCGAGACCGATGAGCAACGCCGCGAGCGCGCCACCCTCGTAGGCGCCGAGCGACACCGCACCGGAGATGATCAGGCCGATGCGCAGCTTGCCCATCAGAGCGCTCCGCCGGCGCCGCGTGCGTGGACGATGACCGGGATGCGCCGGATGCGCGGGATGACAACTGATCTGTCGGCGGTCATCCGGGCATGTTCGCGCGACCGCGGCTGGGCTGCTGACGCGATCGACGGTCCGGTCAGGCCGGCGGGGATGCCGGCCTGTAGGTCGTGCGGAAGAAGCCACGGACGTCCTCGGAGCCGTTGACGAAGTCGATCGGCGTCGGGGACGCCGGGTGCCCGGTCGAGAGGCGCAGGTACACGTCGTCGCGCCCCGGCCGGTTCGGGTCGTAGACCCACACCGAGGTCAGGTCGCCGGTCACCTCGTAGCGGTACGCCAGGACCTGATGGTTCTTGCCGAGGTCGAGCGGGTTGCTGCCCCTCGTGCACACCAGGCCGAGGCAGGACAGCCGTCCACTGTCGATCTCACCGCAGATCGTCTGCAGCTCACTGACCGTGCGCGAGGCGATGCCCCGCCGTCGCCGGCCGAGGATCCAGCCGAGGATCGGGATGCTCTTGTCGCCGTCGGGAGCCGCCATCAGCTCCATGTAGGTCGCGGGACCGAGCGGCAGATCGAAGCTGTCCTTCAGTCGCCGGCCGATGAACTCGTAGAGCGGCCCCGACGACGGTGTGGACGAATCGGTGGGCACGGGACGACCTGCCTCGAAGTAGTCGCGCACGGCATACGCCATTCCGCCGCACAGCCCTCGCGCGGCATCACCGATGGGAACGGACACGCCGGCGACGTCGACGGTGAACGCCGGAACGTGCGCCCACGAGTTCGGGAACAGGAACGCGTTGTGCGACGGAGCGAACCCGTCGACCATGCTCACCTCCGGGCGCTCACGGCGATGCGGCGGACGGAGGAGCCTGCACCGGCACCGTCGGCACGAACGTCGTGCCGAACACGTCGCGCCGCGCGGATTGGCCGACGACGGGCGCAGTGGGCCGGCCGTCCGGCGGCGCGCCCGGCGCGGGAGCGTTGACCCGCGCGAACGATGCGGCCTGCGGGTCCTGCGAGGCCGGCACCGGCTTCGCGTCGGGACGTACGCCGGACATCGTGGTCAGACGGCGCAGCAGGTCGAACCAGAACGGTGCACCGAGCATCGCCGCGAATCCGGTGAGGAACCAGCCGAGCACCAGGATGATCCAACCGCCGGCGGAGCTCGGCTGCGGTGAGACCCAGCCGATCGGCAGCTTGAGGCCGTCGACCTGTTTGATCTGGGCCTCGATGCCGGTCGCGTCGGTGGCCGCGGCAGGCGCCGTGGCCGTGCCGGCGGTGATGTTGCCCGCTGACGCGACGACAGATTGGCGCAGCACCGGATCGTTCCACAGCTTGGCGGTCAACGACGTCGCCGACACGTTGAGGACGAGCGCGATGCCCAGTCCGGCCACGGCCAACCACAGCTTGGCCCGGCGGGTGTAGGCGCCCTGCAGCCGTTGCATGGTGTCGTCGAACCACGCCTCGAGGTTCGCCTTGGCTGCGTTGAGGTCACTACCGACCTCGCTCTCGATCGCGATCAGCCGATCTCCCAGCGGCGCGGCCTTGATCTTCGCGACGATCGCACTGGTCTCCGCTTCGCTTGCGGTCCACCGGGCGTTGACCTTGCCCACCAGTTCGATCGTCGCATCGGCGAACGCGCGCGCCGGCATGTACGACGGCATCGCCGTGTTCGCCTTCGCCCCGCCGCGCCCCGACCCGCCCTGCAAGGCGCGATACACCGACGTCGCCTTGAGCTGGGCGACGGCGTCGGGACCGCCGAGCAGGTGTTGCAGCGTCGCCTCCAGATCCTTGGCGCGCTTCTTGAAGACCTTGGCGACGCTCTCCACCACCCCCGAGGCGATCAGCGCGACGAAGGAGAACGTCACCGCGAGCCCGATCGCGACCTCGACGACCTGTGAGTTCATTGCGGCTCCCTTCGGTGACGACGGCGCCGACGATCCACGCGCCGAGCGACCCGAGTGCCGACTGCGCAAGTTTCGCGCGGCCTTCACGCGGTGGATCGAACCGAGCTGCAACGCCGCGCGAACGGAGGCCGAATGTGGGCGGTGACGGGTGCGGACGGCTTGACCGGATCTTGCGTGCTATGACCACCACTGATATTTTCTCGGACCGGGTAGTGGAGCGCGCGGACCGGGTTGGAGCCGCGGCACAAGCCGACAGGAGCCTCCGTTGCATCATCGACCACCGCTCGCGTGCATCGTCCCGCCCCAACTCCTGAAGCAGCTTCTGCTCGACAGCGAAGGGGAGTCGCGCCGGAGCCTGACGGACACGATGTCCACCGATTCCACGCTGCGGCAGCTGCGCACCGAGGTCACCGCGCACACGACGGCGTCGCTCGCGCCGCAGAGCCTTGTCAGCTCGGCCGGCCGTCCCCGCCGGGCGATCTACGACATGAAGAACAGCACCACGAGCCTCGGCACGTTGGTGCGTGCCGAGGGACAGCCGCCCTCATCCGACGTTGCGGTCAACGAGGCGTACGATGCCTTCGGGGCCACGTACAAGTTCTATTGGGAGATGTTCCAGCGCGATTCGATCGATGACCGCGGAATGACGATCGACGGCCTGGTGCACTACGGCCAGCAGTACGACAACGCGTTCTGGGATGGCTCCGGGCACATGATGTTCGGGGACGGTGACGGCACGAACTTCATCCGCTTCACGAAGTCGCTGGATGTCATCGGCCACGAACTGACCCACGGTGTCACGCAATACACGGCCAAGCTGGTGTACTCCGGCCAGCCCGGCGCGCTCAACGAGTCGACGTCGGACGTGCTCGGCAGCTGCGTCAAGCAGTACGCCCTCGGCCAGGACGTCACCACTGCGGACTGGCTGATCGGCGCAGAGATCGTCGGCCCGAACCTCACCCCTGCCCTCCGCTCGCTGAAAGCGCCCGGCACGGCGAACAAGTACGACGATCAACCGGCGAAGATGAGCGCCTTCGTCCACACCTCCGAGGACAGCGGTGGGGTGCACACCAACTCGGGCATCCCGAACCACGCGTTCTATCTCGCCGCGATCGCAATCGGCGGTCACGCGTGGGAGAAGGCCGGATCGATCTGGTATCACGCGCTGCGCGATCCACAGGTCAAACCGAATTCCACGTTCGCCAGCTTTGCGCGCGCCACGATCCGCCAGGCGCACGCGTTGTACGGAGCCACCTCTCCCGAGACGAACGCCATGACGGACGCGTGGAAGCAAGTGGAAGTGCTCAAGTAGCGTTGGCGGCCATCAAGGTTGTCTATGTGCGCTCGGGGGGGTTCGGCGGGCTGAGGATGCGCACCGTCGTCAATTCCACCGACGGCGATCCGGATGGGCCGAAGATCGACGCGCTGGTCGATGCGCTCGCCGGTAGCCATGTCGCGCCCGCTCGCCCAGCCGGCCGGCCCGACGGGTTCCAACACGACCTGACCATCGAGCGCGGGATGCAGCACCTCTCGTTCACGGCTCGTGACCCCCTCCCGCCGGGTCCGCTCACCGACCTGATCGAGG
This sequence comes from Acidimicrobiales bacterium, assembly GCA_038213195.1. Taxonomy (GTDB): domain Bacteria; phylum Actinomycetota; class Acidimicrobiia; order Acidimicrobiales; family Ilumatobacteraceae; genus JAODBQ01. The sequence continues at coordinate 3,633 of JBBQTN010000021.1, read as the reverse complement.
TCTTGCAACCCCGCGCCCAGCCTGTCGCACCCGGCGGCTGACCACCGAACGGGAGCAACGACAATCCCGCACGCCGTTCCGAGCCGGATATCGCTTCGACGCGCGAATACCATTGATGAGCGGGAGAGCGAATCTGGAGGAATGCGATGTCGACCATCCAGGCCACTGCGGCCGCCGAGGCAGCGGTACCGGCGCCGCAATCCGACGCAAGTGCTCCGCCTGACGAGCCGCAAGCGGTCGGCCCACTTTCGACCGTGACGGCAGCGACCCAGGAGATCCGCTTCGGGACCGCGATGACGGGCGGGGTGAGCCTCGCGATATGGATGGGTGGCGTCGCTCGCGAGCTCAACCTGCTCGATCAGGCGAGCCGGATGAGGGAGCTCGCCGGCGGCGAGTACCGTCCCCCCGACCTCGCTGACGAGGACGAGCGGACGCGCACGATGTACTGCGACCTGCTCGAGGTGCTCGATCAGGTCATCAGGATCGACGTCCTGTCCGGAACGAGCGCAGGTGGGCTCAACGCAGCGTTCCTCGGACTGTGCCATGCCCGCGGCGTCGATCTCGGGTTGCTGCGTAGCACCTGGTTCGATGCAGGGGCGCTGGACGTGTTGCTGCGCGATCCGACGGAGAAGGCCCCACCGTCGTTGATGCAGGGCGACGGCGTCTTCCTCGACCGGATGATCAAGGCGGTCGAGGCGATGGCGATGCAGCCGAACTCGAAGCCGGCGCGCGACACGACCGTCTACGTGACGACGACGCTGCTGGGTGGCGAGACCAGCCGCTTCACGGACAGCTATGGGACCTTGGTCCCTGACGTCGACCACCTCGGGATCTTCACGTTCTCGAAGACGGCGTTGACGGACGATTCGCCGGATGCGCGCCGTGCACTGGCCCTCGCGGCGCGCAGCAGTGCGTCCTTCCCGGGCGCCTTCGAACCGGCCTTCGTCCCGTTCGATGCTCCCGCCGAGGCGAGTCAGAAGCCGAGGGAGCGGCCGCGGATGGACCGCTACGCGAACATCACCCGGCCGCACTGGGTCGCCGACGGGGGGATCCTCGCGAACCGCCCGATCGGTCCACTGCTCGAGGCGATCTTCGCTCGCCCCGCCGACGACCGCGAGGTGCGGCGGGTGCTGCTGTACATCGTCCCCGATCCGGGCGGAACCCCCAACCCGCGTGCCGTCCCCGCGCCGGAGCGCATCGATGCGCCCTACAGCCTCGCCGAGGCGCTGATCCACGATCTCGGTGCGGCCTTGACGCAGAGCATCTCCACCGACCTGAACGAGATCAAGCGGCACAACGATCGCGTCGATTCCGTGCGCGACACACGGGTCCGCCTGGCCGAACTGGGCTCGATGATCCGGCGCTCCGCGGCGAACGGTTCTCCACCTCCCGACTTCCCGACTCGCGACGCGCGTGCCGACTTCGCGGGCCGCCAGGCGGAGACGATCGCCCGCCCGATCGTCGATCGGCTGATGCGCGCGGTCACCACCTTCGACGGCAAGGTCCCTGCGGCGTGGCAGAAGGAGCTCGCTCCCGGGACCTCGCTCGAGGAGGAGTGCCGCAGCGCCGTGCGCCGGACCGTCGACGTCGGGTGGAGCCGGCCGCCCGCGACGGGCGACTACGACGCGCTCGCCGGGTTCGGCCGTTCTGCGTTCGACGGTGCCAAGGCGATCATCATCTCGATGCTGCGCAAGGCGTTCGTGCTTGCCGCAGATCCGGCGGAACGCACCAGCCTGGCGCGGTTCGGCAAGCGGATGTCTGCGGCGTTCACGCCGACCGGCGACTTCGACATCGACGACGCGATCGGCACGTCCGTCCGCGGCGACTCGAGCGCCGACAACGCCGCGACGCGGACACTCGCGATGATCGCCAGCGACATCGCCTCGAGGTCCACCGCCGATGCGGCGGCCGGCTACAACATGCTGCTGGGTCCTGACCTGGTCCGGCTCGACGATGACCGTCTCGCGGCCATCACACCGCCGACCGCGACGACCGTGCTCGGGCGGGGTTGGTGGATCATGTCGAGCGTCCTCGACGAGGCCATCGCGATGATGCGGCAACTCGTTGTGCACGCAGCGGACGATGCGGACACCGACGCCGCCGTCGGTGATGACGTGTCCGCCGCCGTCGGTGACAACGGGTCCGCGGTCGCCCCCGGTGCGCCGGCGACGGGCGCGGACAGGCCGCCGGCGCCCGCCCGGCCGATCCGGCTCAACCGTGCCCAGGGCCGGTCACTGGCCGCACAACACCTCAACGTCTACCTCGACTACCTCGGCCGAGGACCCGACCAGATCGCGGCGCGGTTGTTCGACCTGCACGTCGCAGAACGCTCGATGCTCCCGATCGGGATGGACGTCGAGCAGGCCGTCGAGCTGATCCAGGTCAGCGCGAACACTCGCAGCCTGCTCGATCCCGAACGGGCCACCGCCAAGGACAAGCTGACCGGGATGCAGCTCAACCACTTCGGCGCGTTCTACAAGCGCTCGTGGCGGGCAAACGACTGGATGTGGGGGCGCCTCGACGGCGCAGGCTGGCTCGTCCACGCCCTGCTCGATCCACGACGGATCCTCGCCGTCCTCGACGCCGACCCGCAGACCTACCCGGCGGGTCGTCGCGCCGTGAGCTTCGTCGACGTGCTCGGCCGCCGCTTCCCCGGCCTGTGGGTGCTCGGTCGCAACCCGACCGATCCGAGCCGCGTCGACGTGCTCGCAGAGCTCAAGTTCCTCGATGAGCCCGACGCACCGATCCCGGCGAGCATCCCGACGACCGCGCTGTGGCTCGCGTCCGCGTGGCAGACCGAGATCGTCAACGCCGAGCTCCCCGTCGTCGCCCGGGAGGTGCTGGCGACCCCGAGTCGCCGTGACAGCTCGTGGGCCGTCGGCGTCGTCAGACGCGCCGGGCGCGACGAGGAGGCCGTCGCTGCCGCCCGGCATGCCGTGGCGGCCGTGTCGGCAGGCCGTTCGACGCGCGTCGCGCGGATGTTGATCGACGAGGCGGAGCGGCGCACGGACGGACGGGCTGTGCCGGGCAGCGCACGTCCGGCCGCGACGACGAACGGCAGCGACGACCGAGCCTCCGGTGCCGAGGCGGCGCGACGATCGGCGTCGCCCACCGCACCGCCTCCGCCATCGGGGGGTCTGAAGGACCGGGCGGCGCTCGTCGACCAGCTGCGGCTGTGCCCCGTGCCCGGCGAGACGCTCGCCGGGGAGCGCGGCGAGCCGTTGTTCGCACGCACCTTGACGCAGGCCGCGGCCGTGGCCACAGCGGCGACGACGGCGATCAGCGGCACACCGGCCTCGCTCAAGCCGGCGCTGTCGGCCGCGCGCACCGTGACGCTGACGGCCTACCGGGCCGTGGACGTCACCGGCGCGGTCCCGAAGCGACTGCTCGTGGCGGGGCTCCTGGCGACCGCAGTCGGCATCTTCCTGTCGGTCCAACATTCTGACGTGCTCGGGCTGACCGGCCTCGTGCTGCTGCCCACAGGGCTGTACCTCCTGGCGTTCGGCGCGTGGGGATGGAGCCGCCATGCCCTCCCCGCGCTGTTCGCGTTCACGCTCGTCGCGGCGTTGGTCGCCATGTGCCTGCCGTTCGTCCGCCACCACCTGTACGGCAAGGACGGCGCACATCGAGGGT
>JBBQTN010000020.1:0-40689 GCA_038213195.1 Acidimicrobiales bacterium | reverse complement strand
CGACGCACCACCACCACCGATCACCACAGCTGACGACGCACCCTCGCCCGGCACGCAACCTCGATCCCGAACTCGCTTCGACGTCGGGGCGTGGTCGTCAACGGGTCGATGTTGCACCGCCGGAAGATCTCGTCGTCGGGCCAGTGGCGCGTTCATCGCTCCTGGTTGGTCATCCGTCGGTACTGGGCGAGGTGCTCTCGTCGCTGACGGGCGAGGCGCACCTCCACCCGTACCTCGGCGTACATTCCGCACAGCACCGCGCACGTCACGGTCCATGCCATCACACGCTTGGTCATTCGTCTCCTCCCCCTGGTTCCACATCGCCCCGCCGACGCCACGAGATCCCGACCGGCCCGTCACGATCACTCCAGCGCTGATGATCGCTGCCCATCAGACGGCGAGATCAGTCAGAGAGGCTCGGTCGGGTTGTCCTTCTCGGGAGCAGAGTGGGGCTCGTCGTCGTTCGGCTCGTCGGTGAGATCGATGTTGGCGAGGTCGTAGACGAGGTCGGCTTCGAGGGCGTGGTACTGCCGGTAACGGCGTGTGACCGTGGCGAGCCGGTCCCTGATGTCGGCGGGATCGATGCTGATGGCCGGGTCGGGCTCGATCCGCTCGCGTAGTGAGGCGATCGCGATCCGTAGGTCGGTTCGCTCCTGTCGGAGTCGGGCGACCTCCCGTGACCGGCGCCCGTCGAGCGACACGATCTGGGAGAGCAGATCGCTGCTGATGTCGGTTCGTTGGTCGAGTGCCGCGGACAGCGCGTCGATGGCTGCGGTGACCCGATGCAGCCATGTCCGCTGCCGACGCGGAGCCGGCGCTGCGAGTGCGTACTCGAGGACGTGGAGCGCGCGCAATGACACGAGGCGATTGCGGCGCGAGTCGTGCGATGCGCTGAGTAGCCGCTCGTCCTGGTCCCCGGCGCGCGGTGCGTTCGGATCGATGATGTCTCTCCTCGTGGTCAGCAAGGGGATGGTGCCCTGGTGTTCGACAGGGCCGGCGGCGATCCGGTCGAGCTGCGCCGCCAGGCCGTGGCCCCGCCTGCTCAACGGCGCGGCCGCCGGACCGGCCTCGGGAGGCGCGGGAATGCGGTTGCGTCGCACCCGGCCATCGCCCGCAGGAGTCGATGGCGCCGGCTGTCCGCGTGCCGATGATCGTCGGTGTCCGGCAGCGAGAATGGCCGCTCGACTCGTCGCATCACGAGCGGCGGGAGCAGCAGTGCTGGACGCATGTGGTCGAGTGCGATCATGTCTCCTCCTTGTCGGTCATGTCCGGATGCGCCGGACCATCAGAAGATGGGTCGGCGTCCGTGAGAAAGCGCTTGACACTGCGGACGTCGTCGAGGCCGGCACGATCGCGGATCAGTTTGAGCTCGGTTCCAGCAGCCCGTGTGGCGTTGATGTGGAACCTGCGCAGCTCGTTCGCGGTCACCCGCTGCCCGGATCTGCCGAGCTGTCTGATCAGGTGATCTGCCCCGAACCTCGTCAATCGACGCGGCGCGTGGGCGTCCGCTGCCCGAAGGCCGCTGGTGAACAACGGTTCACCGCTGCGCCGCCCGGCGCAGCGGTACACAGCCCGGGAGCTGCGCTCGACAAGGTTGACGCGCCGCTCGGATCCGTTGCGACGAACGACCAACGACATCCTCGAGGGTCGACCGGCGAGGTCGTCAACATCCACGTCGAGTGCTTCGCCGAGCTTGAGACCGTCGAACACCAACAACGCGACCAGAGCCTCCAGCCGCCTGTCGAGTCCCGCGGCAACCGCGAGGTAGGCGTCGACCGCACCCGCTGACAACTGTGCCGTCGGACTCGGGTCACCAGTGACGATCCTCGGCCGGTTCGCGCCCCGTGTCGGATCGGCGGCGGCAAATCGGTTGTCGACAGCAAACTGGAAGAACGAGGACAACGACGACCACCGGCGTCTCACCGTCGACGGGCTGTCTCCCGCGTCCTGCCGTGAGGCCTGGAACGCGGCCAGGTCTGCGGCGACGACGCGCAGCGGGATCGAGCCGTGCTGGGCGCACCACCGGCCGAACGAGTTCAGATCCGCCCGGTACGCGGCGCGGGTGTTGTCCGACCCGAACGTCCCCAGGAACTGATCGACCACCGTGCCGTAGGCCTGGGAACCACTCGATCGAGACGAGCCAGCCATTACCAAGGATTATGCCGACCAAGTACCCCGCTGTCAACATAATCACTGAACCCGGGAGGGGCGGCCCCTGACTCGAGGCGGTGCGTGCCGGTGGCCCCCGATACCTCGGCAAGCGCGGCGACCAGACCCGCGCAAGCAGCCCAACCACCTCTTGACACTCAACATAACACCTGTCATTATGTTGAGCATCCGATTCGGCGCGGTCGCCCGACCGCGGAAGACCAGAAGGGGTATGACATGTTGATCCAGACCGATCCGTTCCGCGACCTCGACACGATCTTCAGTCGGCTCTCCGGTCGCCAGCCCAACGGGTCCGGGGTGATGCCGATGGATGCGTTCCGGCGCGGCAGCGACGTGTGGGTGCACATCGACCTACCGGGCGTGAAGGCCGAGAACCTCGACATCACCGTCGACCGGAACGTGTTGACGGTCGCCGCCGAACGTGACTGGCGGCGCCAGGAACACGACCAGCCGTACTTCGGTGAACGGTACCGGGGCAGCTTCCGCCGCCAGATCCAGCTCGGCGATGGACTCGACCTCGAACATCTCGAAGCCGACCTCCACGACGGCGTGCTCACCGTCCGGATCCCGGTGTCCGAGAAGGCCAAGCCACGCAAGGTGCAAGTCGGACAAGGCGATGCAACCAGCGAGCCCCAGCCGATCGAAGCCACGACCTCGGAAACGAGCTGAGCCGCGGGCTCAACGCTACGCCTGCGAGGAGGTGACCTCGGCGGCACACCTGAAGGGGTGGTGCGCGGCAGCACCTGCCGGGCTCCGAACCGTCGCTGTTACCTTGGACCGCGTCGTCTGACTGTTACACGATTGAGATCTGGGAGTTTCCCGTGGATGAGGTCGTGGAGAAGCACTTGATCGGTGACGTGGTGCATGTCGATGGTTCGCCGTGCCTGATCCAACTACGGGGTGAGTTCGACGAAGCGAATATCGCTGCCGTGGCGACGGCGTTCTCGGATGCCGTCGCCAAAGGCGAGGACGTGACGCTCGCTCTCGCCGACGTGACGTTCGCGTCGTCGATCCTGTTGCGGGCGTTGGTCCGTCTTCAGTCGGACCTTGCAGACCGAGGAGCCCGTGTGCTGCTGAGCAACGTGTCACCGGTTGTCACACGCCTGTTCGACCTGACCGGTACCACCGCCCTGTTCTGCGAGCGGTCGTGATCCCGCTGCGACGACTGCAGCGACGGCGCTGACGGGTCGCCACCGACCGGCCGGACGGGACCCGCCGGAGCGGGCGCGGCGAGGAACTCCACCAGCGCGAGGTTCGGTTCAACGCATTGTCCTGGGTTGCCGCTGTTGCCGCCCTTGAGCGAGAGCGCGGATGTCGGGCGGCGGCAGCGGACCGGTGAGCAAGTAGCCCTGCGCTTGATCGCAGCCGAGATCGCTCAGTCGATCGAGCTGTTCGTGGGTTTCGACGCCTTCGGCAATCGAACGCAGTCCGAGGTTGGCGGCGAGGTCGATGACTGCCGCGACGATCCGCTGGTCCTCATCGTCGCTGCCGAGACCTTGCACGAACGATTGGTCGATCTTGACGAAGGTGAGCGGCAGTCGACGAAGGTGCGTCAGCGAGGCATATCCAGTACCGAAGTCATCGAGGCCGAGTTCGACTCCGAGATCTCGGATGTCGGTGAGTTGCTGGAGGATGTCGGGACGAAGCTCGATGATCGTGGTCTCCGTGAGCTCGAGGTGGAGACAACGCGGGTCCAGGTCCGCCCATTCAAGTGTGGTGCGGACAATTGTCGGGAGGTCACGCGGTTCGAACTGACGTGACGAGAGGTTGACGGCGATCGACAACTCCCGGTCCGACGGCTTGGTCGGCTGCCAGTCCTTGGCCTGTGCACAGGCGATCGCGAGCATTTGCGTGCCGAGAGGAACGACAAGACCGTTCTCCTCGGCGGCCGGGATGAATGCGGAGGGGGCAAGGATGGTCCCGTCCTGCATCGTGATCCGTGCGAGCGCCTCGAACCCCACGACGCCGCGGGTCGTCAGGTCGACGATCGGTTGGTAGTGGGCGATGATCCGGTGTTCGTCGATGGCCGATCGGAGCGTTCGTCGGGCGATCTCCTGCTGTTGGACGTGTTGTCGGAGTGCGGCGTCGAAGACCTCGACCCGGCGGCCACCCAGCGTCTTCGCCTCGTACATGGCGAGGTCGGCCTCTGCCAGCAGCGTTTCCGCGGTGCCGCGCCCGGCGTCGGAGATCGAGATGCCGATGCTCGCCCCGACGGCAAGGCCATCGTCGGGCACGTCGCTGCGGCCGAGCTCAGCGAGCAGTCGGCGACCGATGTCGATCGCGTCGGCAAGGCTGTCGATCTCGGGCGCGAGGACCACGAACTCATCACCTCCGATGCGCGCAACGGTGTCAATGGCGCGCAGGCCGCTGACCAACTGCTCCGCGACGCGCCGCAACACCGCGTCACCGGCGGCGTGGCCACGAGTGTCGTTGATCTGCTTGAAACGGTCGAGATCGATGAACAGCACGGCCGTGTGGCGACCCGAATGCCGCGCTTGCGCCAGGGCGCGATCGATGCGATCAACCACCAGACCCCGGTTCGCGAGGCCGGTCAGGGCATCATGCGTCGCTTGTGTGGTGAGGGCCGACTGCGCGTCCTGCAAATCGGCCATTCGCTGATCTTGCGCGAGGCTGAGGCCGGCGATCAGACGGTCCTGTGCCCGTTGTGTTCTGAGGTCGGTGAACGTGAGGCAGGTGAGGCGGTCGCCGTCGAGGTCGAGCGGCGACGCGCCGACGCGGACTGGAACCGAGACGCCGTCCGAATCGATGAGGTCGAGCTCGATGGTGAGGCCGCTTCCCGCGTCGCCGCGGAGGTCGTCCACACCGACGGCGACGTGGCCGGCGACGAAGTCCGCGAGCTGCGAGCCGACGATCTTGTCCCGGGATCGCAGAAGCAGTTCGGCGAGACGGGCGTTCGCGTACAGGATGAGTCCGGTCGACGACATGGTCGCCGCGCCATCGCGCATGTTCTCGACGAACATCCGGTACGGCCGATCCGCAGTCGACAAGGTGAAAACCTGACGGCTCGCGCCTCCGTCGGAGACCACGAACGCGTCGACTTCCCCTGCGGCGATGGCGCGGAGGGTGTCGACCGCCTCCGCCATGCGGACGATCGAGTCGCTCTGCGTCGAGCGGACGTCGAGTTCCTCGACGAAGCTCCCCGCGACGGCCGCGAGGTCGCCGATGGCCGCCTTGACCCGTCTCGATCGGCGGCGTGGCTGAGTCGATGTCGGCTCGCTCGGCGTGAGCAGCGGTCCCGGCATGTGAACGTCTACCTGTTCGCCGAGGCCGCTACCAGAGCGATCGGCAGATCGAGACCGCGAAGCACCCTGTCCGCACGCGACAGGTCGCCGACCACCCGGCGCACCGGCGTGGGCAGGTTCTTCACCAGCGTCGGGGTGGCGAGGACCTCGCTGACGCACAGGCCGGCGACGACGTCATGCACATCGATGACCGACAGGCGGTAGTGACCGACCAGGTAGGTCTCACACAGCTGCTTTGCGTCGGCGATCGCACGCGCCGCGAGATCGGAGGCACCGCTGACGAACAAGGTCAGGTCGTAGAACGCTGCAACGGAGGCGGCGAGGCGCTCCTCGCACCGCTCGAGCGAGGTCTCGGACGGCGGAGTCATCAGAGGTTCGAGACGAGCCGCAGCCCGATGAGGACGCGCTCGGTGTTGGAGAGGTCGCCGATGATCTTGCGCAGCGGTTCGGGCAGCCTGCGCACCAATGTGGGGATCGCGATGATGTCGTCGCTGCTCGCGCGTGACGGCTCCAATACGAGATCGATGATCTCGATCTCGTACTGGCCGGCGAGGTGCTCCTCACACAGCTGCTTCAAGTTCGCACATGCGCGCAACGACTTGGGTGATTGTCCTGCGACATAGAGACGCAGCGACCAGAACTCACGAGGAGGTCGGACGGCGGGGTCTGGGCCATCGGCTGTGATCATGGGGCGCCGACGTCGACTTCGATCCGACCTTCGGAATCGTCCGCGTCGGCGCGGCGCATCCGCCCCTGTTCGGCGCGCTGACCTGCACGGTCGACCGCTCCCGAAGAGCCGCTGCTGAGCAGACGTTGAACGACGTCCGCTTCGTCGTCGAACTCGCGCCACAACGTCGCCGTCTGCGCCTCGACCATCACGCGTCGGTGCTCCAAGTTCACCCGGCGCTGCTCGAGGTCCTCCAGTCGGGCCGTGCCGTCGGCGTGCTCCTTGGCCTCCTGCGCTTGGCGAGCGGAACCGGTCAGCACACCCTGCGGACCGACGTAGACGTCGGCCAGCTCGATGCCTTGATCGGTGAGCAGGAACTCACGGATCTGGTTCGAGTGGGCCATCCCGCGGGACTTGAGCACGTACAGCAGCCGGTTGTGCTCGCCATTGCCCTCGGTCGTCTTGACAAGCAACCACGTGTCGACCAACGACGCGATCAGCTGGTCTCCATGGCTCGGCTCGGCGTCCGAGTTCAAACTGGTGAACAGCGCGGTCACACCGCGAGCCTTCAAGTAGTCGACCTGGCGTGTGACCATCGCCGAAACGTCTTCGCCCGTCCCGGCACGCAACAGGTCGGAGATCGGATCCATCACCACCGCTGCAGGGATGAACTCTCCGACCATCTCCTGCATCTCGAACAAGTAGGCCTCCAGACCGAGCAGGCTCGGACGATTGCACTGGAACCTGAGCATGCCGGCGTCCACCCACTGCTGCAGGTCGATGCCGACCGAGGCCATGTTGCGGATGATCTCGGCCGCGGACTCCTCGCAGGCGAAGTACATCGCCCGTTCGCCTCGACGGCAGGTCGCGTCGCAGAACTGCGCTGCCAGCGTCGACTTGCCCGTCCCCGCGGTACCACTGACGAGGACCGTGCTGCCCCTGTAGAAGCCACCTTCACCCAACATCGCGTCGAGACGCGAGACACCGGTCGACACCCGCTCGGTGGACACGTTGTGGCGCAAACCGAGGGCTGTGATCGGCAGCACCGACACACCGAACTTGCCGATCAGGAACGGGTACTCGTTGGTGCCGTGGAGTGAACCGCGGTACTTGATGATCCGCAACCGCCGGGTCGACGTCTGCTCGGTCACCCGATGATCGAGCACGATCACACAGTCCGATACGTACTCCTCGATGCCGTGACGCGTCAGCGTGCCGTCACCACGCTCACCGGTGATGACGACGGTCACCCCACGCGCCTTCAGCCAACCGAACAGGCGGCGCAGCTCACGACGAAGGATCCCTGTGTTCGCGAACGCACCGAACATCGTCTCGATGGTGTCGATCACCACCCGTTTCGCCCCGACTGCATCGATCGCTGCGCCGAGACGCAGGCACAACCCGTCCAGGTCCCAGTCTCCCGTCTCCTCCACCTCTGCGCCGCCAACGCTGACGTGATCGATGACCAGCTGGGAGTTGCGAACGAGCCGGGCGAGATCGAAGTTCATCGAGGCCACGTTCGCGATCAGGTCGTCCACTGACTCCTCGAACGCGACGAACACGCCGGGCTCGCCGAACTCGGTGATTCCCCGCACCAGGAACTCCATCGCCAACAGCGTCTTGCCGCAGCCCGCCGGGCCGCACACCAGCGTCGGCCGACCTCGTGGCAGACCACCGTCGGTCACCTCGTCGAGACCGATGATGCCCGTCAGCGCCTTCGGCAGACCGCCCTGACCATCGTGGACCTCCAACCTCGCCACCACGCCGCGACCCCTCTCCACTCGGGAGGCGTCGAGCCGATGAACGCGCCGACCACGTGTCGACCCGCCCCACCAGGCGTCTCAGAATTGCGCCGCAACCGAGCGGCGACACCGACCACACTACCACGTGACGTGGCGAGGGACCTACGGTGCGTCCACAGACCGTGATCAGCCCGACACGCTCTCCTCGATCGTCACAGGGTCCGACGACCTGAGACTGCGTTTGATGCTCGTCAAGCCCGTGACGCGTGGCAGATCGCGAGCGCGGCAGCTCCCGCCGACGAGCCTCAGTCCGCGCGGAGCCGTTGCGCGGCCAGTTTGCACACGTTCCCCGGAGCCGAGTGAGAGGCGCGCTCGAGGACCACGGCGACGATGTCGAGGGACTCGGCGAGCACCCCAACGGGCACGTTGCGGCTGGCGAGGACGTCGGCGAGCCACGCGATGAAGTCGTCGAACAACTCGGTCTCGTCGACGTCATGCGCGACGCCAAGGTAGCCCAAGATGTAGGCGAGGTCAGCTCGGGTGTGCGCAAGCTGGCGCGATGTGTAGGTAGACATCGCCGGGATCCTCGCGAACATCTCGTCCATGCAGGCGGCCACGATCTCGGCGCCGCGGAGCTCCAGCTCCGCGGCGAGGGCGTCCGGCTGAACCGCCCGGGCCGCTCGCAGCGGCCCGCTCAACACCTCGGTCGGGTCGGCCGCCGGACCGATCCAACCCGACGCGCCCAGCCGCTCCGACCGACGCGATGCGGCGCCGAAGCCGGCACCTGCCGCGACGGCGGGCATGCCGAGGTCGGCCACCGCAGCGATGCTCCGCGCAGCCCCCGGCAGGAACAGCGGGACGGTGCAGCTGAGCACCACGCAGTCGGCCTCGCTGCGTGCCGCGAAGCTCTGCAGATCCGCGGCCGGCAGGCTGGCGCCCAGGAACGCGACGTCCCAGCCGTCCAGCCGCAACCGCTCCACCCCCATGCGCGCCGGGACGGAGTGGTACTCGCCCTCGACGCAGGCCACCAGCACCGACCCTCGCGCCACGGCCGCCGGAGGAAAGCCCAGCGCCAACGCGCCGAGCACGCCGTCGATCACGGACGTCGCCGCGTGCTCCTGCGCCGCCGTCCAATGGTTGGACTGCCACAGCAATCCGACCTGGTGCTGGATCGGGCCGAGCAGCCCGGTGATCAGCTCCTCCATCGGCATCCCGCCCGCGGTCAGCTCCAGTGCGTAGTCGATGGCCGCGCGCGGGCGGCCGGTCGCCTCCAGGTCGAGGAAGCGCTGCCCGGTGTCGTCGAGGACCATGCTCATCGGGCGACCACGCGGAAGCGACCGAAGCTGACGGCGCGCGGCCGGTCGGGACCGGCCGGAATGCGATCGTGGGAACGACGATGCGCCGAGGAGCGCATGTAGGCCGAGAAGGACTCGTTGCTCGCCCACCAGGACACCATCACGAAGCGCGTCGCATCACGCTCGTCCTGCCAGACCTCGAGGTGCTCGAACCCGGGCCATGCCTCGACTTCGCGGAGTCGGTGGGTGAAGGCATCCACCAGTGCGTCGACGCCGCCCGCTGGGACACCGAGCTCACTGAAGGCGACGTAGTGCCGTCCGACGTCTCCCTGCGTCGACAGCGCAACCGTGGGCTGTGGGGCGTCACCGATGACGGGGTCGCCGACAGGCTCCCCGATGTCGCCGCTCGTCCGGACCGTCGCCTGGGCCATCAGCGCTTCTCCGGGCTCCGGCCGCTGCCAGCCCTCCGCCGAGCCGGCCGGCTCGCCGGGATCGACCGCAACCTCGGTGCGGTCGCGGCCCCGCTCCTTGGCGCGGTACAACGCCCGGTCGGCTGCGAGCATCGCGATGCGGCCGCCGGAGGCTGTGGCCTCGGCCACGCCGGCGGAGAACGTCACCGGTTGTGGGGCCAGGTCGGGCCACGCCGCGCGCATCCGTTCGAGCAGGGCCATGGCGCCTGTCACGTCCATGTCACCGGCGACGATCGCGAACTCCTCACCCCCGACTCGGCAGCACGTGTCACTCGCTCGGACCTCGCCGGACAGCAGTCGACCGAAGGCCACCAGAACCGCGTCTCCTGCGGCGTGACCGCCCGTGTCGTTGATCAGCTTGAAGTGATCCAGGTCGACCATGATCACCACGCCACCCACGACCCGAGCCAAGACACGATCGAGCACGCGACGATTGGCCAGCCCGGTGAGCGGGTCGTAGCTGCTGTGCGCCTCCAACCGCTCCGTATGGCGCAGGAGGTCGACCGCGCGGCGGGCGTCCTCCACCAGCGCAGGGAGATGCCGCTCGAGCTGCATCCTGGCGACGCTGAACGGTTCGGCGACGGCGAGCAGCGCGGGACCCTCTCCGATGGACAGGTCGATCGGCAGGGCGTCCGGATCGGCGTCGGTGGCGAGAACCACGCTTCCGCCGAAGTCCCGGACCGCCCGCTGCAGCAGTTCCGCCGCCCCATGAGCCGAGCGGATGCGCAGCAGCGCGCGAATGGTGTCGATCACCACACGATCCGACGTGGCGGCCTGCCGGTCACCCACGTCCTCAGGCGCGGACATGAGTGCGGCACGCTGCTCGGAGGGGACCCTTCGCGACCTTTCCAAAGACACCTCCCCGGGCTCGCCACGGTGAGTGTACGCCGCGATCACGGACCACGTTCGTCCGCGCATCTCGCAGCGAACCAACCAAGACCAGTCGCCAGGTAAGGACGTTCCAGCTCGCGTGTGGTGGACGGCAGCCGCCAGCGGGTCGGGGTCGGGGTCGGGGGCACGCGACGACCGATTCACTGCGTCTGTCGTCGTCTTGCGGCGAGCCCGGCGACCGTTTCGGTGTCGCGTGACTTCGGCGAGATCAGGCCGGTGGATCGACTTCCCGGTTGTGGGCAGCCATCGCCGGGCCGGTGGGATGCTCTTCGGTCGGCGCAGGGACGTCGGGCGTTCCTTCGCGATCGTGAGCGTCGACGTTGAACCTGTCGGCACGATGTTCGGGACGTTCTTTCTCGAAGAGCTCAGCGGCCTCCACCATGTCACCGCCCGCTTCGACGACAGCCTTGTCGGCCGCGTCGGTGTCGCGCTGCACGTCCTGACCGTGCCAATCGTCGACGGTCGAATCTGAAGACTCACGGATGATCTCGGTACTGTCCGACTCACTCTTCGCATCGCCGGTCGGCTCGGCAGCTGCGAACGCGGTCGCGGCTCGACGCCCGTGGATCTCGTCGAGCAAGGCGAGCTGCCCGTCGGCTCGGGCCCGGAGCTCGTCGAAGTCGATCGTCGGTGCGGATCGCAGATCGCTACCGACCTGGATCGTCTCCCACAGGGAGCGTTTGCCGCGCGCTGCCATCTGCATCGCCTCGAGCTCAACGATCGTGGTCAACGGCGATCGGTTGATCACGTACCCGTTGGGTTTGAGCGACCCGATCTTCTCACCGACCGACGCCAGTCCGGTCTTGAGGCCGCTCCTCGGGATTCCCAGCACCTTCATCACCCTCCTGAGGGTGTCGCGGTCTTGGGCGACATCGGACGCGAACGTCGCCAGATCGGCGGCGTCACTCGAGTCCTTCTCCGCCTCGGCGAGTCGTCGGGCCCGCGCCGCTCCAGCGGTCGCACCCGCGAAGTGGTCCTCGAGATAGATGCGGAGCAGCTTGCGGTCCGTGGTCATGTGGTTCCCTTTCCGAGCGGTCGGTCGTTCGAGCGCGCAGACCACGTACCCAGCTGCCATCGGCACGACCCGCAACACACCCGCCGCACCGCACGATCACCCGCCCGCTCCGCTGACCGGCCCGACACGGATCACGAGCCCCAACATGGTCGGCCGATCCGTGTCCCGGACCGCGGTGCGCTCAGGGATCGCGATCGGCCGGAAATCGACAACCTGATCGAAGATGCTGCCCCCTCTCGCCAGTGCGCGGACACCTGGCACACGGACTCCGGACCCACCGGTGCTGCTGGTCGACAAGGAGAAGGCGACGGACAGGACGTCAGCGTCAACGCGTGAACACTTGATCGAGATCGATTCGTGTTGTGAGCCGCTCGACGCAGAGCGACTCGGCTGCGACCGACCGCCTGCGAATCAGTTCCGCTGCGGACTGATCCGGGTTCGTCACCACAGGCGACCAACGCCGCGCCCGGGCCAGAGCACGTGTCGATCGGGCGATCAACAACGTGCCGGCGTCGTCGTCGACGACGATCTCACCGTCGCCGCCGTGCACGATCAGACGGACCAGCTCCTCGAGCGAGTCGGTTGTCAGGCGGCATGGAGCGGCCACCTCGACCTGGAGGATCGTGCGCTCGATGACGGATACTTCGATTGCTCCGCACCGCACCCGGCTGTCGTGGCGGACCACCTCGGCGACGACCGCTGAGGCACCGTCGAGGGCGACGGCAATCTGATTGCCACCGGCGCGCAGCACTGCCGCGACCGTGGCGAGGGTGGCGTCGTCGGAGGCGGCGCAGCGCACCGTCGCAACCACACGCACGAACGGCCCACGGATGGCGTCGTCTCGGCCGGGGATCCTGCGCGCGACTGCGAGACGTTCCGGGTTCTTGGTCGCAGCATCACCCTCGCGGCCCCGCCAATCAGGGCCATGGTGGTAGCCGACCGCGTCCGGGCGATGCGCGAGTAGCGCGCCGCGGCACCAGGCGCGGTAAGCGAACTCCCAGTCCTCCCCGCCGTAGCAATCGATGCTCCCGTCGAAGCCGCCGATCTCCTGGAAGAACCGGCTCGACGTGGCCATGATCGCGCCGATGACGAACTGGTACGAGCGGTCGTCGATCTCGAGCAAGTTCTCGGACGCGGCGTAGCCGTCGGCGAGCCACCTGGGGGCGTCGTAACGATCGGGTCCGCCACGCCCGCCCCCGCCCAGCCAGGCCCGCACGTCCTGTGCTCGCCAACCGTCGAAGTTGCAGTATTCCCGGCGTCCCACCACGACCGCCTCGGGAGCGACGGCCGGCAGCGCTGCCAGGCGAGCAACAGCGAGCGGATCCGGAACGGTGTCGCCGTCGAAAAACACGAGGACCTCACCGCTCGCTCGGCTGGCGCCAAGGTTGCGTGCCGCCGCCGGGCGACGACCACGATCGTCCTGGCGGAGCACTAGGACCACGACGTCGCGGAATGTGTCGGTCCCGTCCTGCACCCGGATCGTCGGCGGCGGGGTGGGCGCCCGTCGGGAACCGTCGTCGACGACGATGACCTCGTCGATCACCACCTGACCGCGCTGCAACGACAGCCCGGCCAGCACGCGGTCCAGTTCGACGTGCTGCTCGAAGAAGGGGATGATCACCGAGGCGTGGGGTGGTCGGCCCGGCTCGGGAATCAGGTCCCATCGGTTGCCACAGACGGTCAGCCCGAGCTCGCCGCCGTCGATGATGCAGGCGGTGTCTGCGTCGCTCACCGGACCAACCCGAGGTAGCGCGACACGATCATCGGCACAGACAAGCCACCCAGATCCGCTACCTGGCGTGTCGACGACGGGTCGACGACGGCGGCGTCGATCGAGTCGGGGAGGGCGCACCTGTCGCCGGCGTCGTACGGCGCGACCGTGCCGGGCGCGGCGGTGAGGAGCTCGTCGACGTAATCGCCCGCCGGCACGATCGGGCGACGGCCGGCGGCGATCCAGGTGGCGATCGAGCTCGATGCCGAGATCGCTTCGTGCGCGGTGACGGGAACGTCGATCGCGGCGAGGCGGTGGTCCAGGTCGGTCTCCGGGATCCACCCGGTGATCGTGCAGGCCACGCCGAGCCGGCGGCTCTCGGCCAGCAGCTGGTCCACCAGGTGGGCGTGGCCAGGTGATGGACCGCCGAGCGCGACCATCTCGACCTCGCGGCGGCAGCGCGCGCACGCGCGCAACACGGACAGGTGCCCCTTTCCGGGGAAGAGGAAGCCGAGCACGCCGACCGTCGGCGTCGAGCGTGGGCGGCGCTCGATTCGTGTCGTCGGCCGTGCCTCGACGAAGTGCGGTACGACATCGACGCGACCGCGGTAGCCGCAGCGTCGGAGCCGAGCCCGCTCGTGGGTGCTGCAGACGACGACTACCGATGCCGCCGTCGCAACCTGCAGGTAGGCCGCGCATCGAGCCGGTGGCGAGTCATCACCGGGGAGGTCGTGGAGCGTGACGACGAGTCGAGCCGGAGCGAGCCGACGGACGAGATCGACCACGACCGTTGCGGCATCGGCCGGGTGGTCGCCGAACAGGTGGTCGGTGAACTGCAAGAACCACGCCGCGGCGCGACCGCGTTGATGGCTGACCAAGTCGAGCGCACGCGCCGGGTTGCATCCCATCTCGACCGTGGCGGTGGGTTCGGGGGCGGCGGCCTGCAGCAGCCGACCGAAGCGGGTGACGCCATGCCACTCGGGTCCGATGTGGACGAACCCGGACGAGATGCCGCTCATCGCGCCGCTGCGGCCGGTCGGCGCATCGCCGATGCGTAGACCACACGATGCAACGCGCCGATCTCATCGCGCTGCGCACTCCGCCAGCCGTCCTCTGCCGGGAGCAACGGTGGTGCCTCCAACGCCGCGACGACGGCGGCGCCAACAGCGCCTGGGGAGGGGCCGGTCCCGTCGGCGCTGATCGCGAAGGACCGCACCTCGCTCCACTGGTCGCGGAAGTGGCCGCACGCCGGGGCGACGACCTGCGTGCCGAGATCCCGGCACAGCTCGACCCAACCGGAGTGGGTGCCGAACCGGTAAGGCAGCACGACGAGCTGCAGGCTGCCCAGCTCGGCGAACAGCGTCTCGTCATCCACCGGCGGCGTGACGCGCAGGTCGAACGAGGAGGAGGATCGAAGCTGCTCGAGCTCGTTGCGCAGGTCCGGCCGGGCGTGGGCGTGGACGCGCACGCGCAACGCGACCCTCCGTTCGCTGCACGCCGTGGCGACATCAGGCACGATCCGATTCGGGCGGATGACGTTCGCCCGACCGGCACCGAAGTACATCGCGGCCGTCGCCCGGCGCGACGCCGGGACGCGGTGGCCGAGCGGGAGCAGGTGTGGGTGCGGGATGACCACGGCGCGACGCCCGTAGCGGCGGGCGATCTCCGCGGCGGCGCCGGCCGTGAGGGTGACGACGGCGTCGGCGCGTTCGAGCAGCAGGGCCAGCCGCCGCTCGTGGGGCGCGTTGTCCTGGAGGTGCGGGTTGCGCAGGTCGTGCACGGTGACGACCACGGGGACATCCAGCTCGCGCGTCGCGTTGCACCACGCCATCAACTGGTCGAGCGGGATCTGCTCGAAGCCGAAGTGCACGTGCGCCACATCGAACGTGTGACGGTGGTCGCCCAACCACCCGGGGTCGAGGGCGAGTGGCGGCCACCACGGGCTGGTCGGATCGTCGAGCACGGCGACTCCGGTCGCGCCGGCGAGCGCATGTCGTACGTAGGCGTGACCCGCCGGCACCGAGAGCACGCGTATCGGAGTGTGGTGAGCAGACATGGTCGTGCCTTCGTACCCGCTCCTGGTGCGATCAGCCGTCGGTCCTCGAACATCGACGTCGATGCGATGGCCGATCAAGCATGGATCCGGGTAGGGACCCGGCGTGATCGGCTTCTACGTCCACCACCACGGCGCCGGCCACCTGGCACGTACGCGTGTGATCATCGACGAGCTGCGCACTCCCGCCGCAGTGTTCAGCTCCCGAGCGATGCAGGCAGGCGACTTCCCCGCTCGCACCGAGCTCGTGCCGCTGCCCGATGATCGGGTCGAGTCCTCCACCGCCGATCCGACCGCGCGGGGCGGCCTCCACTGGGCGCCGACGGGCGCACCGGCGATCAAGGCCCGCAGCCGGCTGCTCGGAAGTTGGCTGACCGGGCCCGACGCGCAGCTCCTCGTGTGCGACGTCTCGGTCGAGGCGTCGCTGCTCGCCCGACTGTGCGGGGTGTCGACGGTGATCGTGCGCAGCCACGGTGAACGATCGGATCGACCCCACCGACTGGCACTCGACACCGCGGACGGCCTTCTGGCCCCGTTCCCCGCCGAGCTCGAGGATGCGCGAACCCCGCCTGCGATCCGCGAGCGGACGTTCTACGCCGGACTGTTCAGCAGGCCATGGCCATCGCCGGTGTCGCAGACGGCAGCGCGCGCCGAGCTGGGGTTGGACCCATCTGCGCCGCTGCTGACGATCGTCGTCGGTGCAGGGGGGAGCACCTTCGATCCGACGCAGCTGGACCGCATCGCCACCCACCTCGGCGGCTGGCAGATCGCCGTCGTCGGCGCTGAGGAGACGCCGACGCACAGTGAACGGTGCCGATCGGTCGGCTGGGTGCGCGACGCCCGCCCATGGCTGAGCGCTGCAACCGTCGTCGCCGGGCACGCCGGAGCGAACCTCGTCGCCGAGATCGCCCTGGCAAACCGCCCGTTCATCTGTGTTCCCGAGGATCGTCCGCACGACGAGCAACGTGGCCGAGCTCGTCAGCTCGCGGCGACCGGCGCCGCTGTGGTCGCCGACGACTGGCCCCGGCCGCGTGAGTGGCAGCAGTTCATCGACGCAGCGTTGGAGACCGGTTCGGCCCGGTTGCACGGTTGGGCCGTCGATGCGTCACCGCGACGCGCGGCGCAGTGGCTCGAGGCGGTCCACGACCGGCACGCGCCGGCAGCGGCATGATCTCGGTCGTCACGATCGTCCGTGACCGGCCGGTCCACCTGGCCAACATGGTGGCTGGTCTGGTGCGCTGCGACCCGCCCACCGATGAGCTGATCGTCGTCGACATGGGGTCGACGAACTCGATCTCAAGGATCCTGCACGACATCGCGGGGCCGTCGTTGTCCGTCACACTCGTCGAGCTGGACGACCCGTCGGGGCTGCCCTTGGCGCGAGCACGCAACGTCGGGGCGGCGCGAGCCGAAGGGGACCGCCTCGTGTTTCTCGACGTCGATTGCATCCCCGCGCCAGACCTGGTCAGCGCCTACGCCGCTGCCGACGGCGGCACGCTGGCGTGCGCCCCCGTGCGCTACTTGCGGCGCGGCTGGCAGCGGTCGGCGGTCGATCTCGGCCCAGCGCACCTCTGTTCGCTCAGCGACCCGCACCCTGCGCGACCTGCGCCCGGGTCCGATGTCGGCGACAGCCGCTACGAGCTGTTCTGGTCGCTGAGCTTCGGCGTGGGGCGGTCGACGTTCGCCGCGATCGGCGGCTTCGACGAAGGGTACGTCGGCTACGGCGCCGAGGATACGGACCTCGCCTTCACGGCCCGCCGTCTCGACGTTCCGCTCGTCTGGCTGGCCGACGGCTGCGCCTTCCACCAGTGGCATCCGTCGCCGGTCCCCCCGGTACAGCACCTCGCGTCGATCGTGACGAACGCCCGTAGGTTCCGGGAGAAGTGGGGACGCTGGCCGATGCAGGGCTGGCTCGCCGGGTTCGCCGAAGCCGGTCTGATCGAGTGGCGGCCGGACACCGACGGGATCGCGATCGCCGATTCGAGATGACCGGCGACGTCACCGCCCGGCGATCGCCCGGCGGTAGAGCTCGACGTACCGTGCGGCCATGACACCGGCCGAGAGGTGCTCGACGGCGTGTTCCCGGCAGGCGCGGCGATCGAGACGTGCCGCAGCATCGATCGCCGACGCCAGGGACGGCAGATCGCCGGGCGTCGCCAACGTGCCGACCCTCGGTGTGAGGAGCTCAGGAATGGCCCCCCGGGCGAACGCAGCGACGGGAGTTCCGCACGACAGCATCTCGGCGACCACGAGACCGAACGGTTCGTCCCACTGCGGGGTGACGACGCCGACAGCCGCCCTTCGGCACAACTCGCTGAGCGCAGCGGTGCACAGGTGTCCGAGCCAACGGGCTCCGTTGCCGAGGCGCGGCCGGACTTCCTCCTCGAAGTAGCGGGGGTGCTGCACAGGCCCGGCGAGATCGATCCTCCGGCCGGCGAGGCGCGCCGCGTCGATCGCCAGGTGTGGGGCCTTCTCCGGGACGATCCTTCCCATCCACACGCACGCCGGCGACGCCGCGTGACCGAACGACCAGCGCTCGGTCGTCACGCCGTTCGGTACGACGGTGTTCGCCAGCGAGCCCCATTCGCGCTGCAGCGAGCAGGACACCGCGACCACCTCGTCTGCCGGATGTGGGCGAGCACAGTGTTGGCGAGCTCGGTGCTGATGGGCGAGGTGCAGCGTCTCGAACGGGGGCGAGTGCAGCGTGTGGATCATCGGGACCCGGATGCCTGCGCACAGCACAGGCGGCAGGTAGTGCAGCGAGTTGTTGTGGACCACATCGAACGCCCCCGGGTCGGCGACCATCCCGAGCACCGACCGATAGCCGGCATCCTCGCTCTGCCAACGTCCGGCCGGCATCGGGTTGTCGATGCGTTCGTAGCCACGGCAGTCGGGCTCCTGGGCCACGATCGGTCGCACGCGGAGGTCGTGCGGCACGCGCGACGTCGCCGCGCCGGCGAAGACGGTCACGTGGTGTCCGAGATCGCGCATCGAGCGGGCGAGCAGGGCGGTGTGCGATTCGATGCCGCCGGAGAACGGCTCACCGATGCCGAATCGAGCGTGGCCGATGATGGCGACGCGCAGCCGCCGACGCGACAGACGTGACGGGGCTGTCGTGTCGGTCACCCGGTCACGCAGTGGCCCGAGCCCGATGCACCCCGTCGTCCGCAGGACTCTGCCATGACCGGGCTCCTCCGTGTGGACCAGTCGAGCGAGGCAGGACGACATCGGTCACGCCTCCTGGTACCCACCCGGTGGACGGCTCGAACCGTGACGTCGGCCGGATGCGTCCTCAGCCGCGGACCTGCTCGAGCAGACCCATGTCGTCGCGGCACGCCCAGTGCTCGACGATCAATCCGTCTGCGACCCGCCAGATGTGGATGAAGGTCCACGCCGTCGCGTGACCGGAGACCGGCACATCGGCGAGGAGCGGCATGGTCGAGGACGTGTGGGTCCCGTGCACCGTGAGGTGCTGGGCAACGAGGTCTCCTTCACCGATGAGGTGGTGTTGCTCGACGGTGACCGGTCCAAGGTCGACGTCGATGGTGCGCAGGATGCGCTTCAGCCCGTCGCGGCCCTGTGGACCGGCTGCGTGGTTCGCCATGTCTGTTGCGACGAGCTCGTCGAGGACCGTGTCGTCGCCTGCCTGCTGACGGCGGAACATCTCCTCGACGACCTCTTTTGCACTTCGGGTCCTTCGGTTCACATCGACCTGACCATCGTCGCGACTCACGTCCCTCCACCAGCGATCCGCTCGACGTGCTGCACGTCGCGATCTTCCACTGCGGGGGTGTCCGGCCTACCATCGGCGCGCCGGCCCGTGTCGCCCGCGTCGCCCTGTGGGTTTCGACCCCGGCTTCAGATGCCGTACAGGCGGCGTGCGTCTTCCTCGAGTTGTGGCTGGAACTCGGGATGGGCGACGTCGAGGAGCGCGCGGACGCGCTCCTTGATCGTCTTGCCGCGCAAGGTGGCGATGCCCTGCTCGGTCACGACGTAATCGATGTACGTGCGCGGTACGGTCACGACGCCGCCAGGGGCGAGCGTCGGCACGATCCTGGACACTCGTGTGCCGGTGGAGGTTGGCACTGAGCTCGAGGGGGTGACGCTGACGGACTTGCCCCCCGGCGAGTAAGCGCCGGCGATCATGAACACGGTCTGCCCGCCGACGCCGGTGTACATCTGCTGGCCGAAGGACTCCGCCGAGACCTGGCCCGTCAGGTCGATCTGGAGGGCGTTGTTGACCGTCACGAAGTTTTCGATCTGGATCAGGCGCCGTAGGTCGTCGGTGTGGCCGAAGTCGTACAGCTCGAACATCGGGTTGCCGTCGATCCGATCCATCTCGTCGGGCGCCAAGGCGACGAGGGCGCTGCCGACCACCTTGCGCGGATGGATGCTCTTGCGGTTGCCGGTCACGACGCCCCGTTCGACCAGCCCGACGATCCCACCTGTGATGAGCTCGGTCTGCACACCGAGGTCCTGCTTGTCGTCGAGGTACATGCCCAGGGCGGACGACACCGTCCCGACACCCATCTGGATCGTGTCGCCGTCGTTGATCAGCTCTGCGGCAACGAGGCTGCAGATGACCTCGACCGCGGCGACCTCCTCCTCGAGCAGCGGCGTGGCCGGCGTCGCGCCGGCCGGCGCGTCGGCCTCGATCAGCACATCGATGCGATCGATGTGGATGTGGTTCTCGCCGCCGGTGCGGATGAAGTCCTCGTGCACCTCGGCGATGACGAGGGCGGCGTTGCGGGCCAAGGTCGCCGACAGCCAGACGCCCGGCCCGAAGCTGCACCAACCGTGGCGGTCAGGGGGCGAAACGGGCACGAGGAAAATGTCGGGCCGCGAGGTGAATCCGTCGGGGACCGTGTCTGTCTTCCACAGCCCAATCGGCAGGTACTCGACGGTGCCAGCGTGTACGGCGGAGCGGTTGAACGGCGTCGCGTAGTTGTCGTGCAGGTCGATTGCGCCGAGCACGTCCGGCTCGCACCACGGCGACAGCGAGGCGGGGTGGTCGATACGGATATCGCGCAGCTCGCCGGAACGCAGCCGGGAGATCAGCGCGTTGCACAACGTGTGCGGTGTGCACGTGAACGGCGCGACCGCGACCGTGTCGCCCGGCCTGACGCGCCGGACGGCATCCTGCGCAGTCGTCAACTTGCCACGGCATTGGTCCCGCCAGTTCGCCATCGACCACCCCTTCGCCCACCCGAGACCCTCGAACGAGGCGAGTGTAGGGCGGCGTCGCGGGCCGGTGGCGGGCGCAGCCGGCGCCCGACAACCGCCACCTGCGCCGACCACCGACTCGCGGTCCATTGTCAGGCTGGCCGCCACCGCGGCAACCGTTGCGGTGACTCTCGTCGGGTGGCCGGCGTGGGTGAGCTGGAAGGGGCGGCCGCGACCGAGACTGCTTGGGCAACGGTTCAAGGCCGACGACAGGCCGTTACCACTCCGTTGTCATTCGTCGTCCATGTAGCTGTCTCGAACATTGCTCAACCGGGAGTTGCCGGCCGCTTCGGTGCCGTCTGCCAAGAGGACCTTGACCGCGTAGCCGGGATACTTCCCCGCGAACCGACCGGACCGCCAGGCCGCGACAGTCTTGCTGTTCTTCAACGCGCGCTTGTACGGATACTGCGGAACGTTGCCCTTGTCACCGCGGATGTCGCGGCCAGCTTCGTGGTGGACCCGAACCTCGAAGCCCTCGATCCTGTGGATCTTCTTCTCGACGTTCTCCATCAGCGGCATTCCCACACGGTAACCCGGTGCGTGGGTCGTACCCGGACACCGTCCAGCCACCGAGGGCGTCGAGGCTGCGCGTCGAGCCGGGCCTTCGTCCTCGGCGACGGGAGCGGAACACGTGCTGCGTGAGCGTTCATCGGTCCCTGCGTTTGCACGACTCTGTGGTGCCGCTGGTTCGTCCGCACTTCCATGGGGTCGCCGGATGGCGTGGCGGCGGGTGACCTACCGTTGCGCGTGTGAGGTTTCGGTTCAAGGTGCTCGTGATGGTTGTGTCGTTGCTCACGTCGGTCGCCGGCGGTGTGGGCGCAGCGGTGCCCGAGGCAGGCGCTGCGGGCTGCGCCGCTCCGACCCCCCTGGCGGTGCTGCAGACGGCCGCGGAGAGCGGCTTCCACGCCATGGTCCCTGTCCGTCTGATGGACACGCGCACGACCGAGCCGATCCGCGCCGGGTGCACGGCAGTGCTCGATCTCACCGCGACCCCGGCGATCCCCGCGGACGCCGAGGCCGTGGCGCTCAACGTGACCGCGGTCGACGCGCCGGGGCGTGGTCTGGTGACCGTCTACCCGTGCGGCTCGCCGCGCCCGAACGCCTCGAACCTGAATCCGCGCCCGTTCCAGCCGACCGCGAACTCGGTGATCGTGCAGGTCGACGCGACCCGGCAGATCTGCATGTACACCTACACCTCGCTGAACCTGGTGGTCGATGTCACGGGCTGGTTCGGACGGTTCGGCGATCCGTACCACACGCTCGGCAACCGGCGGCTGCTCGACACCCGCACGTCCGACCTGCGCCCCGATGGTGGCACCGGGCCGTTGCGACAGGGCACCGAGCTGCACGTTCCGATCGTCGGTCCTGTGGCGCCCGCGGGTGCGACCGCAGTCTCGATCAACGTCACCACGACCGACGCGGTCGGTCCAGGCTTCGTCACCGCCTACCCGTGCGGCGGCGGACGTCCGGACACGTCGACGGTCAACTACCTCGCCGCCGAGCAGCGCGCAGGACACACCATCATCGGAGTCGGCGAGGGCGGTGCGATCTGCCTGTGGACCTACGCCACCGTTGATGTGATCGTCGACATCGAAGGATGGTTCGGTGGCGCGGCCGGTTCGGGCACGCTGATCACACCGATGGTCGGTGCCCGGGTGCTCGACACCCGCGTCGGCACCGGTGGGATCAGCGGCAAGCTGGCTGCCGGTTCCACTGCGCGGTTCAACCCGGCGGATCAGGGGCGGCTGCCGATCGGCTCGACCGTCGTGCTCGACGTGGTCTCCACCGAGGCCGTCGGTCCCGGCTTCCTCACGTTGTATCCGTGCGGGGGAGGGCGTCCGATCACATCCACCGTCAATGCCGTGGTCGGCACCGAGGCGACGAACGTCGCGTTGGTCGATGTCGACGCGACGGGTGAGATCTGCGTCTTCGCCTACTCATCGATGCACGTCGTGATCGACGTCATCGGGTCGTTCGGTCCAGGCGGCCCGTTGCACGCGCTGAGCGTCGACGGGATGCCGTTCACCGGCCCGGCGTTCTCACCGGACCAGCACGATCTCGCCGTGCGCTGCGCCGCAGGTCCGAACCCGATGACTGTGCGCGCCACCGCCGCCCTCGACGCCACCGTGTCGATCGCCACGGCCGGGCAGGCCGCCCCGCCGGCAGCGGCGCAAAGCGTGGTGATGTCGCTGTCACTCAACGAGAACGCCGCGTTTGTCGTACGCGCCGGCCCGACCAGCGGGCCCGACGAGGAGTATTGGGTGCGCTGTCTGCCCCACGACTTCCCCCCGATCCAGGTGCAGCGCACCGACGTTCCCCGTCCCGGCTGGTACCTCACCGACGACGCGTTCCCCTCGGCCGGCTCACCGTACGGCCACTTCATGATGATCCTCGACGACAGCGGCGCACCGGTCTGGTATCAGCGGGTTGCCGCCCCGGCGATCAACCTCACCCGTCTTGCCGACGGTTCGCTCGCCTGGACGCCACTCCTCGGACAGGGCTTCGGCGACGGCTCCGATCCTGACGGTGCTGTCGAGGTGCACGCACTCGACGGCACGCTCTGCGCACGATCAGGGCTGTCGGCAGCTTCACAGACCATCACGACATCACCGAACTGGCCAACGGCGACATCGTCGTCGCGACCTACGTTCAACGCACCGGTGTCGACCTGACCTCGATTGGCATGGGCGTGCGCCAGACGGTGTGGGACAGCCACCTGCAAGAGATCGACCGGGCAGGCAACGTCGTGTGGACGTGGAAGAGCGAAGACCACATCCCCGTTTCCGACACCACCTACCCCGTGGTCTTCCCCGGAGTGGCCGGAGTCGACCTCGTGCACATCAACTCGGTGCAACTCGCCCCCGACGGCGACCTGATCGTGTCGGCACGCCACACCGACACCGTCTACAAGATCCGCCGCAACCCGGCCGGTGACGTGGTCTGGCGGGTGGGGGGACGGAGCAGCGACGTGACCTTCGCCGGCGACCCGGACAACGGGTTCGGCCGCCAGCACGACGCGCAACTACTCCCGAACGGCGACCTGCGCATGTTCGACAACCGCACCGGGCTCCCCGGCGCGCCACGCGCCGTCGAGTACGCACTCGACTTCACCCAGCACACCGCCACCCTCGTCTGGCAACGCACCGAAGCGGACGTGGTGGTGTCGTTCGGGATCGGCAGCGTGCGCAGCCTCGACGGCGACGTCGTCATCACGTGGGGCGGCTCAACCAAACCCGTGTTCACTGAAGTCGACACGCAAGGCCGCGAGATCCAACGCCTGATGATGGGGGGCGCCAACCCCTACCGGGTCAAGAAGCTCCCGATCGACGCCTTCAACGTGGAAACGTTGCGCGCCACCGCAGGCCTCGGTTGACCCGTCCTTGACTACAGGTAGTCAGTCCTGTTAAATAACCAATCTGTGAAGTATCTGCACGAGCGATGGCAACCATGACCGTGACGGCCCCCGATCGGTTCGACGTCGTCTTCGCCGCGTTGTCGGACCCGACGCGGCGCTCGATCGTGCGTCGGTTGGCCGACGGTGAGGCAACAGTGCTCGAGTTGGCCGAGCCGTTCCCGATCAGTCTCCCGGCCATCTCCCGTCATCTGAAGGTCCTCGAGCGGGCGGGTCTGATCAGTCGCGGCCGAGATGGGCAACGGCGGCCATGCCAGCTGCGGCCGGAGCCTCTGGTCGAGATCGCCGCATGGGCCGAGCACACACGTGCGGCGTGGGAGCACCGTCTCGACCGGCTGGATGCGCACCTGCAGCGCACATCTGACCGAACCGCATCCCCACCGACATTGGAGAAGCCATGAGCACCACCCCGAACATCACCGATCCGACGACGTGGGCTCTCGATCGTGAGATCGTCCTCGTTCGAGTCCTTGACGCCACACGCGAGGCGGTGTACGCCGCGTGGACGGATGCAGATGCCTTCTGCCAATGGTTTGGTCCCGATGGGTTCACCTGCACTGTCCGCGAGATGGACGTGCGCCCTGGAGGTCGAGCGTGCTTCGACATGGCTTCCCGAGACGGCACCGTGTTCACGAATCGCTTCGACTACCTCGAAGTCGTTCCAGCCGAGAGGTTGGTGCTGGATCACGGGTCCGACGTGGACGCTGACCCGGCACGCTTCCGAGTGACGATCGTCCTCGATGAACAAGCCGATGGAAAGACGGTGTTGACGCTGCGGCAGCTGCACCCGACCGTCGAGCAGCGAGATGCGGGCATCGGCTTCGGCGCTGTCGAACTCGGTCTCCAGACGATGCAGAAGCTCGCTCACCATCTCGGGGTCGCCTGAATCCCACGGCCGTGAAGGCTCGCCGGAGGACAGGTCAACCGGTCTGACACACCACCACTACCCGAAGGAGCCGTCATGTCGCGCGTCCGCATCCACAACTTCTCGATCTCGCTCGACGGGTTCGCAACCGGCGAAGGACAGGCCCTGGACACACCGTTCGGCCACGCCGGGCAGCGGCTCCACGAGTGGCTGTTCGCCACTCGGTTCGCCCGCCGCGAAGTTCTCCGCGAGTCGGGCGGCACACAGGGTGTCGATCACGCGATGGCCGATCGGCACGGACCCGGGATCGGTGCGGAGATCATGGGCGCGGGCAAGTTCGGCCCCCCGGGCTGGCAGGACGACCCGGAGTGGCGCGGGTGGTGGGGCGACAACCCGTCGTTCCACACGCCGACGTACGTCCTCACCCACCGTCCGCGCCCGTCGCTGGAGATGGAGGGTGGCACGACGTTCCACTTCCTCGACGCCGCGCCGGCGGATGCACTCGAGGTGGCGCGGGACGCAGCCGCCGGTCAGGACGTCCGCATCGGTGGGGGCCCGACCATGATGCGCGCGTTCATCGCCGCCGGTCTCGTCGACCACCTGCACGTCGTGCAGGTGCCGATCCTGCTCGGCCGCGGTGTTCGGCTGTGGGACGGCCTTGAGGCGTTGGAGCAGCAGTACGACGTGGAGGCGGTCTCGACGCCCAGCGGCGTCACCCACCTCACGTTCACCCGATGACGAGGACGACCTCACGGCGGCACGTCACGGTCATTCCCGCACACGGAACTGTGGGCACGCGCGACGGACCTGCCCCACCGCCACCGGCGACCTCGTCACCGTCGACGGGCCGTCGGGCGGTCTCCGTGGCGAGTGTTCGCGGGGCGGGCGCGCCCGTCCAGGTTCCTCCTTCACCCGGTTGACGAGGTGGCCGAGTGATCGTACGGTGGCGTCGGATCGGCCGGGGGTTGGCCCGATTCGAGGTGAAGGTGTGCCGGACCTGAGACGCGACCGTTCGGTCCGTGTCGATCGCCGGTGCGCAGACGAAAGGGGGATGTCGTGGGTCGCATGGACGGCAAGGTTGCATTCATCACGGGCGCGGCGCGGGGGCAAGGTCGTTCGCATGCACTGCGCCTGGCGGAGGAGGGAGCCGAGATCATCGCCGTCGACCTTTGCCGGCCGATCGACACGGTGCCGTACGAGCTGCCCACTCCCGATGACTTGGCGGAGACGGCCAAGCTCGTCGAGGAGTTCGACCGGCGGATCATTGCTCGTGAGGCAGACGTGCGTGACCTGGGCCGGCTGCAGCAGGTCGTGCAGGAAGGCCTGTCGGAGTTCGGCCACATCGATGTCGTGTGCGCCAACGCCGGCATTGGCACCGTCGGTCCTGCGCTCGAGATCGACGAGCAGGTGTGGGGCGAGATGATCGACATCAATCTCACTGGGGTGTGGAAGACGATCAAGGCGGCCGTGCCGCCGATGGTGGAACGCGGCCGGGGCGGCGCGGTGATCATCACCAGCTCAGTGGCCGGGCTGTTCGGCTTCCCCAATCTTGCCCACTACTCCGCCGCAAAGCATGGTGTTGTCGGGTTGATGCGCACTCTCGCCCAGGAGTTGGCACCGCACATGATTCGGGTCAACACCGTGAATCCGACCACGGTGAACACGCCGATGGTGATGTCGGATATGTTCTACCGTCTCGTCCGGCCTGATCTGGAGAACCCGACGAGTGCCGACATGGCGGAGGCGTTCGTCGGGCTGAACGCGTTGCCGGTGCCCTGGATCGAGCCGATCGATGTCAGCAATGCAGTGTTGTGGCTCGCCTCGGACGAGGCCCGTTACATCACCGGTGTCGCGCTGCCGGTCGACGCCGGCTTCTGCCAGAAGGTCGGAGGGACACCCCTTGTCCTTGCTGAGTAGGGCGTAGCGGCTTGGATTCGACGCTGGCTGTCCGGCGCCAGGCGCTGGCGGCGCGACTCATCGGCCGTCGCTATGAGCTCGATTTGGTGCTGGCGGCCGTATCGGCAGGGCGGGATCTTCTGTTGGAGGGCCCACCTGGGACATCGAAGAGCACGATTCTGAGGGCCATCACCGACAGTTGGGGCATTCCGCTGCTGTTCGTGGAGGGCAACGCCGAGTTGACGCCGGCCAGGCTGATCGGTCACCACAACCCGGCGCGGGTCCTGCGCGAGGATTACAGCGCCGAGAACTTCGTTCCCGGCCCGCTTGTGACGGCGATGCAGCACGGCGGGTTCCTCTATATCGAGGAGCTGAACCGCGCCCCCGAGGACACACTCAACGCGCTGCTCACCGCGATGGCCGAGCGGGAGATCGAGGTGCCGCGCGTCGGACGGATTCGTGCGTCGCCTGACTTCCGAGTGGTCGCGTCGATGAACCCCTTCGACAACGTCGGCACGACACGCATCAGTGCCAGCTTCTACGACCGCTTGTGCCGGCTTGCGATCGCCTATCAGTCGTTCGAAGAGGATCAGCAGATCGTGGCCCTGCGCACTGGAAGCGACGACGCATTGCTGGTCGCCGATGCCGTCGCGCTCACCCGGGCTACTCGCGACCACCCCGATGTGCGCCAGGGCAGCAGCGTGCGCGGTGCCATCGACATCGTTGCCGTCGCTGGCACGCTCGCTGCGATCCGCGAGGGCGACACCGACGGCGGCCGGTCTGCGCTGATCCTCGATGCAGCCCTGGTCGCGCTGTCCGCTCGAGTGCGCCTCGACGAGACCAGCGAGCGCAGCCCGGAGGAGGTGATCCGTGAGTTGTGGGAAGACCACTTCCTGCTGCGTCGTCAGCGCGCTGGCGTCGGCAGCACGAGGGTGGACCTTCCCAACCCGATATGACTGCCAGGCCCGGGACGTCCGTCGCCGGGTACTCGCCTCAGTCCCCTGCGTCGCCGTCCGAAGCAGCTCGATGAGTCACCACTGCTGTATCAATCAGCCGGAACAGGTACGCCCCTCATCGATCGCGCCCGAGGTGGTCGAGGAAGCGGTCCGCTCCCGAACACCCCTCACCGCGTGTCCCAACACTGGGTGGCGACCACGGAATCCGGCGAGCGGCACGCCCTCGACGAGGTCACCGAGGAGATCGCGCACGCACCAGCGGTACGGCAGATGGTCGAGACGATCGCCCGGCATCTCGCTCTGCGGCCCCGATTCAATGATCGACTGAACGCGAGAGGGGCGGGCTCGCTCGTCAGCGTTCCCTATCGCTACGGGTCCGACGACATCGATCTCGACCGCACGCTGGAGATTCTCAGCGAGCGCCCGATCCCCGACGACACCGACATCATCGTGCGCGAACGCATTCGCAGCCGTCGCGCGGTCGCGCTGATGGTCGACGTTTCCGGCTCGATGCGCGGAGCGAAGACCTTCATTGCTGCCGCTACGGTCGGCGCGCTCGCCCGCGACCTGATCGACGATGAGTTGGCCGTCGTCGCGTTCTGGAAGGACGCCGCACTGGTGAAGTCGCTCACCCAAGCTGAGCCCGCAACCCAGATCCTCGACTCGATCCTGCGCATTCCCGCCAAGGGACTGACCAACGTCGGCTTCGCGCTGGCCGTCGGCCTCGCCGAACTCGGCCGATCACGAGCAAGCCACCGCCACGGGATCGTCCTCACCGACAGCGTCCACAACGCGGGCCCCGACCCTCGACTCGTCGCAACGCGGTTCACCCGACTCGACGTCCTCCTCGAAGTCGACGGCGAACACGACGCCGACCTCGCGGCCGACCTCGCCAAGATCGGCCATGGCGAGGTCCTCCCGATACGTCACCACCGCGACGTCGCTCCCGCACTGAACCGCATCTTCGCCCGATGAACCGCTCGCGTCGAGGACACGCGCACACGGCAGGTCGAGCACGGTCGAGCACGGTCGAGCACGGTCGAGCAATGCCGCCAACCATCGCCCCGCTGAGCGTGGTCACAACGACGGCGCGTGCGGCTGGCCGGATCGCTGCCACGCTGACCGGTCGCTGGCCGTGCGCGAGCAACTGCCTCCACAGCCGCTGGATCACGCTCGGCGCCGTGGTTCGCGACGAACAGGGCACTACCGAACAGTCGAGGCGGTCTCCACCGCTCACCGTCTTGCGGCGGCGCAGCCACCTACTCGGGGCATCCACCACTGACTGCCCCGCTCAACATCCAAACCGCCCGCCAACACATCTCACTCAGCCACCACCTCAATCCCACCTTCATCGGCATCGCCGCAGGAATCGACGAAAGCGCACCACTGTTCGTCGTCTGACACTCCGCCGGTGGGCCACTGCTCCTGAACGCCGAGTGGGTCGCGTCTCGGTGCTCACCGGCGGCGACCACGAGACCGCGCCGCTGCCGCCCGGCTCCGCCGACGTCGGATCAGACGATTGCGCCCATGCGTGTCCGGTAGCTGCCAGCCAGGTCTCGCAGGGCTGTCGCGCAGTCACCGTTGAACGATGACCCGTGCATCAGCGCAAGAGTGCTCGGGTCGAGCTGTGCGAGCTGTTCGATCATCATCGGTGTGTTCGGAGTGAGGCAGCTGTACCCGAAAACGTCCTCGGCCTCGTTCGCCGGGCCGACGATGTCGGTGTCGATCAAGGCCGGGCCATTGCCGAGATGGGTGAACAGATCGCCACACAGCAAGGTGCCTGTCGTCTCCTCGAACAGGACGCGCGCTTCCCAACCGTGCGGGAGGTGGGGCGTGTCGATGTGACGGATCCGCTTGGCGCCGAGTTCGATCACCTGCCCGTCGGTCAGTGGCACCGGTGGTCGATCAGCCATCTCTGCGATCGACACCAAGCAGCCGATCGCACCGTGCGCGACCTGCGCCTGTGGGGCTGCTGCGAGCATGTCGTTCATCGCTCCGCATTCGTCTGACTCGACGTGCCCGAACGTGATCCAGCGGAGCCGCTCGATCGGCATGACCTGTTCAATCGCATCGCGTAGGGCAGCGAACATCGACCGATGACCGGTGTGGAAGAGCAAAGGTTCCTCATCGTCGATCAGGAATTGGTTGAACGTGAATCCGTTCGGACCGATCTCGTTCACCAGGTTCGAGAGCCGGTAGATGTTCGGGGCGATCTCGTCGATCGTGGTCATGTGCGAACCTCGTTTGGTCCTGCTCAGTTCGAGTCGTCGGGGTACGCTCGAGGTGCTTCCGTCCGTGGCGGTCGGACGCTGCCAGAGGAGCACCGTAGTCGCAGTGCCCGGGAAGGCGGTCGGTGGTAGGGACATCGTTGTCGGCCTCCCCCGCCTGGATCTGGGTGCATGGGTAGAACACACATCTACCGAGGACGACAACGAACCGTACGAAGCGACCGGTCGAACGCGCAGCCGCGGACGTGCTGCTGATGCGCCGAGCACGAGCGGGAGCCTCCACCCGCCCCGCTCTGAGCGATCAGGCTCACGGGAACCTGCTCGACAACCTGTCGGCGGCCATCTGGCACTGCCCACGGACGGCCAGTCGACCGCGGGGTTTTGAGGCCCGTCGGGACCGTCGGTGGGAGAATCGTGACCGTGGGCATGCCTTCGGGGACGGTGACGTTCCTGTTCACTGACATCGAGGGGTCGACCCGAATGTGGGACGCGGCGCCGGAAGCGATGGGCGCCGCGCTTGCCCGCCATGACGCGCTCGTCCGGGGTGCGATCGAGGCGCACGACGGCTACGTGTTCGCCACTGGTGGGGATGGGTTCGCGGCCGCGTTCGCCCGTCCCAACGACGCTGTAGCGACCGCGCAGGCGGCCCAGGCAGCGTTGGGCGTGGAGGCTTGGCCCGCCGAGGCGGTGCTGCGGGTGCGGATGGGCCTGCACACCGGCGTCGTCGAGGAGCGTGACGGGAACTACTTCGGCCCGGCGGTGAACGTAGCGGCGCGGATCATGGCCGCGGGCCACGGCGGGCAGGTCCTGGTGTCGGCCGTCACTGCGGGGCTGGTTGGCAGCGCCGGCCTGAGTGATCTCGGTGAGCACACCTTCACCGGGCTGGACGCGCCCGAGCGCGTCTACCAGGTGGGCGAAGGCACCTTCCCCCTCTTGGAGTCGCTGGGGGCCGTTCCTTCCAACCTGCCTGCGGAACGCTCGGTCTTCGTCGGCCGCCGCCGGGAGCTGGCCACAATCGCCGACCTGGTCCGCTCGGCGCGGCTGGTGACCCTCACCGGCGTGGGCGGGGTCGGCAAGACCCGCCTGGCCATCCGGACTGCGGCAGGACTCATGGGCGAGTTCCCGAGCGGGGTGTGGCTGGTGGAGCTGGCCCCCTTGACCGACTCGGCGTTGGTGGCCGCCACCGTCGCCTCCGCGCTGGGGGTGTCGCCGGCGGGTGGGGTGGACTCGACCGAGGCGGTATGCCGGTTCCTCGCCCAGCGGCGAGCACTGGTGATCCTGGACAACTGCGAACACGTGATCGAAGCCGCCGCGGCGTTGGTCGACCGACTCCTGGCCGCCGGTCCCTTGGTGCGAGTGCTGGCGACCAGCCGAGAGCCCCTGGACATCGCCGGGGAGTTGCCGTGGCGGGTCCCGTCGCTGTCATTCGACGGCGACGCCGACGCGCTGGCGCTGTTCGTCGAGCGGGCCACCCAGGCCCAGCCCGGCTTGAGCTTGGCCGACCCCGCCACCGCAGACTCGGCGCTGGCGGTGTGCCGTCGCCTCGGCGGCATTCCCCTCGCCATCGAGCTGGCCGCCGCACGGGCCAAGGTGCTCTCAGTGGACCAGATCGCTGCCCGCCTCGATGAGCGGTTCCGGCTGCTCACCGGGGGCGGCCGCACCGCCGTTCCTCGCCAGCAGACCCTGGAGGGGGCGATCGGCTGGTCCTATGACCTGCTCACCGCTGCGGAACGGTCGCTGTTCGACATCCTCGGCGTGTTCGCCGGGGAGTTCGACCTGGATGCCGTGGCCACGGTCGCCAGCCTGGATGCACTGGAGGCCTTGGACCTGGTCGAGCAGCTGGTCAACAAGTCGATGGTCGAGGCCGACCCCGCCCGCGACCGCTATCGGCTGTTGGAGACCCTTCGGCAGTACGCGTGGGAGCGGCTCGTCTCCGGCGGGCGCCTCGGCGAGGTGCGCGCCGCCCACGCGTCGTCCTTCGCGGCGTTGGCCGCCCGGCAGGCACGGCGGATGGGCGAGGGCGGTCAACATCTCGACGCGCTCGACCGGCTCGACGCGGATTACGACAACCTGCGGGCCGCGCTGGCCTGGCTGATCGAGCAGCGCCGGGCCGACGCCGCCGCCCGGATGGTTCGTCGCTTGTCCGGCCTGTTCCAAATCCGCCACCCCGGAGAGGGGCTCGGCTGGTTCCAGGCGGTGTTGGCCATCGGCGACGACCTGCCGGTCAGCGTCAGAGCCCGTGTGCTGGCCGGCACGGCATGGGCGGCGCTGCACGCCGGCGATGTCGAGGCCACGGCTCGCTACGCCGGCGCCGCCGTGGAGGTCGCCGGTGACGGACCCTCCTCGGCCGCCGATTGGCTCCTCGCTCTCGCTGCTGTGTGGGCCGGCAACTACGCACGGGCTGTCGAGCACTTGCGTCGCGAGATCCCGAGCGCTGTGGCCAACAAGGACCTCACCCGCCAGGCCTTCGCTACGGGCGTGCTCGTGCTGGCCGTTGCGGAGCTCGGCGACGAGCCCGAAGCACGCCGGCTGATCCCTGACGCCATCGGGCTGGCCGAGCGCCTCGGCGACCCGTCGATGCTCGCCATCACCTACGACCAGGTGGCGCTGGCCCTCGTTCGCATGGGCGCGCCACACGAGGCCGTCACGATGTGGGAGCACGGCCTCGTCCACGTCGACGTGGCTGGGCCGATCATGGCCTGCGGTTACCGGTGCTCGTATGCGCTCAAGGTCGACGATCCCCGCACAGCGGCCCGTATCCTCGGCGTCGCCATCCCCATCGCCAAGGAGCAGCTCTCCGGCTTCCAGCAGGCACACCCACTGCTCGCGGCGGCCGCCATCGCAGCCTCGACAGGGCAGGAGCGGATCGCGGCCCGGCTCCTCGGTGCGTTCAACCAGTACGGCAAGGGGACGGGATTCGTCAACGTGTCACGGGACAACGAGCACCTTGCCAGCCGGCTCGGCGACCGCCTCGGCGCCGTCATCGTCGAAGTCGAGCTGGCCCGCGGTGCTCGACTCACCATCGCTCAGGCACTCCAACTCGCCGAAGACACGATCGTCGCGCTGACTTGAGACCCCGATGCCGAGCGTGCCGCCGCGGACGCACCTCGTCGCCGGCACGCTCGAGCCGTTCTTCCTGGGAACGCTGTGCGTTGGGCGGTTGCGCTGCGGCAGGCCTCAGCGGACGTCGTCACACGTGAGCGCGTCGCATCGCACGGTGGCGAGTTGCGAATGGGAGGGGCTGCCGCTGATGGTCGCCTCGGCGTTCGGGCGGTGATCGGCGAGATCGGCCGCTCAGCGAGCGGTCGCGTCCCAACCTGACAGGCCGACGAGGCGCAGCACCAGCACCGTGGCGAACGGCTGGTCTGCGTACTGCGGGTAGCGAGTGGCCAGACCGAGG
Organism: Acidimicrobiales bacterium; assembly: GCA_038213195.1. Taxonomy (GTDB): domain Bacteria; phylum Actinomycetota; class Acidimicrobiia; order Acidimicrobiales; family Ilumatobacteraceae; genus JAODBQ01. The sequence goes on along the minus strand of JBBQTN010000020.1, from coordinate 7,433 downwards.
GCGAGTGCGGCCACGCGGTCGGCGTCGGGGTCCGTCTGCGATCGCAGCTCGGCGCGAACCCACCACAGCTGCGACCAATCGGTGCGATCCCAGTGCTCGATCAGCAGCGTGGCCCGCGGGTCGGCCAGGAGGTTGCGCTCCCGTTGCAACCGCAACGATGACTTCGGCTTGACGCGATCGACGGGCACGCCGACGTAGCCGTCGGCGTCCACGACGTACACCACGGGCACGGCATCGACGCCGCGCTGCGGGTGCACCGTGCAGAGCACCCCGTGATCGTGGGCGGACAGGCGATTGCGCGCCTCGTCGTCGGCGAGTTTCATCGTGCGGTCCGTCGATTCTCGCGGTCCTGGGCGGCGACGTGAGGTCGTGCCGTGCGTGGTCGAGAGGCGTCCGTCCACAGACGGTAGTCGCGACGCGGATGAGCCGGTCGGGGATGGGCCGATCGGGCTCGGCGCGGCGACGCCGGCTGGCCGGGCCGCGCGTACGCTCGCGTCGTGCTGGAGACACGACGGTCCGGCCCCTCGACGTCGGCGCCACGGCCGTGAACCTGGCTCTCTGGGTCGAGCGCCACGGTCTGCTGCGACCGGACGCCCCGGCGCTGGCCGACGGTGGGCGCATCCACGCCACCTGGTCGACGTTCGCCGCGCGGACGGCGGGCGCGGCCGCTGGCCTCCGCGACGAGCTCCGCCTCTCGGTCGGGGACCGTGTCGCGATCGTGATGCGCAACCGGCCGGAGTATCTCGAAGCGCTGTTCGCCGTCTGGCATGCCGGCCTCGTGGCCGTGCCGGTGAACGCGCGCCTCCACCGCGACGAGATCGCCTACGTCCTCGACCACAGCCAGACCACCGTCGCCGTCACCGACGACGACCACGCCGACGACGTCGAGTCGCTCGTGGGCGGCGTCGGCTCGCTGCGGGCCGTGGTGGTCGCGCCGGGTGAGCGCTGGGATCGGCTCGTCGCGACGGACCCGGCACCGCTGGTCGACCGCGAGCCGACGGACCCGGCGTGGCTGTTCTACACGAGCGGCACCACCGGACGGCCGAAGGGTGCGACGCTGACCCACCGCAACCTGCTGATGATGTCGCTCAGCTACTTCGCCGACATCGACCGGATCATGCCGCAGGACAGCGTGCTCCACGCCGCCCCGATCTCGCACGGCTCCGGGTTGTACGGCCTGGCGCACGTTGCGCGCGGCGCGGTCAGCATCACGCCGCGATCCGCCAGCGTGGACGGCGACGAGCTCGTCGCGCTTCTCCGCCGTTGGACGGGGATGACGTTCTTCGCTGCGCCGATCATGGTCAAGCGGCTCGCCGCTGACCCGGCCGTCGTGGCAGCTGACCTCGCCAACCTGAAGACGATCATCTACGGCGGCGCGCCGATGTACCTGGCCGACCTGGAGGACGCGCTGGCCGTTTTCGGTCCAAGGCTGGCGCAGATCTACGGGCAGGGTGAGACACCGATGACGATCACCGCCCTCTCCAAGGAGGACCACGCCGATCAGGACCATCCGCGTTGGCGTGAACGCCTGCAGAGCGTCGGCACCGTCCGCACCGATGTCGAGGTCCGCGTGGTCGACAGCGAGGGTCGGCGGGTGCCAGTCGACGAGGTCGGTGAAGTGGTCGTCCGCGGCGACGTGGTCATGGCCGGCTACTGGAACCAGCCCGATGCCACCGCCGAGACGTTGCGCGATGGCTGGCTGCACACCGGCGACGTCGGCAGCTTCGATGCCGACGGCTACCTCACGCTGCGCGACCGCTCCAAGGATCTGATCATCAGCGGCGGCATGAACATCTATCCGCGCGAGGTCGAGGAGGCGCTGCTGCGCCATCCGGGCGTCCGCGCTGCCGCCGTCGTCGGCGGACCCGATGCGGAGTGGGGGGAGGCGGTGGTGGCGTTCGTGGTCGCCGCCGACGCGGCCGACCCGCCGGCGGTGGAGGAGCTCGACCGGACGTGCCTGGACCACATCGCCCGCTTCAAGCGACCGAAGATCTACCGCTTCACCAACGCACTGCCGGTGAACAACTATGGCAAGGTGTTGAAGCGCGAGTTGCGCGATCAGCTCGTCGCCGAAGCGGACGACGATGGGCTGGACTGAGGCGTCGGCCACCGTTCGACGAGCTGCTACGGTCCGCGCCGGGCGTCGACTCAGAGGGGTTCGGAGCTCCGGCGCGACGGTGTCGTCGACCGGATCGGTCCACGAAACGTGGTGAAGGGGATGTCGCTGATGAAGCTCGCTCTGTACCTGCCGAACTTCCGTGACGAGGTCACGGTCAAGGAGCTCGAGGACCTGACCGCGGCCGCCGAGAACCTCGACTTCGACTCCGTGTGGACGCTCGATCGCATCGTCGTCCCCGAAGCGTCGGATCGTCAGGACCTGCAGTACCCGTTCGGGATGATGGAGGGCTTCCCGTTGGGGCTGCCGGTGCCGGCGCGAGGCCAGTGGTTGCACGGCATGCCGTTGATCCCGTGGCTCGCCGCGAAGACGACGAAGGTGCGGATCGGGATGAGCATCATCGACACGCCGTACCGTGCGCCGGGCGTGCTCGCCGGTGAGATCGCCACCGTCGACCACTTGTCCAACGGTCGGGTCAACGTCGGCCTCGGGTCCGGCTGGATGCCCGAGGAGTTCGCGGCGGCGAGCGCGTCGGACAAGTTCCCCAGGCGGCACAAGCACGTGCGCGAGACGATCGAGATCATGCAGGGGATCTGGACGAACGACCTGTTCGAGTACCACGGCGAGTTCGCCGACTTCGAGCCGTGCGGCTTCGGCGCGAAGCCACTCCAGGACCCGCACCCGCCGATCTTCTTCAGCGGCTTGAAGGACCCGAAGCGTTCCGCCAACCGCATCGCCAAGTACGGGCTGGCCGGCTGGATCGGCATCCAGGACACGCCCACCGAGCTCCAGCGGTGGCGCAGCGCGATCGGGCGCGAGCTGGAGGAGATCGGCAGTTCCCGCTCGATAAACGAGCTCGAGATCTGCAGCATGATCTGGTTCACGATCACCGACGACGAGACCGACCAGACCGACGTCGGCAAGGGCAGCAACCTGCTCGTCGGCACCGCGGCGCAGATCACCGACCGGCTGAAGCGCTACCAGGATGCCGGTCTGACGATGCCGCTCCTGTGGCCGCCGTTCCAGGGCGTGCCGGTGTCGAAGACGCTCGATGATCTCAAACGGTTGACCGACGAGATCATGCCGAAGGTGACGGCCGGCTGACGCGACGGCGCAGCCCGGACCCGATCAGTTGTTCACCCTTGACGGCGACGACCACTTCGACCCGCCAACAAAATGGCCCGCCGTACCCCGCACTGCACGTGAGTCCGAGCCGGTGGCTTCGAACGCGCGCAGGCTCAGGCGCCCGAGGCAGCGGACAACAGACCGAGTTGTCCGAGTACGGTCATGTTGTCCCAGGTCACCCAGAACTCGGACAGCTTCCCGTGCGCCACCGTCATGACGCCAGCGAACGTGAAGCTGACGCGCTTGCCGGTTGGTTCGAACGGCCCAAAGACACCCTCGTGGGTCCCCTCATAGGTCGCCAGAACACCGATCTCGTCATCCCCTGCGACCACGCGCGTGAAGGTCTGGACATTGTCCGGGAACGCTTCGGTGAAGCCCTGCAGGAACTCCTTGAACTCGGCGCGGCTTCGCACCTGGACGTCTGGAGTCGCTTCGCAGATTCGGACGAAGTCGTCGGCGACGATGTCGTCGAGGTCATCCATCCGACGTTCGTTCATCGCCCGCTCCAAGCGGCTGACGAGATCCTTGAGTTCGGCTGTCGTGCTCATCTGCGTCACCTTCCGTTCAACGCGATCCTGCGACCGCATCGGCCGTACAACCGCAGGACATCACTGATGACCGGATCGCCATCCCCTCCAGCCGACTCTATATATGTGGCAAGACAACGAGCACGAGCGGACTCCTCACCGTCCGGCAAGGTCTTTCGCACCACAGCCGAGACGCCGGCAATCCTGGCGAATCGGGCCTTGACCCACCGAATCATGACCATACGGTGTCCCAGAACACGCGGGTCCCTCGTCACCGCGAGGCACGTTCGGTCTACCACCCTACCTATTCGCGGCCAGTGGCCAACTTCTGGTGGCCGCTGACATCAGGGGCAACGCCAGATCTGCAGATAGTCCCCTCGAGAGTGCCACCCTTGGCCCACCAGCCGCAGGGGTGTTGGAGTGGCAGCAACGAGGCCTCCGCTTGTTGCTCGATCGAGTCGAGGCGTTTGCCGACACCGTCGCCATTCGAGCGTCGACCTTACGATCGCTCAACGAGGAGGGGGCTGTCATCCCGGTCGAGCTGTTCTCGCACCTCGAATGGCCGACGCGGCGTCCGATCTTGGCGAGGTCGAAGCCCAGCTCGTCGTCCAGCACAGTGGCATGCCGGTTGCGGAGCGCCCGGAACTGGAGCTCCGGTCGGAGGACCGCCGAGCTCCGGTCGGAGGGCCGCCGAGCTCCGGATGTTCTCCCAGACTCCAGTCACACGATCGGAGCGCCGGGGTTGTGTTCCCTCGGGATTCGCCGCGAGGACATGGCGGTCGCGCAGGTACGTGATGACAGCAGGTCGCCACCGTTGCGTGCGTGAGGTTCCACCGTTGAACGGTCACCGCGTCGATCGCGACCTGTCTGGGGTGCCCGTTCTTGGGTGCCGCCCGTCGAGCACGGCGACATCGACCATCGCGTCTTGCCGCCGGTACCGACAGGGAGGGAACGCGCCTCGTCTTTTCGCCCGACAACCGAGGGTGCCGTGGCGTGCGCGTTCGTCGAGCGGTCGCGTCTGCCCGGGCGCGAGGTGGATTCGGCGGTGTTTCAGTCTGGGGTCGGGGGATCGGCGAGGGCGCGGTGGATGACGGTCTTGAGGTCGTGGTCGGGCTGGTCCATGCGCATCATCGACTGGGCGATGAGCACGACGGTGAGGTCGAGGACCGGATCGACCCAGTAGTGGGTGCTGGCTGCACCGGACCAGCCGTGGTCGCCGACCGACCCGACCCCGCCGGCTGCGGCGACGTCGGTGAGCACGATGGATCCGAGACCGAATCCGTATCCATTGACCGGCTGGCCGCCGTTCTCGAAGGGGAGGAGTGCCGGGGGGAGGTGGTTCCGTCGGATCATGCTGATGGTCGATGGTTCGACGATGCGGGCGCCGTCGAGTTCTCCGTCGTTGAGCAGCATGCGGGTGAACCGGGTGTAGTCGGCGGGGGTGGAGAAAAGGCCGAACCCACCGCGGGCGAAGGTGTGGGCTTTGTCGAAGGGATAGGTGGCGTCGACGTGGCGTTGTTCGTCGGTGCCGTTGTCCCATGCCTTGAGGATGGCGTCGATGGTTTGGCCGGGGGCGAGCACGTCGGGTCCGCCATACATTGTGGCGATGCGGCCGCGGTGATCGTCGGACACACCGAAGGCTGTGTCGGTCATTCCCAGTGGGGTGAACAGGCGCTCGTCGAGGAACGCGCCGAGCGGTTGATCGGCGATCCGTTCGATGAGGTGGGCGGCGACGTCGAGGCCCATTCCGTAGTGCCAGCGGGTGCCGGGCTGGAAGGCCAGCGGGAGGTCCGCGAGTGTTTCGATCAAGTCTGCGAGGGGTCTTGACGGGTCGCCGTTGAGCCGGGCGTCGCGGTAGAGCGCGGCGGCCGGGGTGTCTTGCAGCTCGTGGGTCATGCCGCAGGTGTGCGTCAGCAGGTCGCCGATCGTGATCGGTCGGATCGGTTCGACGAGCCGACCGGCTTCGAGCACGCGGGCGGCGCCGAGCGCGGGGATGTAGCTGGCGATCGGATCGTCGAGCTCGAACCGGTGCTCGTCGTAGAGGGTCATCAGCGCCGTCGCGACGATGGGCTTGGTCATCGAGTAGATCCGGACGATCGTGTCGTCGGCCATTGTCAGGCCGGCTTCGCGGTCGCGGTACCCGTGGTGCGACGAACGTATGACGCCGTCTCGATCGGCGACGGTGACGCTGACGCCGGCGAACCGGCGGTTGGTGACGAGGTCCGAGACGAACCGGTCGATCGGCGCGAGCCGATCTGTGGTGTCTTCGATCGTGTGGAGCATGGTTGTCCTCTCAGTTGACCTTGGCTGCAATCCGGTCGCCGTACGACGACCTGGCGTCATCACCCATGAGCACCCGCGACGGTGTGGCCGGGTCGTCCACAGCGGCGACGATCTCGGTCGCGATCAGTGCCGGGTTCGTCCCTCCGGCGATGGCAGATGCGGTTGAGTTGTCGACTCGTGTCAGCAGCGCCGCGTACGGCGAGGCAGCGTCGATGGGTTGCCGTGACTTGTTGTAGATGTCGGTCGCAACCAGTCCCGGCTCGGCGGTGATCACCCTGATTCCCATCGTTGCGACCTCCTCGCGGAGAGAGGCGCTGAGGAAGCTGAGCGCGATCTTGGAGAGCCCGTAGATCGACAGGCCGGGGTTGGCCGAGCGGCGGGCGTTGATCGACGAGACGTTGACGATCACACCGTGACCCGCGGTTCGCATTGTTGGGAGCACCGCACGGATGACCCGGAACGTTCCCCACAGATTGGTCTCCACGATCGAGCGGGCGACCTGTTCGTCGACCTCTTCGACCGAACCGATCGAGCCGATCCCAGCGGCGTTGACGAGCACGTCGATCGGGCTCGTCGTTGCGAGGATCGAACCGATCACGTCAACGACGGCGGCGCCGTCGGTGACATCGAGCCCATCGATGCGCACATCGAGGCGCTCGCTCGCCGCGCGTGCGCGCAGGTGGCTCGCCCGGCGCAGGTCCCGGACCAATCCGTGCACGGTGTCGCCGCGCCGGGCGAACGCCAGCGCCGTCTCGAGGCCGATTCCCGACCCGCTCCCGGTGACCACGACGTGTGCCATGAATGCCCTCTCTTCCCGAAATCTGTGGGTCGAGTCGATGGTGGCTTGCGGCGGTCACGACAACGTCACGTCCACCCGATGGCCGGTGACGCCGAGGTGACCGTGTGGTGGTGGTCGTAGTGGACAATGTGAATTCCGAGGCTCGGTACGCTCGCAGCGATCCGGCCGATCGAGGGGGCAGGTGATGGTGTGAGGCTTCTCGTGCTGGGGCCGATCGAGGTTCACGACGACCGCATCGATGAGCCGTTGACGAACCAGGCGCAGCGGCTGCTGGGCGTGCTCGTCGCCCGCAGCGGACAGGAGACCTCCTCCCTTCGGATCGCAGAAGAGCTCGGACTGGCTGGTGATCGACACCGGGCGCGAATGGCCGTGTCGCGACTGCGCCGCGCCGTGGGTGATCGCATCCTCTCCAGCGAGAGCGGATACCGGCTCGCACTCGATGTGCACGACTGGTTGGACGCCTCCGCGTTCGAGGACCTCGTGAGCGCAGCAGCGGCCGAGCCGTCGCCGACGGAGCGGGCCAGGCTGTTGCGAGAAGCGATCGGGCTGTGGCGCGGCGCAGCATTCGACGGCGTCGACGACG
>JBBQTN010000019.1:0-40763 GCA_038213195.1 Acidimicrobiales bacterium | reverse complement strand
GCCAGAAATGGAGCAGCCCCGCCGGGCGACAGACCACTTCCAGCCACCCGACCCTGCGCAGCAATGGCCGCCGACCCAAAGCTCAACCCGAAACAATCATCCGACAACGACACCCGAATTCTCATGACCAATCAGGGCTAGTCGAGTCCGACCACTCGGTGGCCGCTTCGCTGACGGCGCTCGCCGGCTCCGACGAGACCTGACGCCGCACCGTCGGCGGCGGCGGTGGTGACGTCGGGCCCGAACAGACGAGAGGCTTACGTCGACGCCTCTGCCCGTGTTGTCGCCGGGTCTGCGGGGTCGCGGGATCCTCTCGCACGCCAGTCGAGCCACGCCCCGACGTCTGATGCGCTGGCACAGACGAGGACCTCGATCCGGCCGATGGCGATCCGTTCGTGCGCGGCCAGCCGTCGGCGGATGGCGTCGGGGAGCCCGGCCAGGCTGTTGGCGCGGACATCGTCGAGCTCGACGCTCGAGCCCTCGACGAGGGTTGCGGTCCATGCCGCGCCGAGCCACCCGCCCCTGGCGATGTACGTCTTCCGACGCAGCTCGGTCGGCAGTCGTCGGGTGCGCCCGGATGCGGAACGCTGCGGCGCACCGCGCTTGGCGTGCGGACGGCGACGATCGTGCCCGCTTCGGGCGAGCTGGTCGGGGTCACGTTGCATGGTCATGGTCGTACTCCCATTCGCTTGAGCCAACGGCCGTCCGATCGCACGGCCTGCCAGACGGAGTCGTTTCTGAGGACGTGGAGGCCCTGCTCGGCGCATGCCAGTGCAGCCGGCGGCGGGCGCGGGTCAGCTCCTGGGACGAAGGCGCGATCGCGGCCACGACGGAGCCACCGCGTGCCGACTCCGATCGGACGGGTGCCACGGTCGACTGCACAGTGCGCTCCTTCGATGGATCGGCTGTTGACGCCTACCGAGGTCTGGAGCGGGCAACGTGCGCCTGGTACGCAACGTGGTCAAGACCGTACCGTACGCAGCGGCTCCGGTCCCCGCGCAGATGGGTGGACTTCGGATGTTTCGTCGATCGGTGCCCGGGTGCTCGACCGGGCAGCCGACCGTCCGCAGGCGCGACGCGAACGAGGAGAGGTGCACGACGCACCTCTCCTCGTTCGAACGGCTGATCAGAACCGAGCAGCGTTCATCTCACCGACGGGACCACGTTCGGTACGCAGCTCGGCGGAGGTTGGCGTGGATTCGCCAGGCGGTCCAGCCAGAAGGCCTAGCGGCCAACCACCTCCAGAGTCCCACAACATTGACCACTCATCGTTTGGACCACCTCCTCTCTCTGGTGGCCCAATTCGATCACTGCTGCCGCCGCCGCGCAAGCCGGATTACGGCGCGTTCTGTTGCCCGACGCCGTCAGCCCGTGGTGACGACGACCTTGCCGAGCGCCTCCCTGTCGGCGAGCACGCGCAATGCCGCGGGGACCTGGTCGAGACCGAAGGTGCGCGAGACGTACGGGGTCAGCTCCCCCTGCGACCAGCGGCCGATCAGCGTCAGCATGCTGGCCCGATGCCCGGCCGGATCACGCGCCGCGCGCGAGCCGAGGAACACCCCGACGATCGAGCATCCCTTCAGCAACGCCAGGTTGAGCGGGATCTTCGGGATCTCCCCTGCCGCGAACCCGACGACGAGGAACCGGCCCTCCCACGCTGTCGAGCGCAGCGCCTGCTCGCTCAGCGGCCCGCCGACGGGGTCGTAGACCACGTCGACGCCTCGGCCGTCAGTGAACTTGCGCACCGCATCGCGCAGGTCGTCGACGGTGTAGTCGACACCTGCCTCGGCCCCGTAGCGCCCGGCCAGACCGAGCTTGTCCTGCGACGACGCGCCGGCGAGCACCCGCGCCCCCAATGCGCGGCCGATGTCCACCGCAGCGAGCCCGACGCCGCCCCCGGCGCCGAGCACGAGCAGCGTCTCACCCGGCCGGATCGCGGCACGTTCGACCAGCGCGTGCCACGACGTGCCATAAGTCGTCAGGAACGCCGCGCCGTGCACCATGTCGACGCCATCCGGCAACGGGTAGACCGAGGTGGCCCGAGTCGACACCTTCTCCGCGAAGCCGCCGCGCCCGACCGAGCCGATCACCCGGTCACCGACGGCGACCTCGGTGACGCCGTCGCCGACGGCGCTGACGGTCCCGGCAACCTCCTGCCCGGCGATGAACGGCAGCTCGGGCCGCTCCTGGTACTGCCCGCGCACCATCAGCACGTCGGGGAAGTTGACCGCGCACGCGGCGACGTCGATCACCACCTGCCCGGGGCCGGCCACAGGATCCGGGACGTCGGCGACGTCGATGGCATCGATGTCCCCGAGCTCTCGCACCAACGCTGCTCTCATGGTTCCTCCACGTCATGGTGACGGCGGCCACCTGCGGACCATCGAACCGCCCGACGAGTCGCCGGGTCAAGCCGGGCGGCGCGCCCGCTGGCGCCGGCGGTCGGTCGGTACGTCCGGACGGGCGCAGCGGATGGGGCCGCGTGGCCCGCACGTGCGGCGCTACCGGTCGCAGCCAGAAGGACACGTCGCGTTCTGGTGGCGACCGGGACGACATGCTCGCTCACGTCGGCGGCATGCTCCTCGTGTCGTCGGGGTGCACGTCGTCGCCGCCTCAGGAACGATCGGGGACGATCACCGCGCGGCCCTCCAGGGCACCGGTCTCCATCGCGACGTACGCGTCCATTGCGTCCTCCAGGGCGTAGGTGGTCACCTTCGGGACCAGCCGGCCGCGCGCCGCGAGGTCGAGCACCTCGACCAACTCGGGCCGGCTGCCCCAGTACGTCGATTGCACCGACACCTCGAACGCCGGGGAGAAGAACGAGACGGGCAGCGCGCCGCCGGCGATGCCGACGAGCGTCACGTCGCCGAGGCTGCGTGCCACAGCGGCGGCGAGCGCGAGGGTGGTGTCGGCACCGACGAAGTCGAGCACGACGTCGGCGCCGAGGCCCTTCGTGGCCTCGCGGATCGCTTCGACGGCGTGCTCGTCGGAGCTGACGGCCAGGTCGGCGCCGAACTCGAGCGCGAGGGCGAGCGGGGCATCGCGTTGGTCGACGGCGATGATCCGCGCCGCGGTCGTGGTGCGCAGGATCTGCACGGCGAGGTGACCGAGCCCGCCGACGCCGATCACGACGGCCGTGCTCCCGGGCGACAGCTTCGGCCACGACCTGCGCACGGCGCGGTACGGCGTCAGCCCGGCGTCGGTCAACGGCGCGGCGGTGGCCGGAGAAAGCCCGTCGGGGAGCGGGATGAGGTGGCGGGAGTCCGGGACCAGCATCAGCTCGGCCATGCCGCCGTCGAGGCCGAGGCCTCCCCCACCGCCTGCCACCGGCGCGTCCTGGGGACGCTCGCACAACCCTTCGATGCCGAGACGGCAGCGCGGGCACGCCCCGCAACCCCACGGTCCGTACACGGCGACGGCCTGTCCGACGGTCAGCCCGGACACGCCGGCGCCGAGCTCGTGGACCCAGCCGGCGTTCTCGTGGCCGAGCGTGAACGGCGGCCCCCACGGCAACGGCCCGTCCCCGAACTCGCGCATCAGGTGCAGGTCGGAGTGGCACGCACCCGCACCGCCGATGCGGATCACCACCTGACCGGGACCGGGTTCCGGGTCGGGCACGTCGACCAGGACCGGATCGGACTTCCACTCGAGCAGTCGGAGCGCACGCATCGCCGTGCAGCTTGCTCCGGATCGCCGAGGGTTGTCGAACCAGCGGATCGACCGGACGGCTGCCCGACTGCGGCCACTGGCGACGGCTGCCCGAACGTGCACGGTGGCGGGTCTGCGGCTGCGTACCCTGAGCGGCGTTCGAGGGGGAGACAGCATGCGCACAGCAGCAACGACGACGAGGCTCGTGCATCGCCGGTCCCGATCGCCGCGCTGGAGACCGGCCGCGGCGACAGCTCTCATGGCGGCCGGGTTGATCGGCATCGGCGGATGTGGTTCCGTCCGGGTCGGCGTGAAGTCCACCTCGGCCACCTCCGCGACCACGACATCGGCGGCGGTCGGTGCGCCGGCGACCACCACGTCGACGTCGACATCGAGGCCGACCACCACGTCCTCGGTCGCACCGGCGACCACCACGTCCACCGCCGCGCCGCCGACCACCGTCACCGCCTCGACCGCCGCCACGACCACGGCGCCGGCGACGACGGTTCCCCCTTCCACATCGACGTCGACCACTGCGGCGCCGTCGACCACGCAGCCGAACGTCGCCGCAGGATGGGTCGTCGCCGCCCAACCGTTCGACGCCGCGCTCTTCCCGCCGTTCGACGAAGGGAACTGGACGGGTGTGCCCTCCCCGGCGCTGCCGACGGGCCCCGGCCAGCCCCTCGCCGACGGCATCTACTCGGCCGACGTCGACACGCCCTGGACGGCGGACAACCCGGGCGTCCTCGCCATCGACGTGCAGCGCCTCGAACTGTGCACGAAGCTGGCCACCGACGTGTGCTTCGACTCGGGCATCCCGTACCAACCCGACGAGTTGGGTGTCGATGCCGCACACCCGTATCTGATCACGCTCTCCCTCGACGGTTCGATCGGCGTGGGCTTCACCGGCTTCGAGTGCGAACCGATCGACGCGACCGGCAACGGCGCCGACCTCGCCGCACTGTTCTCGGCCTTCGACACGGCCTACGCGACCGCGATCCGTCCCGCGGTCCTGCGTGGCGAGAACCAGCAGGTCACCATCGATCGGCTGACCAAGAAGCCAGCCGCCGGCTTCAGCGGGTCGGACAAGACGTGCGGGACCACGGTCGCCAGCGGGCTGACCTTCCACGCCGGCGACGCGCCGCCGGTGCTCCTGCAATCGGTCGCCAACTACCTGTACGACCCGTCAGGGACATTGATCAAGCACGTCCCGTTGACGCCGACGACCGCCATCAACCTCGATTCGATCGAGGTCCACAACGGGATCATCACCATCTACCTGTACGCAGGCTTCTACTCCTGACGCTGGACGACCGCCTCGATCGATCTCCCGGGCCTCCCCGGCGGCGGCGTCGGACAGGGAGTCCAGGCGCGCCTGCACACGTCAGCTGGGCAGGCGGTCGGCCGCCTCGACGGCGAGAGCCAGGCTGCGCTCGATCCGGCTCGGGAAGCCTTCGACGTCGACGCCCTCGCCACTCTTCTGACCGTGCACGTAGCGGGCGTACACGCCCTGGATGATGCACACCGACTTCCAGTGGTTGAAGCAGCGGTAGTAGTCGATGTGATCCAGGTCCGCGCCGGTCTGATCGCTGTAGCGGTCGAGCAGGAACTGACGGCTGCAGAAGCCCGGCAGGGTCGTCGGCGGCTGGTCGCGGTTCGACGACTCCTCCGGTGACTCGACCCACGCGTTGATGCAGTACGCCAGGTCGGCTAGCGGGTCACCGAGGGTCGAGATCTCCCAGTCGACGACCGCGGCGATGTGACCCTCGCGGGCGACGCGGCAGTTGTGCAGCCCGTAGTCGCCGTGGACGATGCTCACCTTGTGCTGTTCGGGCAGCCGCTCGACGAGGAACGTGTAGAGCCGGTCGACGTCCGGCAGCTCGCGGTCCTTCGACGCGTTCCACGACTCGTACCACCGGTGCAGCTGGCGGCCGACGTAGTTGGTGCGCTTGCCGAGGCCACCCAACCCGACCTCGTCCGGGTCGACGGAGTGCAGCGCCGCCAGCGTGTCGATGAACGAAGGACCGGTGCGCCGGCGCGCTGCTTGCGTGAGGTGCTCGGCCGTCTCTTCTGCGGTGTACAGCGACCGGCCGTCGACCCACCCCATCACGTAGAACGGGGCACCGGTCACCGCCGGGTCGTCGGTGAACGCCACCGGCTCCGGCACCGGCACCGCCGTCGGCCACAGCGCCGAGATGACCCTGAACTCGCGCCCCATGTCGTGCGCTGTCGGGAGCAGCTCGCCGAGCGGCGGGCGGCGCGCCACCAGCGACCGGCCGGTCGCATCGTCGACCCGGTACGTGAAGTTGGAGTGACCCCCCGGGAGCTTGGTCCACCGCAGCGGCGGCACGATCCCGGGCGCCTGCGCGCCCAACCACGACGTCACCGACGGCACGTCGAAGCCGGTCGGCTCCTCCTCCGGCGGTGGTCCCGTCGTGCACCCCGACGACGGTTCGGCGTCAAGCTCATCCACCACTGCGACGGTAGTGGTCGGCTGCGTCGCAACGTGGATCAGCCAGTTGGTTCACGACGGGTACGTGATCAGCTCCACGAGGTTGCCGTCCGGATCACGGGTGTAGATGCTCTGCCCGGACGCCGTCCCACCGCCGCGTCCACCGACGCGCTCGACCGGTCCCGTCACCACCTCGCCGCCCGCCGACACCACCAGGGCCGTCGCGTCGGCGACGGTGCCGGTCCAGACGAAGCACAGATCGCCGCAGCCCGGTCGTGCCGTCGGGCCGCGCAGCGTGAACCGCTCGTTGTGCCACAGCTTCGGGTCGTGCAGGTTGATCTTGGCGTCGTCGAGCGCGAGCGAGACGAACGGCTGGCTGCCGTCTCGCCACTCCGCCTCGCCCACCACCGTGAACCCGAGTCGGCGGTAGAACTCGATCAGCGCGGCGCAGTCGTTGGTCGGCAAGGCGATGTGGTCGATCGAACGAACGCTCATGACGATCCTCCTCGCATCAGGTCGCCGCACCTCGCGCGCCGCCAAGGCCCCCCGCCCACGATAGATCAGCGGGTCGTCGGCCCGTTGGTGCCGAGCGCGGCGCCCTCGGCAGTCAGGCCAGAGGACCGAGGAGCTGACGGCTGACCACTCGCGGGTCGCCGTCCTCGAGCCGTCTGGCAAGCGGCAACAGCCACGAGACGGGTGCGGTCGGGCGGGTGATCAGGTACGCGAGGACGGTGACGAGCCGATCCAGCTCTGCGACGTCCCGGGCCCGCCCGTCGTGGTCGAGCGGGTCGAGCCGGACCGCCGTCTGCCAGGCCTGAGCGCGGGCTCGATCGAGCGAGAAGTTGAAAGCCCGTCCGCCGCCAGAGGAGGTCGCCAGCTGTGTCCACGCGGACACGTGACCGAGGTCGCGCAGTATGTCCGGCTGCGTCTGGGCGAGCAGGTCGTTGATCGCGTCGAAGTCCGGGCGCAGGTCGGCGAGCGACGACCCGGCGTCGGCCAACTCGACCACGACCTGCGGCAGGTCGTGGTTGACATGTGCGTTGATCCCGAGCAGCAGGTGCTGCACGATCACCAAGTGCTTGTCCGCGGCGACATCGTTCGCGGCTTTCCAACATGCCGGGCGCGGTCGCGTGCCGTTGCGGGCGCCGAGGTACCAGTCCACGAACGTCCGCGCGAAGTGCGCCATCCGCTCCCCGTCGCCGAACCGGCCGCCTGCGATCGCCGTCTGCACGCGGTCGGTGACCCGCGCGTACAGAGCGGCGAAGTACCCACTGGCGTCGTCGGCGCCGAGTGCAACGGCCCGCAACTCCTCGATCGTGTCCTCGAGCATCGCGCCGACCGTAGCCCTGCGACGCGGAGACACCTGGGGCTTGTCCAGGTCTCCCGCGACGCAGTGTCGATCAGGCGAGATCGAAGCGGTCGAGGTTCATGACCTTGTCCCAAGCCGCCACGAAGTCACGCACGAACGTCCCCTCCGCGTCGTCGGACGCGTAGACCTCGGCGATGGCGCGCAGCTCCGAGTTCGAACCGAAGACGAGGTCGACGGCGGTGCCGGTCCGCGTCACGTCGCCGGTCGCGCGATCGCGGCCCTCGTACACGTTCTCCGTCGAGACGGACGTCTTCCACTCGACGCTCATGTCGAGCAGCTTCACGAAGAAGTCGTTGGTCAACATCCCGGGTCGATCGGTGAACACGCCGTGTCCGGTCTGCCCGTGGTTCGCGTTCAGGGCGCGCATGCCGCCGACGAGCACCGTCATCTCGGGAGCGGTCAGCGTCAACAGGTTGGCCCGGTCCAGGAGCCGCTGTTCCGGGGGCAGCTTCTCTCCGCTGCGGAGGTAGTTACGGAACCCGTCGGCGGTCGGTTCGAGCACCGCGAACGACTCCACGTCGGTCTGGTCCTGCGACGCGTCCGTCCGCCCCGGCGCGAACGGCACGGTGACGTCGTGCCCCGCGCTCTTCGCCGCTTGCTCGACGGCCGCGCAACCGGCGAGGACGATCAGGTCGGCCAGCGAGACCTTCGTTGCCCCGGACTGCGAGCTGTTGAAGTCCTGCTGGATCTGCTCGAGCGTCGGCAGCGCCTTGGCCAGCTCGCTCGGGTCGTTGGCCTCCCAGTCGCGTTGCGGCGCGAGGCGGATCCGTGCTCCGTTCGCCCCGCCGCGCTTGTCGGTACCGCGGAAGCTCGCTGCGGACGCCCACGCGGTCGAGACGAGCTGCGCGGTCGACAGTCCCGAGGCGAGGATCTTGCCCTTGAGGGCGGCGATGTCGTCGTCGCCGATCAGGTCATGATCGACGGCGGGGACGGGGTCCTGCCACAGCTGCGGTTCTGGAACCCATGGGCCGAGGTACCGCGACAGGGGTCCCATGTCCCGGTGCAACAGCTTGAACCACGCCCTCGCGAACGCGTCGGCGAGCTGGTCGGGGTGCTCGTGGAAGCGCTGCGCGATCGGCGCGTAGATCGGATCGACCCTCAGCGCGAGGTCCGAGGTCAACATCATCGGGGCGTGGCGCTTCGAGGGGTCATGGGCATCGGGCACGTCGCCCGTGGCCGCAGGATCGGTCGGCGTCCACTGCTGCGCCCCTGCGGGGCTCCTCGTCAGCTCCCACTCGTACTTGAACAGGTTGTCCAGGTATCCGTTGTCCCATCTCGCCGGCTCGTTGGTCCACGCGCCCTCCAGCCCACTGGTGACCGCGTCGGAGCCCTTGCCGGTGCCGAAGGTGTTGTGCCAGCCCAGGCCCTGTGCCTCGACCGGGCAGCCTTCGGGTTCCGGTCCGACGTGTTCTGCGCCGGCTGCACCATGGCACTTGCCGAACGTGTGGCCGCCGATGATCAGCGCGGCAGTCTCCTCGTCGTCCATCGCCATCCGTGCGAAGGTCTCGCGGATGTCCCTGGCGGAGGCGAGAGGATCCGGGTTGCCGCCAGGCCCCTCCGGGTTGACGTAGATCAGACCCATCTGCACCGCGCCGAGAGGATGGGAGAGATCCCGCTCGCCGCTGTAGCGCTCATCGCCGAGCCACGTGTCCTCCGAGCCCCAGAAGATCTCCTCGGCCTCCAGCGTGTCGGGTCGCCCGAACCCGAAGCCGAACGGCTCGAAGCCCATCGACTCCAGCGCGCAGTTCCCTGCGAACACGAGCAGATCGGCCCACGAGATCTTCCGGCCGTACTTCTGCTTGACGGGCCAGAGCAACCGGCGGGCCTTGTCGAGGCTGGCGTTGTCGGGCCAACTGTTGAGCGGCGCGAATCGTTGTGCGCCGCTGCCGCCCCCACCCCGACCATCGGCGATCCGGTACGTGCCTGCGGCATGCCACGCCAACCGGATGAACAACGGCCCGTAGTGGCCGTAATCGGCCGGCCACCAGTCCTGTGACGTCGTCATCACCTCGAAGACGTCGCGCTTCAGCGCGTCGACGTCGAGGGACTTGAAATCCTCCGGATAGTCGAAGTCATCGCCCATCGAACCGAACCCCGGCGCGTGCTGGTGCAGGACCTGCAGGTTCAGCTGATTCGGCCACCAGTCCTGGTTCGACCTCGGCCGCGTCGGCTTCAGAGTGGGGGCGGGGATGACAGGGTTCTCGCTTTCGCTGCCGATGTCAGACACGTCAGGTTCTCCTCTCGGTGTTCACTCTTGATGGTTGCTTCTTCGTGATCGGTTCTGCCACTTCGCGCGACGTGGGCGGGATCATTCGACAGACGAAACAAGACTTGCCGCGACGCACGCTGGACATCGACCCCAGTAGATGACCTCGGCCTCGTCGATCTCGTAGCCGGAGGAGTCAGCGGCCGTCAGGCACGGGGTGTAGCCGACGGCGCAGTCGACGTCCGCCATCCGGTTGCAGGTCCGGCAGATCAGGTGGTGGTGGTTGTCGCCGACCCGGTTCTCGTAGCGGGCCGGCGACCCGGCCGGCTGGATCCGCCGCACGAGGCCCTTGTCGGTGAAGACCGCAAGGGCGTCGTAGACGGCCTGCCGTGAGATGGCCCCGATCTCGGCGCGCACGAGGCTGTCGATGTCGTCGGCTGTGCCGTGCGGCCGATCGGACACCGCCCGCAGCACAGCCAGGCGCTGGGCCGTCACGCTCAGCCCGTACCGGCGGAGCAGCGCCTCGTTGCCGGATGACGTCCCCCTCGACACCCGCGCAGCGTAACCGACGATGCTGGAGTGGGTCAAGATCTGGCCTGCTTCCAGTTTCCCACGATGCTCGGTCGCGCCGCCGCGGCGATCGGCGCGGTCCGGGCATCGCTCCTGCCTAGGCGGCGACGGCCTCGCGCTCGGGCTCGAGTGCGATGACGTCTTCGTCCGAGTCCCCATTCCCGCGGCCGCCCTCGAGGTCGAGATGGGGAAGGATGCGGTCGAGCCATGCCGGCAGCCACCAGTTGGCTCGGCCGAGGAGGCTCATCGTCGCCGGGACGAGGACCATCCGCACGAGCGTGGCGTCGAGGAACACGGCGACGGCCAAGCCGATGCCGAACATCTTGCCGCCCGGGTCGTCACCCAGGACGAAGGCACCGAACACGCTGATCATGATCAGCGCGGCGGAGGTGATGACCCGCGCCGTGCTCGACAGACCGTCGACGACGGAGGTGTGGCTGTCACCGGACGCCACGTACTCCTCGCGGACCCGGCAGAGGAGGAACACCTCGTAGTCCATCGAGAGTCCGAACAGGATGGCGAACATGATCAACGGCAGGAACGGGTTGACGGGCATCGTGTGGTCCAAGCCGATCAGCCGGTTGCCCCAACCCCACTCGAACACGGCGACGACCACGCCGTAGGCGGCGGCGATGGAGAGCAGGTTCATCAGCGCAGCTTTGAGCGGGACGAGGATCGAGCGGAACACGATCATCAGCAGCAGGAACGACATCGCCACGACGGCGACGATGAAGATCGGCAGACGGCTGGTGATGCGGTCGGTGACGTCGGTGACGAGCGCTTGGCCGGTCAGCAGCGCCTCGGCGTTCGTGCCCCGCACGGCGCCGGGGAGCACGTCGGCGCGCACGTGGTGGACGAGCGCGTCGGTCCTGGCGTCCTGCGGCGCTGTCGTCGGGTTGGCCGTCAGCGTCGCGGTGTCACCTGCGGCGTTGAACACCGGTTGCGTGACCGCAGCGACGCCGGGATCTGCCTGCAGTGCGTCGTGGACACGAGCGACGGCGACCTGATCGGCCGGCGCCGGGATCTCGATCACGACCTGGATCGGGCCGTTGAAGCCCTTGCCGAACGCGTCGGCGAGCGCGTCGTAGCCCCTGCGCTGCGTCGTGTGCTTGGCGGCGTTGCCATCGTCGGGGGTACCGATGCGCAGGCTCAACGCCGGCGCCGCGATCGCGCACAACGCGAGGAGGCTGAGCAATGCGTAGCGCACGGGGTGGCGACCGACGTGGTGGGCCCACCGTCGGGAGAACGTCTCGTTCGTCGGCTTGGCGACATGCCCCTTGCGGTGGATCGACAGCTTGTCGATCTTCGTCCCGGCGAGTCCGAGCAGGCCGGGCAACAACGTGATCGCGGCCAGCATCGCGACGACCACGACCAGCGCGACGCTGAGACCCATCGCGGTGAGCGCCGGCAACCCGGCGAGGAACAGGCCGAGGATGGCGATCACGACGGTCGTGCCGGCGAACAGCACGGCGAGACCGGCGGTCGCGTTGGCGGTCCCGGCGGAGTCCTCGACGCTCATCCCTTCGTGGAGGTGCTGGCGGTGGCGGGTGACGATGAACAGCGCGTAGTCGATGCCGACACCGAGGCCGACCATCACGCACAGGATCAGCGAGAACTTCGGAACCTCCACGAACGCGGCGAGGATGCCGACGCTGGTGACGCCGACGAAGAGGCCCATCAGCGCGGTGAAGATCGGCAGCCCCATCGCGACCACGGAGCCGAACGCGATCAGCAACACGATGACGGCGGCGGCGATGCCGATCAGCTCGCTGCTCGGAGCCGACTGCACGACCTGCGCGAGTGCACCTGTGAACTCCGTCTGCACCCCGGCGGCGCGAGCGGCGGTCGCAGCCACCGTTGCGTCGTCGAACTGGGCGACGGTGAGCTTGTTCACCGTGTAGGCCACGTCGACGTACGCCGTGCGGGCGTCCTTGCTGATCGCCGCGGACTGCGCGGCGAACGGATCGGTCACCCCGGCCACGTCACGGCCGGTCGACAACTGCTGGCGGGCCCGTTCGACGATCGCCTTGTGGCCGGCGTCGTCGAGCCGTCCGTCGGCTGTGTGGAACACGATGCGCGCCGCTTGCCCACCTTGACCGGGGAACCGGTCCCTCAAGACGTCGGTGGCGCGCTGCGACTCGACTCCCGGGACTCGGAAGGTCTCGCTGAACTGTCCGCCGAGGCTGGCTTGCAGTGCGACGACGACGAACGCGGCCACCAGCCAGACGCCGACCACCCTGAACGGGTGGCGGGCACAGCTGCGGCCAAGGCGGAACAGAAATCCACTCACGGCTTCCTCCTGGGATTGGACCCGCGGAATGCGGGACCATCGCAGGATCCGCCCCAGCCCTGACCGGAGGCTTGGCCCCGAGTTGGCTCGAGCCCGCCGTCGGGTCAGCGCGGCGTCAGCGGCGCCCGGCAACTGTCAGGCGGTGGGTCCGAGCAGGTCTCCGAGGTCGGCGCGATGGCCCTGTTCGACCGCCACGACGAACGCGTCCTGGCCCAGCGCGGCGATCGCTGCGGTGCGGGCCCGATCGAGATCGTCGTCTTGGAACGCTGGTGCCGGCACCGCGTGCACCTCGCGGATGTGGTCGGCGTAGCCGAGCAGCTGGGCACCGCGAGCGGCATCGCCCTGCTCGGCCGCAACGACCGCGAGGACAACGCAGCACACCGCAGCGCGCGACACGACCTCGAACTCCGGGTCGATGCGGTTGCTGAACCGGCGCGGCCCGCCCGCGCGGTAGAGCCGGAGCGCCTCGGTCGCCGCGGCAACGGCATCGAGGTCACGCCCGCTGGCCCGGTGCACCACGGCGGCGCCGGTCAGCGCGAGGAACAGCGCCGGCGAGCTCCTCAGCCGCCGGGCGACGTCGAGCGCACGCGCGTTGAGGAGACGGGCGCGCGGCACATCGCCCTCGTGGAGCAGCACCCACGCGAGGCGCGCGGACGCCGAGCCCGCGAAGCCGCGCAGGCCGACCGCCTCGCTGAGCTCGATGGCCTCCTCCAACTGCTCGATCGCCACGGCGTACCGGCCGGCGCGCTCGTCGAAGTCGGCGAGCACGCCGAGGCAGATCGCACGTTGCATCGGACGATCGCGGGTGAACCCGGCCGCGGCCTCGCGGTAATGCGTTTCGGCAGCGGCGAGGTCGCCGTCCAGGACTCCCAGCACGCCCACGGCGTAGGTGCGCGCGGCGACCGCGAACGGCGCGTCCGGCAGGCCGACGTAGAACGCGAGCACCTCGCACCGCCTCCGCCGAGCTTCGGGGATGTCGCCAAGCACGTGGGGGAGCTCGGCGTAGAACGCATAGGTCAGTGCCAGCGCGTCCACGTCGTTGCGCCGGCGGAAGATTGCCAGCGCAGCCGCCAGGTCGACGTCGGACTGGGCCGGCAGGCCGGCAAGGAAGTTCATCAGGCCCCGGCCCATCAGTGCCAGCGCGCGTGTGCCCTCGCTCGCCTCACCGTCACACGCGAACGCATCGTCGAGCCAGCGCTTGCCCTCGACCGCGGTGCCCGCCATCCAGTGCGGCCAGCTCGCCCCGCCGGCGATCGCCATCGCCGCCTCGGCGTCGTGATTGGCGAGTCCCCATTCCAGCGCGGCGCGCAGGTTGTCGTGCTCCTGGTCGATCGCCGTCAGCCACGCCCGCTGGTGGTCGCCGGTGTAGGCAGCCGCGCTCCCCCCGCACAGCACAGCGAAGTGCGCCGCCATCGCGTTGCGGATCCGCGTCGCGTCGCCGCGCTCAGCGAGCTTCTCCCGGGCGTAGTGGGCGAGCGTCTGCAGCTGCGTGAAGCGCAGCTCGCCGCCCCGTCGGGCGGTGACGACCAGCGACTTGTCGACGAGGGCGCGGATGATGTCGGCGATGTCGTCGGCGGCCAGCGCTCCGTCGGCGCAGACGGCCTCCGCTGTCGTCAGATCGCAACCACCGGGAAACACCGACAACCGTTCGAACAGCCGCTGCTCGTCGTCGAACAACAGCTCGTAGCTCCAATCGACGACCGCCCGCAACGTCTGCTGGCGCGGCAGGGCCGTACGCGATCCACCCGTGAGCAGGCGGAACCGATCGTTCAAACGGGTCGAGATCTGGTGGATGGTGAAGGCACGCGTGCGCGCCGCAGCGAGCTCGATGGCGAGCGGCAGACCGTCGAGACGCGCACAGATGTCTGCGATCATGGCGATGGCGTCGTCCGAGACGTCGAGCTGCGCACCGGCCGCCTTCGCCCTCGCGACGAACAGTTGTGCGGCGTCCTCCGCCGCCAGCGGAGGCACCGGCCAGACGGTCTCACCGCCCACCCGCAACGCCTCGCGACTGGTGGCGAGGAGCCGCACGCCTGGACAGCGACGCAACAGGTCCTCGGCGACCTCTGCTGCCGCGTCGAGCACGTGCTCGCAGTTGTCGAGCACGATCAGCACATCACGTTGACCGATCAGCTCGGCGAGCCGGCTCGGGTCGGGCATGTCGAGGGCGGACGCGACCGCGGCGCGCACGCCGGCGGGGTCGCCGACGGCGGCCAGCTCGACGAGGCAACCGCCATCCGTCAGCACGAGGGACTCGGCGCGTGCGACCTCCAGCGCCAGCCTGGTCTTGCCCACCCCGCCCGGCCCGACGAGCGTGACGAAGCGATGCTCGGCGCGCAGTCGCGTGAGGCGGGCCAGCTCCTCCTCCCGCCCGACCAGAGTTGTCAGCGCTGCGGGGATCGTCGAGTGGCGAGCGCCCCGCGCGACCGGGCGCGACGTGGCGCCGTCCGGTGCTTCGAGCGAGGGGTCCTGGGCGAGGATCGCGCCCTCCAGGCGCCGCAGTCCTGGTCCCGGTTCGAGCCCGAGCTCCTCACCGAGGATCTGCCGTCCGTCCTGGAAGACCCGGAGCGCGTCGGCCTGTCGCCCGCTGCGGTACAGGGCGATCATGAGCAGCCCGCGCAACCCTTCACGCAGCGGGTGCGCGTGGACGAGCGCCTCGAGCTCGACGATCCCGCCGTGCACGCGACCGAGCCCGAGCTCGAGGTTGATCCGCTCCTCGATCACCGCCAGGCGCAGCTCGGACAACCGGCCGATCGCCGGCAACGCGAAGTCGTCGTAGGCGAATTCGGCGAGAACATCACCACGCCACAACGCGTCCGCTTCGGCCAGCAGCGCGACCGCGCTTCCCGGGTCATCGTCGGCGACGGCCCGTCCCTGCGCGACCAGGTGCTCGTAGCGGTACAGGTCGATTGCGTCGGGCGGCAGCTCGAGCGCGTACCCACCGCCGCGCATCACCACCAGTTCTGCGGAGCCCAGCGCGTTGCGCAACTTCGACGCGAGTGCCTGGAGACCGTTGCGGACGCGGGGCGGCGGATGCTCGCCCCACAACGCGTCGACGAGTTGCTCGGCGGGCACGACTCGGCCCGCGTGCAACGCCAACACCGCGAGGAGCGCCTGCTGCTTGCCTGCCGAGACGACGATGCTCCGGTCATCATCGAGCACCTCGAGAGCACCGAGGAGCCCAATGCGCATTCCGTGACGGTAGTGGCGGATGGTCAGCGTGCCGTCA
Organism: Acidimicrobiales bacterium; assembly: GCA_038213195.1. Taxonomy (GTDB): domain Bacteria; phylum Actinomycetota; class Acidimicrobiia; order Acidimicrobiales; family Ilumatobacteraceae; genus JAODBQ01. The sequence continues at coordinate 24,999 of JBBQTN010000019.1, read as the reverse complement.
GCAATGGATCAGCGGCCGAGCGCACCGTGGCGGTGATGGCAAGCAGGCGAGTCACGACGGCACGCATCCGCGTGCACCAACGGTCGCACCGGTGAACGCGATCAGGCATGCCCTGCTCGCCGTCGCCGCAGCCGACGAGGGTGACACCACCGCCGCGCGAGCCCACATCGCAACGGCACAGCAGCACGCGCGTACGACCACCCGTCGCCACCGCCAGGTCGTCGAGATCGCCACGCTGATCGTCGCCGGCAGGCGTGAGCGCGCCTCCGGTCTTGCCCTCGTGCACGCGGCGGACTTCCCTGACGACGCCGATCTGTTGGCGCAGATCACACGACTCGGCCCGTGAGCCACCCCCCATGCCGGCGGGGCGGCGCCACATGCCGTTCGAGCTTGCTCAAGGTCGCACCTCGACCTTGGGGTTGTGCGCGTACGCGACAATCGGGGTGTGAGCGGTGTGGCGGACTCGTTGCGGATCCGCGTGCTTGGTGGCCTCGTCGTCGAGGGTTGCTCGGATGCCGAGTTGGGCAGCCGCAAAGCGCGGACGCTCGTCAAGGTGCTCGTTCTCGGGCGTGGCGTACCGGTGTCGGTCGCGGCGCTTGCCGACGTGCTGTGGGACGACGATCCCCCCGTGCGCGCGAGCGAGCCGATCGGTGTGCTCGTGTCGCGCTTGCGCCGGGTGCTCGGGGCGCGCCGACTGGAGCGCTCCGCGGCGGGGTTCGCCCTCCACGTCGACTGGCTCGATGTCGACGAGCTCGGGGCGCTCGTCGCGGAGGCGTCGAGCGCGTTGCGTGACGGCCGGCTCGCAGCCGCACGGGCCGCGGCGAGCGCGGCGATCGTGCTGGCTCGCGGGCCTGTGCTGCCGGATGACGAAGGGGACTGGGTGGACGGCGAGCGGGTGCGCGCGGCCGCCACCGTGACGCGCGCACGCGGCCTTGCAGCAGCGGCGGCCCTCCAGTCGGGCGATCATCTTGCTGCGGAGCTGGCTGCGGAGTCTGCGCTGGCGCACGACCCCTACGACGAGGTGGCGCTGCGGATCCTGATGCAGGCGCAGGTCGCCGGTGGACGACCCGCCTCGGCGCTGGCCTCCTACGCGCGCGCTCGCGAGCGGTTGGCCGACGACCTCGGCGTGTCCCCGAGTGCGGAGACCGAAGCACTCCACACAGCGGTGTTGATCGACGGTGGAGCGGCGGTCGAGACTGTCGCACCTGCGCCGGCGGGGCTGATCGGCCGTGACCGCGAGCTCGATGTGCTCGAGGCGCACTTCGCCGCGGCGCGGGGGCGCGTACGTGTCGTCGTGGTGGTCGGTGAGGCGGGGATCGGCAAAACCACGCTGGTGCAGCACTTCGCAGGTCGCGTCCGCGCGGCGGGCGCACGCACCGTGATGGCTCGCAGCGACGAGCTCGGCCGCGACTTGCCGTTGCAGCCGGTCGTCGATGCCGTGCGAGACGGCGCAGCGGCCGATGTCCGCCTCGACGCCACCGGTTCGGCGTCGTCGATGCCGGATGCCGAGGGCGATCGGATTCGCTGGTTCGGTCGGGTGCTGCAGGAGCTGGCCGGCGCATCGCCGCCGACGGTGCTCGTGATCGACGACGTGCACTGGGCCGATGCGGCGACCAGGGAGTGGATGATGTGGGTGCAGCACCGTCCTGGCGCGCTGCTCGTGATCGCCGTGGCTCGGCCGGGCACGGCGATCAGAGGTGCCGAGCAGGTTGCGCTCGGCCCGCTCGACGACACCGCGATTGGCATTTTGATCGGGGCGGCCGGCGAGTCGGCGCGAGCTGCCGACGTGTACGCCCGCAGCGGCGGGAACCCGTTGTTCGCGCTGGCGCTGGCCGGCGCCCCTGCCGGAGAGGTGCCGCGCACGGTGCAGCAGGTCGTGGCCGGCACCGTTGGTCGTCTCGATCCTCCGGCCGCCGAGCTCGTGCGCGCCGGCGCCGTGCTCGGCCCGACGTTGGATGTCGATCTCCTTGCCGGTGTGTTGCACATGCCGGCGGTGGCGGTCATCGAGCGGCTCGAACAAGCAGCGGTGGTCGGGTTGCTCGTCGAGAGCGGACCGGGTTTCGAGTTCCGTCACGCGTTGTTCCGTGAAGCGCTCAGCGCGACGACGGGCGCGGCTCGGTCCGCGTGGTTGCATCGCGAGGCCGCCCGCGTGCTCGATGACCGACCGAACCGGGATCGTTTGCGCATCGCGGTGCATGCTAGGCTCGGCGGTGCGACGGAGATCGCCGCCCGCGCTTTCCAGGAAGCGGCGCTCGTGTCGTTCGACCGCTCGGATCTGGCCGCAGCGGAGGAGCAGCTGCGCGCGTCGCTGCACGCCGTCGAGACCGCCGAAGCGCACCGTGCCCTCGCCAGGGTCCTGATGGTCGCGCAACGGCTCGATGCGGCGGCGGAGGAGGCCGAACGGGCGGTCGCGCTCGACGGCGGGCCCGACGCGCTGGAGATCGCCGGTTGGATCGACTACTACCGGCGACGGTATGGGCGGGCGCAGCGCTTCGCCGACGAAGCCGTCGCCCGGGCGGACCCGGCGAGCCCGGTCCGGGCCAGCGCGCTGGCGCTCGGCGGGCGGGTCCGCCACGGTACGGGCGACACGCACGGCGCCGAGGAGCGGCTGACGATGGCGCTGGCCGGTCCCCACGCGGTGCGTGGCGTGGCCGAGGTGTGGCTCGGACAGCTACGCGTGCACGAAGGGCGGCCCAGCGAGGCGCTGGAGCTGATCGAGCACGCCCTGATCGACCCAGAGCACATCGCCCATCCGTTCGCCCCGCTGCACGGCCGGTTCGGGCGGGTGCTGGCATTGGGGCAGCTCGGCCGCGTCGAAGAGGCGCTGCGGGCCTGCGGCGACCTGCGCGCCGCGATCGAGCGCGGGGGTGCCGTCGCGGCGCGGTTCCCGGCGATGGAGCTCAATGCACGGGCGTGGTTGCGGCGCGGCGTGGGCCGCTTCGACGAAGCCGACGACCTCACCCGCGCCGCGATCGAAGGCAACGGTGCAGCCGACGGATCGGGTCCACGTTCCGACGGTCTGGCTGAGGCCTACTGGGTCGGATGGCTCGACCTCGCCGACGGGCACCTGGCGCGCGCCGACCCCGCCGGCGCGGCGGGTCTGCTCGGGACGCTCGCTGCGCTCGACACCTGGGAGGGCACGATGGCCTGGCATCAACGTCACCGTCTCGGCCTGCTGCGGGCGCGGGTGGCGCGAGCCGCAGGCGGCGACGCACGCGCGGCGCAGCTCGCCGGCGAGGTGATGGACGATGCGCGGCGGCGTGGCACCCTGCGGTATGCGGCGCTGGGTCACGTGCAGGTCGCGCTGGCGGGCGGCGACGGTGACATCACCCGTGTCGAGCAGTCACTGGACATCCTGCGTCGCTGTGCCGCCCTCGAGCTGCCCGGCCTGTTGGCCGAGCTCGGCCACCGGTTCGACAACGACCTGTGGCGACGCGAGGCCGCCGAGCGCCACGCGATGCTCAGCACCGGACAGCGATGACCATGATCGACCGCACGAGCGGCGGTGCGTCGGCGAGCTCATCCAGCGCCTCGCGTACGAGGTCGTCGCGCTCCACCGCCGCCATTGCTGCGACGAAGGGCGCATGCTGCGCCAGCCCCAACCGCCACGCCACCAGCTGCCTCGGGTCGAGGTCTGTGAAGCCGACGCGCACGTTCGTCACGGTCGCGTCGAGCCCCGTCGTCCGGATCACGTCGGCGCAGGCGTGCGGTGTCGCCAGCAGCGGGACGCGCTCCCGGTAGATGTCGGTGTGCCATGGCTGCGGGCTCCAACCCCTGCGACGGAGCGCGTGCTCGACCGCCGGCTTCACCGGGTGGTGGTCATCCGCGGCATACGCCGACGCGACGATGGCACCGCCCGGTCGCAGGACGCGGGCCGCCTCGCGGAAGCCGGCGGCCGGGTCGGCCAGGTGGTTGAACGAGAACGCGGCCAAGACGACATCGAAGGACGCCGGGCCGAGCGGCAGTCGGGTCGCGTCCGCCACCATCGACGGCGGCCGGCGCCCGGTGTCGACGATGAGCATGCCGATCGCAGCGTCCACCGCGAGCACAGAGCTGGCACCGGCGCGCAACGCGGCGAACGACGCCGCACCGGTCCCGGCACCGACGTCGATCACCTCGGCACCGCGCAGTGGGACCGGCGAATGGGCGACGAGCACCTCGGCCAGCCGGTCGTAGATGATGGCGGGTCCGTCCCGCCACCTGGTACCCGTCGCCGAGTACGCCTCCGCGATCGCGACGTCGGTCTTCGTCCCCGTCGCGCTCACAGCAGCTCGATGCCGGCTGTCGCAGCCGAGCACCACCAACCGAGCTCGGTGTCGTCGCCGAAGGCCTTCTCCCATCCGAACTGCACGACCGCGCCGAGCAGGCACAAGCCGAGCTGGCGCTCGAACCAACCGTCTGTTGCGATGCCATGACGGTGCAACGCGGCTTCGAAGGCGGCGATCGTCGACTCCTTCGTGTGACCGATCGGCAGCCGCGCCTGGTTGAGCGACAGGTACCAGGCCAGCTCGTGACAGATCGGCCCCTCGCCGGGGTACGCCCAATCGAGCAGGATCGTGCGACCATCGTCACCGGCGCCGAGGTTGCCGAACTTCCAGTCGCCGTGCAGGAACGTCTGCGGGGTGGTGAGGACGGCCTGCGACAGTGGTGTGGCGTCGGTGCGCAGCTCGTCGACGACGGCCCGCAGCTTGCCCGGTGCCCGTTCGGCGAAACGTTCCCAACCCTCCACGGCGATCCGCGGCACAGCTTCGGGGAAGCCGAGCTCACGCTCACCGTCGAGCTGGGCTGCACCGAACCACTCCCAACGCAGGCGGTGCGGCAGCAGATCGAGGTCGTCGTGCCACCCCCACCGCCGCGCCGATATCGCCACGCAGTGGTCGATGAAGCGAAGGTGGTGCTCCTCGGGCACCGGGGCGTCGCCGACGGGCACGAGCTGCGAGGACACGTCGCGCATCAGCAGCGCGACACCCCAACCGTTGCGGCCCCACGGCGCCGCGCCGAGCGTCGCGTGGTCGATCACGTCGGGGGCGATGTCCATCATCCCGGATGCCCAGATCCGTCGCGGCCGGCAGCCGACGTCACCGGACACGCGCATCGTGAAGTCGTTCTCCGGATGCACGTACTTGACGATGCACCGCTCGCCGTCGAGCTCGACCCGCTCGAACAGCGCCGAAGATCGCGAGTCCTCGGGTCGGTGATCGCCGAGGCGCCGCGTGCCGTCAAGCAGTTCCTCCACCGACCCCGCGAGCGGGCGGGGCGTCACCACGGCCGAGGTGCTCACGACGCGGCCGCCATCTCGGCGAGCAGTTCCGCCGGCCAGCGGCCGCCGCAGAACACGACCTCTGCGGCGATGAGGCCGTCATCGCCCAAGGTCAGGACGTGGCAGTGGTGCGCGGCGTGCGGCACGCCAGACTCGGTCCACGTCAGCAGGTAGGTGACGACCTCGCCATCGGGCAGCGGAGCGCGGGTCAACTCCTCGAACGTGCCGGCGGAGGCGAACCAGCGGCCGTACTCGGCCGTGATCGCGGCTCGGCCGCGGACCGTGAACCGCCAGTTGGGGACGGTCGCGTCGAGCGTCGCGTCCGGCGCGTACAGTTCGATCGGGATCCCCTCGCCGGCGGCGACAGCCGCCAGGAACGAGTCGATGGTGGGCCGGGTGACGGCGAGTGCAGTGGGCTCGGTGGAGGTCATGCGTTCATCGTCGTCGATGGCCCTTGCAGGAGTCTTGCAACGACCGTGCACGGTTCCTGCAACGGCGCCCGCGCATCGTTCGGATCCACCTGCACGAGGACAACCCGATGTCGACCACCACGTCCACCCAGTCCACCCAGTCCCCCGACGCGACGCCCGAGGAGATCGAGGCGTTCACGATGAAGTTCGTCGGCGACCTCGCCGCGGTCGCCCACGGTGCGACCGTCGTGCTCGGCGACAAGCTCGGCCTGTACAAGGCGCTCGCCGCGAGCGGCCCGTCGACCTCCGAGGAGCTCGCCTCGGCGACCGGCTATGACGGTCGCCATCTGCGCGAGTGGCTGCTTGCCCAGGCAGCCAGTGGCTACGCCAACGACGATCCCGCGACCACCCGCTTCTCGCTCGACGGCGCCCAGGTGGCATGCCTCGCCGACGACACCGCGTCGACGTTCCTCGCCGGGGGGATGGCCGTCGTGTCGTCCATGCATCGTGATGAAGACGGCTCGTCGACGATCCTGATGGCACAGGCCTCTCCCGCGTCGGAGCCCGTCGGCTTCGACTACCACGCCCCGTCGATCGACGTCGCCCGCACCCGCGCCGCCGAAGCCGGTCTCGACGACCGGGTGCGCTTCGAGGTCGCGTCCGCCGCCGACTATCCGGGCGACGGGTTCGGCCTGGTGTGCGTGTTCGACGCGTTGCACGACATGGGCAACCGCACCGCGGCCGCCGCGCACATCCGCAGGTCGCTCGCCGACGACGGCACCTTCCTCCTCGTCGAACCGAACGCCCACGATTGCGTCGAGGACAACCTCAACCTCATCGGACGGATCTTCTACTCGGCGTCCACGTTCGTGTGCACACCGGCATCTCGCTCGCAAGGCGGCACCGACGCCGCCTGCCTCGGCGCGCAAGCTGGCGAGGCCGCGCTGCGCGCCGTCCTGACCGACGGAGGCTTCTCCACCGTCCGCCGCGCCACCGAGACCCCGTTCAACATGGTCCTCGACGCCCGCCCGTAGTCGCAGGCGAGCTGCCTCCGGGCAGGGTCTCAGCCTGTCCCGGCGCGCGTTACCCGCGGGGCACCTTGTTCCAGGGCACCTCGCGGTCGACGCGCACGTCGCCGGGGAGGCCGAGCACGCGCTCGCCGAGGATGTTGCGCAGCACCTCCGACGTGCCACCCTCGATCGAGTTGGCGCGGCTGCGCAGGAAGGCGCGGGTGATCGCGTCGTTCCCCGTCGTCTGGCGGCCGTCGTCGGCGACGTCGTAGCCGCCCGAGAGCAGACCCTCGGCGCCGAGCAGGTCCATGCACACCTCGTACACCCGCTTGTTGTTCTCGGCCCCGGCGAGCTTCCCGATCGACCCCTCCGGCCCTGGCACGCCCATTTTGCGGTTGTTCGAGGCGCGCATGTTGTTGAGCCGGATCACCTCGGCCTCGATCCACACCTGCATCAGCCGGTCGAGGAGGGCTGGCGAGCGTGCCTCTGCCGGCAGCGCCCGCCACAGCTCCACCGCCGACGCGATCGGCCCCGAACCGCGTGGCGGTGTCGCCCCACCGATCGCCGTCCGCTCGTTCATCAGCGTCGTCAGGCTCACCCGCCAGCCGTCGCCGGGGCGACCGAGCAGCTCCGTCGCGGGCACCTTGACATCGGTGAAGTACACCTCGTTGAACTCCGCCCCGCCGGTCATCTGGCGCAGCGGGCGCACCTCAACACCCTTCGCGTGCATGTCGACGACGAACGCGGTGATCCCGGCGTGCTTGACCGCTTCGGGATCGGTCCGACAGATGATCAGCCCCCACCGCGCCCGATGACCGAGCGACGTCCACACCTTCTGCCCGTTCAGCACCCACACGTCACCGTCGAGGACCGCCATCGTCGCCAACCCGGCGACGTCGGAACCGGCACCCGGCTCAGAGAACAGCTGGCACCGGATGTCCTCCGCGGTGAAGATGCGGCGTAGGTACTTCTGCTTCTGCTCCGGTGAGCCCCACTCGACGATCGTCGGACCGCACATGCCGTAGCCCATCGGGTTGCGCGGGAACGGGTTCGTCGCCCCGGCGGCGAACAATCGACCGTTGATGATCGGCTGGTACTTGGGCGACAGGGCGCGACCACCCAGCCCGACCGGGAAGTGCACCCAGGCGAGCCCGCGGTCGAACTGCTCACCTGCGAACGTCGTCTGATCGGCGGCAGGGTCGGGGCACGTCTCGAGCAGCTCGTCGACGAGGCGGTTCACCTCGTCGAGGGCGGCGTCGTCGCGGCTGGCGATGTCGATCGTCGACACGCCTGTGACGATAGTCAGCCCCGTGCCGATGCATGGGATCGAGCCATCGGTCCTGTCGCGCGACGGCGTCCGGCATCCTCGATCGGCGCGGGACGTCGGTGGTGCCGGGAGTTCAGGGGAGGGTTGCCGGCTCGTACGCTGTGGCAGTGAACGGTGGAGACTTGAACGACGGAGGCCTGCGACAGCTCGCGTGCCTGCTCGACGATGCCCATCTCGCCACTCCGGATCGTTTGGCGTCGGTCGTTCGTTCCGCAGGGAGTGTGCTCGGGTGGGAGGCGACCATGTACTTGGTCGACTACGCGCAACACGCGCTTGTTCCGGTGCCGATCGCCGGCTCGCCGACACCGCCGAGCGAGGACGTCGAGGGGAGCGCCGCTGGGCGTGCGTTCCGGGCGGTCGAGGCGGTGGCCGGATTCGACGACGGACGCCCCCGGTTGTGGGTTCCGCTCCTCGACGGGGTCGAACGCCTCGGGATCATCGGCATCCGGTTTGATCCGGAGGTCGATGTCGACAGCCCGGCGTTGCGTGACCAGGTCCGTTGGTTCGCGCACCTCACCGGTCATCTCGTCGCGAGCAAAAGTCCCTACGGCGACATATTCCACCGGCTGCGCGCAGCGCAGCATCGCAGCGTCGGTTCGGAACTGATCTGGTCGCTGCTGCCACCGTTGACGATGGCCTGCGAGCGGGCCGTGATCTCGGGACTGCTGGAACCCGCCGAACAGGTGGCCGGTGACGTGTTCGACTATGCCGTCGAGGACGGGATCGCCCACATCGCCATCTTCGACGGCACAGGTCACGATCTGCAATCCAGCGTGATCGGAGCGCTGACACTTGCCGCATACCGCAACGGCCGTCGCCGCCAGGAGGACATGTCCGCGATCGCGGTGCGGATCGACGAGACACTGCTCGACTTCGCCGCCGACACATACGCGACGGGCGTCATCGGACAACTCGACTTGCACAACGGGATCTTTCGGTACTGCAACGCCGGACATCCTGCGCCGCTGCTGCTGCGCAGCGGACGTGTCGTCAGATCACTCGATGCAGGTCGCCGGATCCTCCTCGGGTTCGCGGACCAATCGGCGACGATCGGCGAGGAGCACCTCGAACCCGGCGACGTGATCGTGTTGTACACCGACGGTGTCGTCGAGGCGCGGGACGCATCGAGACAGTTCTTCGGGCTGGGACGGTTCATCGAGCTCCTCGAACGAAGCGCCGCTGACCAACACAAGGCACCCGAGATGCTGCGCGGCGTCGTCCGCCGGGTGCTCGAGCACCAGCACGGCGTCCTGCAGGACGACGCGTCGATCCTCCTCATCGAGTGGGCCGCCGACAACGGCACCAAGATGAGCGCCAGCTGACCGTCCCCGACGGCTCACGTCGACGTGTCGGCACGACGGCCTACCTTGCTGCGCGAGGTGTGCTCCTGGCGTCAACGTCATCCGGTCGGGGGGTCGCGGCGCTCGAGCACGATCACCGGGATCTCCCGGGACGTGCCTGCCTGGTAGTCGTCGAAGTTGGAGATCGTGTCGGCGTGGGCGCGGTAGGGCTGTGCGCGCTCCTCGCCGGCCGCAACGCGCGCGAGCACCGGGATGGTCTCGGCGCCCACCTCGATCGTCACGTCCGGGTGGGCGACGACGTTGCGGAACCACTGCGGGTCGACCGGGGCTCCGCCCATCGACGCGACGATGACGTAGGCGTCCGCCGTGCGGGTGAAGGCCAGGGGCGAGGTGTACGGTGCCCCGCTCTTCGCGCCACGGTGGTTGAGCAACAGGATCGGCGCGGCGGCGAACGCCGTGGTGAGTCGACCGGCGTTCGCCCGGTACTCGACGATGACGTCAGCGTTGACGTCATTGAACCGACCCTGGTACATCGCCTTCGGAACCTCGACTCGCACGCGGTCATCCTTTCATCGCCAGGCCAGCGGCCCGATTGTCGGACGCCGACGGTCGTGACGGGCCGGTTGCTCGCCGGCGTTGACGATGTCGATCCGTCACCCGAAGGCGGGCACGACGCACGCCTGGTCGGTCTCGATGCGCTCGTGGAGGATGGGGTTGGCGTGGGCGCCTGCTGACCAGGACGGGAACACAGACGAGTAGAGCCCGCCGCCACCAGCGACGAGGACGAGGACGTGGTCGGGTGACGGCACCGCGCCAAGCTCGTCGTCGGCGTCGCCGTGCCCGACGAAGGCCGGGTTGAGCGCGCCGAGCTCGCTGCGGCGATTCGTTGCGAAGCGATGGAGCTCATGTTGCACGTCGGCGCGACCCAACCCGGCACGGGCGAGCACGGCAGCGTGGTCGGGGTTGATCGCCACAGCGACCGAACCTGTGCGCATGAAGGCGTTGTTCGAGCCCGGGTTGGCGATCGCTCTGGCCAACACGCGCAGGAGTCGTCGGGCCGACTCGGGATCGTCGGCGTTGTCGACGAACACCACCGAGTGGGGGCCCTCGACACCGATGACGGTCACGACGGAGTCGAATGGCTCGAAACCTGCGGCCACCGAGCATGGCTCCCAGGGCGAGTCACGGATGTTCTCCGCGATGCACATCGTGAACTTCCCGGGATGCCCGAGCAATGCCATGTCCGAGACGCCGGGCTTGGCCCCACCGATGTTCATCAGACACAACCGGACGGCTCGCCCGATCGATGCGTTGGCGCGGTGGCCCGGCCCCAGTGCGCCGAACCCGCCGGCGACACCGCACGCCTCGGCGAGCGGCCCACTGACGACGACGAGCGGCGTCGTCGAATGCGTCGTGCTCTGCGCTTCGGACAGATCGAACTCGGGACGCAACAGCGCGCGCAGGGTGGCGACGACGATCGGCATGAGATCGGGATCGCAACCAGCCATCACCGCGTTGGTCGCTACCCGCTCGATCGTCGTCGACGCCCCGAGAGGGCCCATCACACCCAGGCTCAGCGTCGGGTCGGCACCCGTCGCCAGCACACAGCGATCGACCCGATCCGGCGTCGGGATGACCACCGGCAGGCCGTCCGTGCATCCGAGACGGTGGAGCTGCTCGAGCGCGTCAGCCTCGTCGACTGCCGTCAGGACGCTCACGCGCAGCCTGCTCCCGTTGGTTCGTTGTCGCCATGTTGCTCGCCGCGCAGCACGGCGATGATTCGTGGCGTCACGACGCCGGCCAGTCGCGCCATCGCGCCGGCGCCGCTGCCGGCGACGGGGTGTGGCAGCCGCAGGCGCGGCAGATCAGGCATCCCGTTGGACAAGGCGATGGCGTCGCCCTGGGGCCAGAAGGGCTCTGTCACCAGCGCGACAACGGCGAGGTCGCAGTGGGCCAGTTCGATCCCGTCACGCACGGTGCCGGAGGTGCAACTGCCTCAATGACCGTACGCAGCGACGACGGCCGAGCACTCGGCCCGGATCTCGCCGAGGTGCTGCTTGCTGGCCAGGGCGCTGGCGTTGCCCTTGTTCCATGTCTTGACCCCGAGTCCTGGAACGGCCTGTCGCAGGGCCGCACCGATGTGTTCGAGGAACGCCACGGAGTCCGGGAAGCCGTTCGCGAACAGCCCGACCGTTTCCCCCGCGACCAGCGCGGCGCGTCCACGGTACGGGTCGATCGGCATCAGCGATGTGCCCCGCGGATCCAAGAACTCCATCGCGGCATTGTCGCGGCACGCGACATCGACGAACGAGTTGGGCCCTGCAGACGATGCCAACATCGGCGGGACCGACCGCTTGGTCGCTCAGGCCCGACCTGATCACAGCCGCGTTTGGTGCGCTCGACCAGCCCCAGAGCGGCTCGGACGTGCCGCGGCTGGCCCGTCAGGTGAGGCTCATGCCGCCGTCGACGCGGATGACTTGGCCTGTGGTGTAGGTGCCGCGGATCAGGTAGAGGTATGCCTCTGCCGCCTCGTCGGGCGAACCTGCCCTGGGCACCGCTTGGCGGGCCGTCATCGTGGTGATGCGCTCGGCTGGGATCGCGGCGAGGGCGCCGGTGGCGATGAGGCCCGGACAGACAGCGTTCACACGCACCGGCGCCAGTTCGACGGCGAGTCCGGTCACCAGGTGCTCGATCGCGCCGGCCATGGCGGTGTTGACCGCCGCCCCGGGGCGGGGGCGGTGGGCGATGAGTCCGTCGGTCAGCGTGATCGACCCGCCGGGCGGCATCGACGCGTGGGCGTGCTTGGCCGCCGCGAGTGCGCCCCAGAACCGCACCGCGAAGACCTGCCCAGCGCGATCGAGGTCGAGGTCGCGCAGGCGAGCACCAGCGAGCGGTCCCCAGTCGCCTGCGGTGTAGACGAGGTGATCGAACGACCCGACCTGCTCGAAGAACGCCGCGACTTGCCGCTCGTCGGTGACGTCGACGACGACGGCCATCGTTCCCGCTGGCTGATCGACGCGAACCGCGTCGACCTTCGCCTGACTGCTGGATGCCACCACGGTCTCGGCGCCCAGTGCAGCGCAGCGAGCGGCAACTGCACGACCGATGCCCGACGTGCCGCCGATGATGACGATCTTCGTGCCGCTCAACTCCATCGCCAGCCCCCGTTCGCTTGCACGGTACACGTCGTGATCTCGATCTGACCGGGGTTCGCGTCCCCTCCCACCGACGCGACATCGCAGATCCCACGAACCAACGGTCGAGCGGGTGGGCGGCGGCGCGTTCGGTAGCGTGGCCGATGATGATGGACTGGTGCGGATGAAGGTTCGCTTCGCGGTCTCGCCCGGCCCGCAGATGTGGGACGACGTCGTGCTGGCCCAGTTCGTCGACGCGCTGGAGACGCTCGGCTTCGACACGATCTGGTTGTCCGACATCCCGATGGGTCCGCAGCTCGATCCGCTGGTCGGACTGGCGTTCGCTGCGGGGCGGACCGCGCGGCTCAAGCTCGGCGCGAACATCGTCCCGATCGGACGCAACCCGATGCTCCTCGCGAAGGAACTCGCGCAGCTCGACCGGCTGAGCAACGGTCGTGTGCTGGTGAGCCTCGTGCCCGGTCTCGACCAGCCGGCAGAACGCGCCGCGCTCGGCCTCGGTGACGCCAACCGGGGCAGCTACCTGGACGAGGTGATCCCGTTGCTGCGCCAGTGGTGGGCCGGCCGGGCCGTCACCCATCACAGTGCGCGGTTCGCCTTCCCGGACGTCACCGTCACACCGGTACCACTGCAGGATCCGTTGGAGATCTGGCTCGGCGGCGTCGGACCCGTCGCGCTGCGTCGCGCCGGGCGACTGTCCGACGGCTGGCTCGGCGCGGCTATCACCCCAGCCGAGGCTGCATCGGCGGTGACCCACATCAACGAGGCGGCGATGCGCGCCGACCGCCAGATCGATCCCCAGCACTTCGGTCTGAGCATCCCATACGCCAGGTCGGCTCCGGACGCTCGAGCGATCGCAGCGATGCGCGCCCGACGCCCCGATGGTCAACTCGACCAGATCATGCCGGTCGGTGCGCCCGCCCTCCGTGATCTCATCGGACGCCTCATCGAGGCTGGTTTGTCGAAGTTCGTCGTCCGGCCCGTCACCGCCGCAATCGAGAGTCCCACGGCGTGGCGCGATGACCTCGACTGGCTGGCCGACACGTTGCTCGATATGCAAACCTGACGACCGACCATCGCCGCCGGCTTGGCGAGTGGCTGGTGACCGGCTCAGGCTCGAAGCGCCGGGCGGCAGCCTATTTCGTGGGTTCGAGTTGAATCACCGTCTCGCCACGATTGTCGCTTTGCAGCGTGTGGCCGAGATCGTCAAGCGCCCGCATCCACACGTCCCCCGTCGAATCGAAGGCGTCCGCGTCCGCCTTGGACTCCCACACGACGATCGCCGTGTTGACGCCGTTCACCTCATCAGCAACGAGATAAAAGCCGGTGAATCCCGGCGCAGCCTGCAACTTGGGGAAGAACTCGCTACCCGCCCGCTGCACCGTCTCCTCCATGGTCTCCGGATTCGCGCTTCGACGCTCGACCATTGTGTACATGACTGCCCCCTCCACCCCGAAAACCCAAACGTAGCCACTCGAGCGCCGATGGTCTGTGTCGGGCGCATGACGGTTCGCGAGGACGGATCGATCCGCGACCAGAGCAACCCCGCCCACGCGTTGACGAAGGTCGGCACGGGCCAATTCTGCATCAAGGCCGCAGACGCCCAGGAGGGCGCGGTGGGTTCGATCCAAATCGGTGGGGCGTCCGCGACGATCCAGGCTTCGGAGGGCGTTGGATCGTTCTGCAACACCATCATTGGAGCGAACATCACCGGCAGATCCTGCAACTTGCGAGCTGCGGAAACGGCATCAACAGCAGCGAGCGTTGTCGAGCGTCGCGCACCGGGTGTTCCAGGGTGGGGTGGTCTCTGACGGCGAGACCGGGACCGCGCGCCGGCCGTGGACGAGCAGCTCGGGAACCCGCTCCGACAAGCGAGGAAACGATGACCACCCGACGAACCGCGAGGTGGTCAGGTGCTAGCGACAACGCAACAAGCGCGCGATCGACCACGGTGTTCCACGGTCGGGCAGCGACGATTGGCACCCCGAGCCGGGCGCAGTCGGCGGCTATCAACCGGTCCAGCAGCACGCTGCCGCGGAGCCGTTCCGGTTGCACATCACCTTCGCGGGCCTCGAGGTTGGCCGCGAGTTGCGCGTCGTCAGGCTCGCTGACGAACACACCCGCGACCCGACCACCATTCGATCGGTCGGAGAACGTCGCTCGCGCGGCGAGCTCCGGGAGGAGGAAGTCGCCTTCCAAGATGACCCGGGTGCCGGTGTCGAGGTGGTCGGCGATGACGGCCTCGAGCGCCGGCTGGAACACGTCCCTGCAGACGCGCACGAAATGGTCCAGCCGATGCTCGTCGGTCCACGTCATGAACTCGTCCCGGTTCGTCTTCCAGAAGTGCAACAGCGGTAGCTGCTCGGGTGTCGACGACGACTCCAGCACGATCTGGAAGTCGTCGACCTCGCCCACGTTGACGTCCAAACGCCGACCGAGCGGTTGGGACAAACAGCTCTTGCCCACACCGCTCGCGCCACCCACCAGCAAAACCGTCCAGTCCGCATTCACCATCGATCGACCCTACGACCTCGCCAATCAACCGCCTCGAACGATGACCGTCGTCATTTCTGGGCTGCTGCTGTCCCCGGCCCTCGGCGGGCCGCACTTGTTGCCCACCCGCCGGGCCAGGTGACGCTGCTCCTGATTGCGATCGTCCACCCTCCCCGAGCCCACTCGCTCGGGCCCGCCTCATGACCACGACCACCGTCGACGCTGTCGTCGACGTCGAACTCACCGACCTCGCCCCGCGCCCCGGCAGCGTTCGCCGTGGAAGGCGGCCATCGCGCCCGCCAGGACATCGGCCGAGATCAGACCGCCCGACTGATGCACCCAGACCCAAGCGGGCCACCACTGCGATGTGGGAACGAAAGCGGTGTTCGTGTTGACTTGAATCGTGGGATATCTGCGCGTGGTACAACTTGTCGGTTCGGGCTGACGAAGGGCGCGTGTGAAGTGGGCATTGCCAGCGGAGGCTGGCGACTGTCGAGGGGGGTGCGTTGTTGGGCGATCTCGACAGGGCGACGCAGCCACATCGGCTGGTGTGCCCAAACAGTGCGGTGAGTCACACCGGTGTTGGTGGCTTGACGTTGGGCGGTGGGCTCGGCCGGCTGATGCGGCGTTTCGGGTTGACGATGGACAACCTGCTCAGCGTCGACCTGCTGACGCCGACGGCCGACAGATCACTGTGTCCGAGGACGACCATGGTGACCTGTTCTGGGGGCTGCGCGGCGCCGGAGCGAACTTCGGCATCGCTCTTGGGTTCACGTTCCGGCTTCATCGGGCGGGCCCGAGCGTGGTCAGCGGGGCAGCGGTGTGGCCAGCGCGGCAGCGGTGTGGCCAGCGCGGCGGGCAGCCGAGGTGGCCGCGATGTTTCGAACATGGTCGAACACCGCGAGCGACGATGTCACAGCCGGCCTGTCGTTGTTCATCGCTGGTGACGCGTTCGGTCCGGAGCTCTCCGGCCACCCGATCGTCGCGGTGTCGGTGGCTCACCTCGGAAACGACGCCACCGTCGCCGCCGACCTGGACCCGATCATGGCGTTGTCACCCCAGATCGTCAGCTTCCCGCGTGTGTCGTACCAGATGCAATCGCTCAACGACGAGTACTACGCATGGGGGCAGCGCAACTACTGGAAGGGTGTGCTCCTCAACGCTCTCCCCAGCGATGCCATCGCGATCATGCTCGACCGTCTCGCCGACGTCCCGTCGTCGGAGTGCGGATTCGGGATGATCACCATGGGCGGCGCCGTGGCCCGGGTCTCACCTGATGCGACTGCGTTCAGTGGCCGCGAGGCCCATTGGTGGCTGACCACGCAGGCCGTGTGCACGACGCCCACGGTGACGAGGCGCACCGTGAATGGGGACGTGAGTCGCTGCGCCAGTTGCAGACGGTCGCCGCGCCCGTCAACTACGTCAACGATCTCGGTGAGCCGGGCGAGCACGACCTTCGTGAGATCTACGGCTCGGACCGGTATCAGCGACTCGTCGACCTCAAGCGCGCCTGGGATCCCGACAACGTCTTCCGCCTCAACCAGAACATCGCGCCTTAGGCCGAGCACCCTCGCTGCAGCCTCGGAGCTGAGGACTTCGTCTGCCAGGTGACGGTCCGTGCTTGGGCCATTGAGATGGTCTTCGTGTGACCAACAGATGCGAACGGCGCCCGCCGCTGGCGGTCACGAGCCGTCGCGGGCGCGCCCCAAACCATCTGGCCAGCCGCTCGGAGAGTCGGTCGTGGTGAACACGGGCACACGGCGGTCACCGGCCGTCGCATGGACGTGAGCGGCATTTGCCGTCTGAGCAGACACGTCGGTATCGCCCGACACCGATGGCCGCTCGCACATCCTCTCGGAAGCAGCAAGTCGAGGTGGCATGATAGAACTTGGCCGGGCGACGGTGTCGCCGACCGGGAAGGGCCGCTCGACACCGACCAAGACGAGAGGAAGCGGATGGACCAGGTGGATGCTACCTCTGAGGTCGGAGCATCGAAGGATGGCGAGAGCAGCACGACGTCCGATGTGCTGCAGCTCTTGCGAGCATTCTGCGACACATCGGAACGTGGCGATCGAGATGCCTTCAGTGGTCTCTTCACGGAGGACGGCGTCTACCACGATGTGTTCTACGGTGCGTTCGTCGGTCGAGCACGGATTGCCGAGTTCATGGACATCTGCTATCGGGCTGGCGCTGATTATCGCTGGGACATGCACGAGCCCGTTACCGACGGAAGCAAGGTGTACGCGCGATATTTGTTCAGCTATCGCTCCCTGATGCCGGAGGCGAACGGTGCCCGTGCCGTCTTCGAAGGGGTTTCTATCCTCAAGCTTCGCGACGGGCAGATCACGGAGTATCGCGAGGTGGCGGACACGACGCCTGCGCTCGTGGCCATGAACTTCGCCCCGGAACGCATCGCCCGGATCGCGGCAAAGAATGGCCACGCGTTGCGCGCACGCCCGGAGGCGCGACGCCACATCGCAACCTGACCACGTCGGGAGTTGCCCGGCAGCTGCGGCGCCGGGCGCTCGTCACCCTGAGCGCGCGGGCGCGAGGACCGGCATCGTTCTCGGGCCGCGCCGTCGTGCTCGCCTTGGCACCGCCGTGCTCGCCTTGGCAGCGGCGTGCACCGCACACAACCACGAGGCCGGTCACCTGCCCCGGTGGTCGAACGGGCCCGGCCCCGCCCGCGGCACGCGGGAGCCGGTCTTCATCCTGACGCGCGCACGACGGTCGTGATTGAGAGGTACGAGTTGCTCAGTGCGGCAACGGGCCGCCTGACGATGCGACGATCACCCCGATCACGCCTGCGGCGATCAGTACCGATACGGCGCCGCGGTGGACCGCGATCAGGGCGACGAGGGCGGCGGCCAGAACCACGTATTGCCACGGCTCGGTGAGGGCTCGGGCGAGCGGGATCGCTGAACCGAAGATCGCGCCGATCGCTGCGGGACCGGATCCACCAAGGAACGCGATGGCGCGGGCGTCGCCTCTGAGACGGTCGAAGTGGCGGGCGCCGATGAGCACGAATGCGAACGACGGGAGGAACACGATCGCCGCCGCGATCAAGCCTCCGCCGAGCCCGGCTGCCGCGTAGCCAACGGCGGCGACCGTTTGGACAACCGGACCGGGCGTGACCTGGCCGAGGGCGACTGCGTTGAGGAACTGGGCACCGCTCATCCAATGGAAGTGGTCGACGGCGTCGTTCTGCATCAGCGGAATGATCACGAATCCGCCCCCGTAGGCCAGCGCACCGACCTTGAACGCCACCCATCCGACGTTGAACAGCGCTCCCGCATCGTGCGATGCGGTGGTCAGCCCTGTCAGCAGGACAACCGAGCGAAGCCTCGAGGAGCCGGGGCTGGCGGCATGTCGAATGGACAGTTCGATCATGCCGCAGGCAAGCAGGACGACCGCGATGAAGGGTCCGAGCGTGGCCGTGGCGAGCGCACCGGCGGCCAGGTAACCGGCCCACCGGCAACGGCTCTGCCGTCGCGCCCAACTCGGCGCGACGAGACTTCGGCCGGCCGAGACGGCGACAGCCGCCACGGCTGCGCCTGCCCCTGCACCGGCGCCAACAATCCACTGTGGAGGCGCTCGGGTCAAGAACAGGGTTGACAGGACGAGGATCAGCACTAGACCCGGAACGATGAACGCCAACCCGCCAACCAGCGCGCCGCGGCAACCATGGATCCTCCACGCGCAGAAGATTGCAAGCTGCGTGGACGCGGGCCCAGGGAGCAGGTTGCAGGCGGCGATGGCGTCTTCGAACTCGGCTGGGCTCATCGACGCCTGCCGCTCCACGCACAGCTCACGGAGCAGTCGGATGTGCGTCGGTGGGCCACCGAAGCCGATGCAGCCGATCCGTCCCCACTCGCGCAGCACGGTCAGCAGGCTCGGCGACACGTGACGCCGAGTGCCGCCGTCATTCGGCGCTTCGGTCACGCGCTCCGGTTGGCGGGTTGGAACAATTCGATCGGGTTGCCCGACGGGTCGTCGAACACGATTTGCGATCCGCCGGGTCCGATGACGACATCGCTACGGAACGACACGCCGCCCTGCCGTAACCGCTCGACTTCGGATCGGATGTCGTCGACGATGAGATGTATCCGGTTCCACCCCCCGGGGATGGGACGACTGCCGTCGGGCAGAGTGCGGCCTGCCGAGCTGGTCGGGCCGCTGAGCAGCAATCGCAGGTTGCCGCGCACCACGTCCGCGAAAGCGGGTGACGCGTTTGACAGTTCCGTGAACCCGAGGCAGGACGTGTAGAACGCGAGCGCGCGGTCCACATCGTCCACCAGGTAGCGGACGTTGACAAGATCATCAGTCATGTTGGTGTGCTCCTTGGGTGTTTGCGTTGTCGATGACAGGGATGAGGAATCCGATGCGGGTTTCGAGCTCGTCGAGGGTCTGTCGGAACCTCGGGTAAGTGGCCCGGTCGCTGCCAGCGGGGTGGCTCGGATCCGTCATGCTCCAATGAATGACCACGCCTGCGCCTGCGAACTTCGGGCAGCGTTCGCGAACCTTGTCGCACAACGTGACGACGTAGTCGAAGCGCTGCCCGGTGAACTGGGTGAGCGGTTTCGAACACCGGTCGCTGATGTCGATGCCTCGGACAGCAAGGACTTTGACCGCATTCGGATGCACCGCCTTCGGAGCGCTTCCGGCACTGGCCACCTCGACCCGTTCTCCCCCGATGTGCTGGAGCAGGGCTTCAGCGATTTGCGAACGTGAGCTGTTGCCCGTGCACACGAACAGGACATGGACCGGGTCACGATGGCGACCATCCGGCGGAAGCCACACCGACGGTTGTGAGAGATCGAGGCCGGGGTGGAGCGCAGCGCCGGTCGCGGTCAGCGACGCCCCGCACTGTCCGAGCTCGGCGCGGTAGTACACCGCCCGCCCGTCCTTGGAGCTGCGACGTGCCGAGACGAGCCCGCCCGCCCGCAGCCGGCCGAGGTGGTAAGAGACAAGGTTCTGTGGCTGGCCGACGAGCGCGGTGATCTCGTCCACCTGGCGGTCGCTGTGCGCCAACTCAACCAGCAGACGCCATCTGATCGGATGCCCTGCCAACCCGAGAAACGTCGGCGGAGCGCTGCGTGTGACTGACCTCGATGAAGGCATCGGTTGCGAGACTACATCAAATCATTTCGATGCATCCACTTGGTGCGGCGTCGTGGTCCGGGTGCAACCGGTGCTCCACTGAAGCGACAGATGCCGGACCGTTGCCCGTCCCAGAACGCGCAAGACGCCCCTTGCCTCGACGCGTCACTCAACGCCGGTGTGGCGGCGCTTCAGATCGCGTGTCCGGACGCGTGACCCGAACCAGGCGCATGCGCCGGCGAGTCCGCGCGGAACGGGAGTGGACGCTCGACCTCGCGTTGGCACGCGCGGCCGATCATGTGGTCCGGTCTGTCGTGAGGTGGTGGCGAGATTGTCCTCCGCTGGCGATGCGGTGGAGCCACTCCTCGTCGGAGGCGCGAGTATCTTCGTATTGGTCGTTCCAGTTCCACCACTCGTAGGGCGGCGTCTGGGGATAGCCCTCGGGTGAGTCCTCCCAGATCTCCTGACGTCCGAGCGCAGTCATGTCCAAGTAGCTCCAGGTGCCGCCCATTGCTTCGTCACCCCTGTTGTTGATGAAGTAGGTGCGGAAGACGTTGTCGCCATCGCGGATGAAGGCGTTGGTGCCGTGCCATTCGTCAACGCCGAAGGCAGCGTCGAAGTCGTCGGTGAGCGTGTACCACGGCTGGGCCCATCCCATCCGCGCCTTCACACGTTGGATGTCCGTCTGCGGCGCGCGGGACACGAAGACGAGGGTGGTGTCGCGAGCATTCAGGTGCGCAACGTCGGCGACCTGATCGGCGACCATCGAGCAACCGGGGCACGCATGGTCCGGCCATCCGTGCACGCCGGGCTCGAAGAAGGCGCGATAGACGATCAGCTGGCGGCGGCCGTCGAACAGGTCGAGGAGGCTGACCGGCCCTGCCGGACCCTCGAACGTGTAGCTCTTGTCGACGGACATCCACGGCATGCGTCGCCGCTCTGCTGCCAATGCGTCGCGGCTGCGCAGCACCGCCTTCTCCTTGACGAGCAATTCTTGGCGCGCGGCTTCCCACGCAGACGGTGTGACAACTGGTGGCAGCTTCATTGGTTCTCCTTGTTGTGTCGATCGACCTGATCGAGAGATCAGTGGAGCGCGTCAACTGGCGTCGCGACGTCGTCGAGGTCCGGGGTGGTGGTCGTGTCGTGCACCGTCGGCCTCGACGGGAGAAACGTCGCCGCGAACATCGCGCCGACGAAGAGCACCCCGGCTGCGACCAGGCAGCCCGCTTGAAATCCATCGAAGAACGATCGTTGCGCCGTGGCGAGCAGCCGCGCACCTTCGGCGCCAAGCCGGCGTGCCGTGGCGATGGCGGCTCCGATCGACTCGTTCGCAGCGCTTCGTGACGCTGCAGCGATGGTGAGGTCCGGCGAATCGAGGCCCGAGCGGTAGAGCGACGCGTAGACGCTGCCGATGATGGCCACACCGAGCGTCGAGCCGAGCTCGCGGGTGGCGTCGTTGACAGCGGATCCGACGCCGGCCTTCTCGATCGGGACGACGCCCATGATGGCTTCCGTAGCGGGTGCGGTGGTGAAGCCGAGCCCGATGCCGGCGAGCACCATCTGGCCGGCGATCTCCCAGTACGACGTTGCCGTGCTGGCGGTCGACACCCAGGCGAACGAGGCGCCGACCATGGTGAGCCCGAGGGCGACGACCGCCTTGTTGCCGACATTGACGGACAACCGGACGCCGAGCATCGAGCCTGCACCGATGCTGAGCGCGACAGGGAGGATGCGCACCCCTGTGCTCAACGGCGGGTAGTCCTTCAGGAACTGGAAGTACTGGGTGATCAAGAACACGAACCCACCCAACGCGAAGAACGCGACGGTGACCGATCCGCTTGCTGCCGAGAAGCGAAGATTGCGGAACAGCGACAGGTCGAGCATCGGGTCGTCGCTGTGTTGTTCCCACCAGACGAACACCAACGCTGCAACTGCGGCGATCGCGAACCCGAGCAAGGTCGACCGATCGCCCCACCCACGGTCGGGAGCTTCGATGATGGTGAACACCAGCGCTCCGATCCCGAGTGTCGACAGGACGAGGCCGACGATGTCGAGCGGCGGGGTCGACGGGTCACGCGAGGTCGGCACGAAGCGGACCGCCGCGACGAGCGTCAGCCCGGCGACCGGGGCCATCACCACGAACACACTTCCCCACCAGAAGTGCTCGAGCAGGAACCCGCCGGTGACCGGGCCGAACGCGACGCCGAGCCCGGTCATCGCGCCCCACACACCGATCGCTTTGGCTCGTTCGGCGCGGACCGTGTAGAGGTTGGAGATGATCGACAGGGTGGCCGGAAAGATCAAGGCGGCACCGACGCCCATGGCAGCGCGTACGAGGAGCAGCGAATGGGATGAGTGGACGAGCCCGCCGACGGATGTGGCCAGTCCGAAGACGGCGAGGCCGGCCAGGAGCGCTCCCTTTCGGCCGTAGCGGTCCCCCAGGCTGCCGGCGGCGAGGACGAGCGCAGCGAACGCCAGGTTGTACGCATCGACGACCCATTGCAGGTCACGAGTCGAAGCGCCGAGCTGTCGAACGAGAGCCGGCAGGGCGATGTTCACGATGGTCGAGTCGACGTTGATCATGAACGTCGCCGCGCACAGCACCGCGAGAGCGGCGCCGCGGTGCTGTCCCGTCGTTGGCACGGCGAGATCGGCTGTCAGGGTGTCGTTCATTCGATCGCCGTCAGCCCATCGGCCGTGAGCAGATATGCCGGTGCGGTTCGGCCGGCGTGATCGGCGAGGTGGATCACGGCCTCGGCTGCCTGCTGGGCGGTGAGTGGCGGGCCCAGTTGTTCCCGGAAGGCTGCACGGTCGAGGTGGTTGTAGTCGGCGTACGCGTCGACGAACGTGGAGCCCAGTTCGGTTGCCGAGGTGAGCTTGGGGAGCACGGACACGAACCGGATGCCCAACGAGTGGCGTTCGGATTCCGCCCCGGCGTATGCGCTGACGAAGTTGATGGTCGCCTTTGCGCCGGCGTATCCGCCGCTCATCGGCGAACCCTGTCGTGCCGCCCCACTCGACAAGCTGATCACCGCTGAACCGGGCTCGAGTGGAGCATTCAGCGCGCCTCGGACGAACTCGAAGACGTGACGAACGTCGACGTTCCAGTTCTCACTGAACGTCGCCCACGTCTGGTCCTGAATCGTTGCAGCGCGAGGGGTCGCGCCGGCGTTGAGCACCAGAACGCGAGGCCGGTGCTGGGCGATGAGGCGGGCTGCCAGCCCGTCGTCGGTGACGTCGGCGACGACGGGAACGAACGATGGTCCGATCTCGCAATGCAGCTCGTCGAGCGCTGTCTTGTCACGAGCCACGCCGACGACCCGGAATCCGATCGCCGCGAGTGACGTCGCGATCGTGCGGCCGAAGCCGCGACTCGCTCCCGTGACGATCGCAGCAGTGCTCGAGGAAATGAAGGTGGACATTCGATGCTCCCGGTTCGATCAGGTGGTCACAGGTTGAAACCCGGACCTCGTCCCGAGATCACCGACGAATTTGCCCATCCGTTGGTGTTGTTAACTTCGTGATGTCAGCTGACGAGAGGACCCCGAGGGCTATGGACCAGTCGCTCCTCGATCGCGCCCGCTCCGGTGAGGGTGACGCGTTCGAGGATCTCGTCGCGCCCCACCGCCGCGAGCTCCTCGTGCACTGCTATCGCTCACTCGGATCGATGCACGATGCCGAGGACGTGCTGCAGGAGGTGCTGGTGTCTGCATGGCGTGCCCTCGACCGCTTCGACGGTCGGTCCTTGCGAGCGTGGCTGTACCGCATCGCTACGAACCACTGCCTGAACCACCTCCGCGACGAGTCTCGTCGGCCGCAACCGGCGAACCCTCGGGGCACGAACTCGACGGCGGCGGACATCGGCGCCGCCGAGGACCCGTGGTGGCTCGAACCGTACCCGGATGCGCTGCTCGAAGCCGTCGAGCTCGGCCCCGAGGCCCGCTACGACGCCAGGGAGTCCATTGCGCTGTCGTTCATCGCCGGACTCCAGCAACTTCCCGCGCAGCAACGATCGGCACTCGTACTGCGCGACGTCCTCGGCTTCCCGGCAGCCGAGGCAGCACAGATCCTCGGCACGACAACGACCTCGGTCAACAGTGCCCTGATCCGCGCCAGAGCAGGATTCCGCCCTGGGCGAACTCCGGACCTGGTGACTCGGCCACGCTCCCCACAGGAGGCGGCCGTGGTGGACCGGTTCGTCGACGCGTTCCAGGACGGTGACCTGAACCGTGTGCTCGATCTGCTGAGCGACGATGCCCGCCTTTCGATGCCACCCGAACCCATCCAATGCAACGGGCCTCTCGCCATCGTCGGCTACCTCCAGCAACGCCACTTCTGGGGTCCGCAACTCACGCTCCTCCCAACCCGCGCCAACAACCAACCGGCATTCGTCTACTACCTGGCTGACCCCGACGCGGCCGTGTCACGAGCCAACGGAGTGATGGTCCTCACCATCATCGACAACCACATCTCCACCCTGACCCGCTTCGGCGGAGCAAACGTCGTCGCCCGCTTCGGACTCCCACTCACCCTCGGCAGCAAACCGCCTACATGACAGCCACGACCGTAGGGTCGCCGACCTGTCGTCGGCGGAACTCGCCACCTCGCTCGCCGAGGTCCACCACGCGTTGCGCCAACTGCCGCCCGCGGCGGGTAACGCTGTGTCTAGCGCGAGACGTCTTGCGCCCTAGTGCCCGCACTCGCATCGAGCCTGCTCACAGATACAAAAGGTAGACGCAAGCGGACAAGTGGGGTTGGCTGGGCTCCTCTCTAGAACCCAACCACCAAGAACCACCGCGCAACAATCGCAGCGCCGTGCGCACAACGTGCCGCACGTGCGTCAATTGTGCTGCAAACGGAGGATGGAGCGCGCTGTGCCGTGCACGTTGGCATCGTGAACGCGACCGTGTTTGCGGAGTGCACCAATGCGGTCGCCGCAGCCGAAC
>JBBQTN010000018.1:0-40916 GCA_038213195.1 Acidimicrobiales bacterium | reverse complement strand
GGCGCCGACCCGCGGCTCTGGCACAGCGCCGGTGTGCGACGAATGGCGACGCGTGGTCAAACCGGGAGTCGATGATCCCGCCCTCGCGGGATACACCGAGATTCGCGACGGCGTCGTGTGGACAGAGGACTGGCGCGACTGCACGAGCGATTTCGGCAACCAGATCGAGTACCGGTGGTTCCCAGACCTCAGCGGCGCACAACTCGGCGCAGCCGCCTACGACAGCGTCAAGCAACTCGTCCCCCAACCAGACGTGCAGCTGTCCCGACCCGCCGACAACCTGCTCGTCAACGTCGAGACATCGATCGCCGTCACTCCCATCCAACCCGTCACCGCCACCGCCACCATCCCCGGACGATCCGCCACCGTCACCGCCACACCGCTGCGAATCGACATCGTCACCGGCTCACACGTCACCACCGACACCCGACAACTCTCCTGCCCACCATGGGGTGGCCCAACCAGCACCTGCGTGTGGACCCCGATCTACCCGTCCGTCGGCAAGGTCACCGGCACCAACGACCACCGCCACCACGGATCCGTCAGCGTCATCTGGAACGTCGCCTGGACATCGACCGACGGCACCGGCGGAACACTCCAACAACTGACCACCACGACACCCATCCAATTCGCCGTCCGCGAGATTCAGATCATCGGCGGCGACTGACGTCACGAGCCCGTGACCGAGGTGGCTCAGGGACTCGCGCGGCGCTGTCGGCTCGATCTGCCGGCTCGGACGTCTGGCTGTCGTCACTGTCGATGATGACCAGCTGCGGCACGATCTGTTTCTCTGCGCCGACCGGCCACGCAGGCCGAAGACCCCGGCAGCAACCGACCGGCACAACCGTCGCGACGGCTCGACGCGAGCGTCAAGAGGAGGCGAACTGCCCTGGCACCCGTCCGACGCCGGGATCGCCGGCGAAGGCTTGCGCGAACGACATCCACTCGACCGCCGCGGGGCCCTCGATCACCAGTGCCGTGTCGTTCGGATGGCGTCGCTGGGTGACCGCCAGACAGAAGTCGAGCGCAGGACCGGTGACGCGGTTCGAGTCGGAGCTGTTCCACTCCCACAGCTCGCCGGCCGGCGATCGCAGACCGACGTACACCTCGGCGGTGGGCGCCTCGCGGCCGTTGATCATGTAGCTGAACGGACGGGCACGCACGCCGATGTGGGCGACGTGGCGCAACCGTTCGGTTGGCGTCCGCGTCGCACCGACGGCGTCGACGATGTCTTGGCCGTGCGCCCAGGTCTCCATCAGCCGAGCCGTGATGAACGAACGTGCGCCCATCGCCGGGCCGTACCACGGCACTCGCGACGACGGGTCGACGGTTCGGGCCAGCGCGATCAACGCCCCCCGGTCCTGCCGCCAGGAATCGAGCAGCTCCGACGGTGTGACGGCCCGTCCGGGCGCGATCGACAAGTCGGTGCCTCCGCTCAACAGCTGCTTGGCGTCGACTGCGAACGCCTCGGCATCGGTGAGCGCCATGACCGCGCGCTGATCGAAGAACCACAGGTGGCTGATCTGGTCACGCACGGTCCAGCCGGGTGAGGGAGTCGGCGTATCCCACTGCTCGTCGCTCAGAGAGCTGACGATCCGATCCAGATCGGCGTGCTCGGCGGTCAGGTCATCGCAGATCGCGTCCATGCGCGCAGCATGCCTCCTCGCGGCCCCGATACCGCAACGGGACGCCACCGATCCTGGGTCGCCAGCGACGAGCGAACGCTTACTTCTTGGCGGCCTTCTTGGACGAACCCGCCTTCTTGGCTGCCTTCTTCGCCGGCGCCACAGCCTTCGCCGCGGTCTTCTTCGTCGTAGCCGCCGCCTTGGTCGCGGTCTTCTTCGTCGTCGCGGTCGCCTTGGTGGCGGCCTTCTTGGTCGTCGTGGCGGCCTTGGTAGCGGCCTTCTTCGTCGTCGCGGCGGCCTTGGTCGCGGCCTTCTTGGTCGTCGTCGCGGCCTTCGCCACTGCCTTCTTGGCAGGGGCGGACTTCTTCGCTGCCGCTGTCTTCACGGTCGAGGCCTTCGTGGCCGGTGCCGCCTTCTTCGTCGAAGATGCCTTCTTGGCGGGAGCCGCCTTCTTCGTTGGTGCCATCGTGTACCTCGCTGTCAGGGTTGGGTTACTTCTTCTTCTTCTTGGGATTGAGGGCTGCCTTGAGCGTGACGCTCGAGGTGAACTTCATGCGTGTCGACGCCGGGATCTTGACTGGCGTGCCGGTCTGAGGGTTACGACCGACGCGAGCAGCCGACTTCGAGGTGGTGAACGAACCGAAGCCCGGCCATGCCACCTTGTCGCCCTTCTTGGCAGTCTTGACGACGGTGTCGAAGAACGCTCCGAGCGTGCGTTCGGCTTCCGCCTTGCTCACATCGGCCGCGGTTGCGACTGCCTCGACCAGCTCTGCTTTCGTCATGTTGAGTTGATTCCTCCGGGTACCGGTTGTAGTAACGGTGGGTTACGTCCGCGTATCGAACAGGTTCCGCGCACGAATAGCAAGCATCTAACTCGTTGCATTTGCAACAACAGCCTCATGGATCGATCCTCCCGCCCCTTGCAGCGACTGGCCGGCGTCGACGGCTGCCGCGGTGGGTGGATGGTCGCGACCGAGCACGGCGCCCGGGTGGTCGCCAGGCTGACCGCCGACATCGGCTCGGTGATCGGGATCGACATGCCGTTGGGATTGCCGTCGACGGAACCGCGGATCAGTGACCGGGAGGCCCGCGCCTACCTCGGTGCGCGGCGCTCGACGATCTTCCCCACTCCCCCACGCGCCTGCCTCGACACGTTGGACTATCGCAGCGCGCTCGTTGCGTCACGCGCCGCGGTCGGCAGCGGCCTGTCGATCCAGGCGTTCCACCTGCTGCCCAAGATCCGCGAGCTCGATGCCCTCGTCGTGCCGGGTGAGGATCGCTTCGTCGAGGTCCACCCGGAGTGCAGCTTCCTGACCCTGAACGGCCTCGAGCCGCTGCCACCGAAGCGGACCGCGGCGGGTGCGGAGCGCCGTGCCGACCTGCTCAGGGCCGTGTTCGGCGCTCTGCCTGCGCTGCCACGCGGCGCCAAGCTCGACGACCTGCACGATGCGTACGCCGTGCTGTGGAGCACCGAACGCTACGTGCGCGGCGAGCACCTCACCTTCGGCGACGACTCCGTCGACTCGCGAGGCCTGCCGATGCGCGTCGTCTGCTGAGCCCGGGCTGCACCGCACCGAACCGCTCAGGCGGATCCGAGCGCGGCTCGCAACGGCGCTGCGTACTGCGCTGCCTCGGCCTCGTCGGCGTAGCGCGTCCGAGGCCAGAAGAACCCGCGCAGGCCGTCCTTGCGCCGGCGCGGCACCACGTGGGTGTGCAGGTGGGCGACGCTCTGGCTGACGACGTTGTTGATCGCCACGAAGGTCCCGTCGCACCCGAGGGCCGGCGGCATCACCGTGCCGATCCGCTGCACCCGCTCGAAGTACGGCCCGACCGCCGCACTCGGCAGATCGGCGAGCGTCACGACGTGGGCGCGGGGGACGACCAGCACGTGGCCCTTGAACACCGGCGACTTGTCGAGGAACGCGACCACCTCGTCGTCCGCGAACACGACCTGCGCCGGCGCCTCGCCCCGGATCACCGCACAGAACGGGCACCCGCTGGTCGCCATCCGCCCAAGTCTGCCGTCCGACCCCGGCCCGCAGCGGCCCGCGGCTGCATGATGGGCCGATGACCGACAGCGCGCCCCGCCTCGCCCCCGTCACCGAACCCTCGCCAGAGGTCGAGGAGCTGTACGTCAAGGGCGGGATGCGCGATCCGGCGGGTCGCACACTCAACATCTTCGGCACGCTGGCCCACCACCCGGCGCTGATGCGGCGCTGGCTCGTGTTCGCGACCCACGTGTTGAGCAAGAGCACGCTGACACCGCGGGATCGCGAGCTGCTGATCCTGCGCACCGGCGCTCGGTGTCATTCCCAGTACGAGTTCAGCCAGCACGCGATCATCGCCAGGCGCAGCAACATCACCGACGAGGAGATCGAGGCGACGAAGGCCGACATCAGCGCGCACCCGTGGAGCGACTTCGATGCCGCGCTGCTGAGGGCCGCCGACGAGCTGCACGACGATGCCCGACTGTCCGACGCGACGTGGGCGGCGCTGCGCACGGCCTACTCCGACGAGCAGCTGCTCGACGCGATCTTCGCCGTCGGCAACTACCACATCGTCTCGATGGTCCTGAACACGTGCGGCGTCCAGCTCGACGAGGGGGTGCCTGCGGCGTTGTGACCGCGCACTGCGAGTGTGAACGTTGCGCGAACATGGCGACCTGCATCCACCAATGCGCCGGGCGGGCCGTATACAACTTGCGAATCCGCCCTGCTCCTCGTGAAGTTGAAACGGAGTTCCGTTGACCGATCTCGTGCCCGGCCGCCTCGGAAGTGCGCTTCGTGGGGGAGGTGAGCGGGCTGGGAGGGACGGGACGACGGTCCGGACGCGGGTCGTCCTCGACACGTCCGTGCTCGTCGCCGATCCCGGTTGCGTGACCGGCTTCGTCGACGTCGACGTCGTCATCCCGCTCACGGTGATCGAAGAGCTGGACAGCCTGAAGACCCGGCTGGACGACGTCGGCCGCGCCGCGCGCACCGCGCTGCGCACGATCGAGGAGCTGCGCGTCCGCGCAGGGGGCTCGCTGGCGCTCCCGGTCACGGTCAACGATGCGCCCGATGCGAGCACGCTGCGGATCGAGATCAATGGCATCCAGCGCCACCTGCTCATCGAGCACGGCCTCGATCCGGCCATCCCCGACAACCGGATCATCGGCGCAGCGCTCGGCCAGGCCACCCAGGCGCCGACGCGGATGCTGTCCAACGATGCCGCGCTGCGGATCAAGGCCGCGCACATGGGACTCGAAGCCGACGAGCACCATCCCGTGGGCCGCAGCCTGGTCACCCGCCAAGCCGGGTGGCTGACGGCCGACATCCCTCAAGACGACACCGGCCACAACTTGATCGACACGCTCTACGCCAAGGGGACGGCCAGCTCCGCGCTCGTGCCCGATGCAGAGTCGTTGTACGAGAACGAGTTCATCGTGCTGCGCTGCGGCTCCCAGTCGGCGCTGGCGCGCTGCGCCGACGGCGAGCTCGTCCTGCTGTCGCACACGACCCCCGAGGCGTGGGGGCTGCGCGCCCGCTCCAAGGAGCAGCGCTTCGCGCTCGAGCTGCTGCTCGATCCTGATGTCAGCGTGGTGGCCCTCGACGGTCGGGCGGGCACCGGCAAGACGCTGCTGGCGATCGCCGCGGGGCTCGAGCAGGTTGTCGAGCGCCGCGAGTACGAGAAGCTGGCGGTCTACCGGCCGCTGGTGCCGGTCGGGCGTGCCGACGTCGGGTTCCTCCCCGGCGGTCTCGACGAGAAGCTCGACCCGTGGATGTCGGCGATCCACGATGCGATCGTCGCGCTGACCGATCAGCGCAGCAGCAACGACGCGCACCGGCTGGTCGACGAGCTGATCAACCGCAACCAGCTGTCCCTCGAGTCGGTGACGTTCCTGCGCGGCCGCAGCCTGCATCGCCAGATCGTCGTCGTCGACGAGGCCCAGAACCTCGAGCCGACCACATTGAAGACGGTCCTCACCAGGATCGGCGAGGGCACGAAGGTGATCTTCACCGGCGACACCAGCCAGATCGACGCGCCGTACCTCGGCGAGTCGAACAACGCCCTGGCGGTGCTGATCCAGGCGTTCGGTGGGCAACGCTGCTTCGGCCACGTCACCCTGTCGGCGTGCGAGCGCGGCGAGGTGGCGAGCCTCGCCGCCGAGCTGCTGTAGTCAGTCGATGGTCGGGACTGGCCGCCGCTCGCTGTGCTCGCTTCGGCTGCTCCCTCCTGCGGCTCGTCGCTGGCGCTTCCCTCGCCGCTCGTCGATGGTCGGGACGGGCTGACGCGGTGTCTCCAGCCGTCGCGCACCCCCGGCGTATGGTGGGCGACATGGAGAGCTCGCCGGTCCGCTACGCGGTCGTCGACGTCGAGACCAGTGGCCTGTCGCCACGTCGACATCGCGTGCTGCAGGTCGGGGTGGTCGTCGTCGACGCAGACGGCACGGTGGTCACCCGCTGGAGCAGCCTGGTGCGCCCCCGACACCGGTGGTTGTACCGGGTCGGGCCGACGCAGATCCATGGCATCAGGCGTCGCCATATGCGCCACGCCCCGCCTGCCGCCGACGTGCTGCGTCAGCTGTCGCGGCTGCTCGACGGCGCACGGTTCGTGGCCCACAACTCTGCGTTCGACGTCGCCTTCCTGCAGCGCACGGCGGCCCGCGAGGGGGTCGTGCTGGCGATCGCCGATCCACTGTGCACGCTGCGCCTGTCGCGCCAGCTCGACCCGGAGCGCCGGCTCTCGCACCGGTTGGGTGAGGTGGCGGCACGCTACGGCGTCGCCCTCGAGCAACCGCACGATGCGCTGGCCGACGCCGACGCGACCGCATCGGTGCTGCCGCATCTGCTCAGCGCGCACGCCGCGCTCGCGGCTCAGCCGACGGCGGCACCTTCCGCGTAGCGCGCGTACAGCTCGGCGGCAGCGGCCGCGCCGAGGTCGCGCCACGGCTCGGGCTGGAGCACCTCGACGTGTGGTCCGAGCCGCAGCAGCAATGCTCGCAGCCACCGATCGCTGGTGATCGACAGGGTCACCTCCAACGCGCCGTCCACCTCGCGCCGGGCGCGCACGGGGTAGCGCTCGGCGACCCACCTCGCCGCAGGGTCGAGGCGGAGCACGGCAACGGGCAGATCGGCATCGCGGAACCACTCGTCGCCACTCGGTGGAGCCACCGTCCGTGGCGCGTCGAACGCGCCCGTGCGCTCCCAGCTCTCGAAGCGGTCGAGGCGGAAGGTGCGCTGCTCACCGGAACGGTGGTCGTCGGCGATGACGTACCAGTGCCCGCGGTCGAGGAACACGGTGCGCGGGGTCAGCTCGCGCTCGGTGGTCTGGTCGCTCAGCGCCGACCAGTAACGGACGCGCAGCCGGGCGCTGGCCTCGGCGGCCGCGATCACGTCGGCGGTCGCGGGCGGCTGCGGAGCCTCGACCACGACGCCGTCGTCGCCGAGCACGATGGCCAGCTTGGCCAGCGCCCGCGCCAGCGGGCCCGTCGGATCGGCACCCGGCAGCTGCATCGCCGCCCGTCCGGCGATGAGCAGCGCGAACCCCTCGGGGGCGGTCAGGCGCAGCGGCTTGGTGAACACCCGCGGCACGCCGGCGTGGACCATCCCCTCGTCGATGTACACGTCGATCATCTCGTCCACGAACGGCGGCAGGCCACACATCGCCGCCAGCTCGAGGTCGCGGACCAGCTCGTCCTCGTCGACCTCGAAGCGCGCGCTCATCTCCGACACGGACACATCACCGCGGGACATCAGCCACGGCAGCATCACCAGCAGCCGTCGGAGCCGGTCGCCGACCGGCTTGGGGCCACGCTTGCTTCGCGCGCTCATCGCGACGTGCTCTGGATCATCCCGGTCAGCCACGTCACGACGGCCCGGCGCACCTCCGCCGGGCCTGTCACCTCGGCGTGCACGCCGAGGCCGAACAGCCACGAGCGGAACGCGTCGACGTTCGCGCAGGCCACCTCCAGCACCACAGCGCCGTCGCCGCGCCGCTCGCGGACGGCGTCGGCGCCGAGCTCGTCGACCACGAACCGGGCTCGCGACGCGTCGACGAGCACCGTTGCCGTCGCCGCACCGCCGAGCTCCTTCGGGTCGCTCGGGAACGCGGTGCGCGGATCGAAATCGGCCGGGCGCACGAACGACTGCACCGGACCGACCTCGACGTCACCCTCGATCCGGTCGACGCGATAGGTGCGCACCGCGTCGTGGTCGGCGTCGCGGCCGATCACGTACCAGAAGCCCTCGCGCAGCAGCAACGTGTACGGGTCGAGCGTGCGCGGCCTGCCGTGGTAGCCGAAGCGCACCGTCGAGCGGTTGGCGGCCGACTCGCGCAGCTCCGGCAGCGCGTCCAACGCAGGCACGTTGGCGACGAAGGCGGCGTCCTCGCCCACGGCCCCGCCGAGCTTGAGCAGGCCGAAGCGGGCGTCGCCGGAGCGCACCGCGGCGACGGCGAGCTGCAGCGCCTGGCGCTCGTCGGTGCTCAACGTCAGCCCGGTCAGCTCGTAGCGGTCGCGGTCGATCCAGTACGCGGTCCGCCCGGCCTGGTCACCGCTGAGCACCTCGGTCTCGATCGGGATCCCGAGGTCGCGCAGGACCGCCTTGTCGCGCTCGAACGAACCGCGCAGCGCCGTCGAGCTCGTCGGGTAGTTCGGCAGCTCGGCGGCGATCTGCTCGAGGCTCAGCGGCCGCCGGGTCTCCAACAGCAGCGCGAGCAGGTTCAACACTCGCTCCAACGCGTCGGCCATCGGCAGGCAGGCTACGACGCCGCCGCCGCGCCCGATCCGGTCAGCGCAGGGCCGGCGTCTCGCGGGTGATCGGGCCGACCCGGGCAACTCCCGCCTCGGCGGTGGCAGGGACGCGGCGGCGCAGCGGGTTGCGCCCGCCATCGGCCAGGAAGCCCCACGCCGCTGCGCCGAGCGCGCCGGCGCCCCCGACGAGGATCCCGACCCGCGGGCCGAACTGGTCGCAGATCCAGCCGAGGATCGGGCCGCCGATCGGCGTGCTGCCGAGGAACACGATCGCCTGCAGGGCGAGCACCCGACCGCGCATCTCCGGGGCGGCACGCATCTGCACGATCGCCGTCGAGGCGGTCATGAAGATGATGCTGGTGAACCCGATCAGGATGGCGAACGGGAACGAGGGGACGAGGCCGGGCGATGCGGCGAAGATGCACATCGCCACACCGAAGATGGCTGCACCCACGACCACGTCGCGGATCTCGATCGTCTTGCGCCGGGCGGTCAGCAGTGCGCCGGCGAGTGAGCCGATCGAGACGACGGAGTAGAGGATCGTGAACGTCGTGTCGCTGCCGTGCAGCGTCTTCTTGACGAACAGCGGCATCACGACGTTGAAGTTGAACGTCAACGTGCCGACGATCGCCATCATCACGAGTGGCACCCACAGGTCGCGCTTCGACCTCGCGTAGCGCAAACTCTCACGGATCTGGCCCTTGACCTTCACCGCCACGGGCGACGACCGCAGCTCGGACGTGCGCATCATCAGCAGGCCGGCGATCACGGCGATGTAGGAGATCCCGTCGACCGTGAAGCACCAGCCGTAGCCGACGGTGACGATCAACAGGCCGGCCAACGCAGGGCCGAAGATCCGCGAGCTGGTCATCAGCGCACTGTTCAGGCTGACGGCGTTCTGCACGTTCTCGACGGGCACCATCTCGACCACGAACGCCCGGCGGGTGGGGTTGTCGAACGCGGTGGCGATGCCGCCGGCAAACGCGACGGCGAAGATCGACAGCACGGGCGGGTTGCCCATGAACGCCAGGGACGCCAGCGCGAACGACTGCAGCATCGCGAACGACTGGACGACCACCAGCAGCTTGCGCTTGTCGCTGCGGTCGGCGATCACGCCGGCCCACGCGCCGAGCAGGAGCACCGGACCGAACTGGCACGCGGCGAGCGCACCGACGGACAACCCGTCGTTGTGGGTCAGCTTGAGCACGAGCAGCGTCTGCGCGACCAGGGTCAGCCAGTTGCCGATCTGGGAGATCATCTGGCCGGTGAAGAACAGGCGGAAGTTGCGGAACTTCATCGAGCTGAACGTCTCGCGCACGGCAACGCCGGACCTGCTCGCGCTCACGACGCGACCCCCGGGACCGCGACGAGCTGCTCGAGCACGTCGACCGCGGCCTCCAGCCGGTCGAGGTCGACGGCGTCGAGCTCGTTCAGTCGCTCGCTCAACCACGCCGTGCGCCGGTCGCGGAAGTCAGCTAACCGCTCCAACCCGAGCGCCGTCACGCCGACTCGGCTGACCCGGCGATCGGTGGAATCGGGGCTGCGCTCGACGAGGCCGGCGGCGACCATCTTCTCGACGACCTTCGTGACGGTCGGCGGCGCCACGCGTTCACGTGCGGCGAGGTCGCCGAGGCTGATCGGACCGTGCTTGGCCACCGTCGACAGCGCGGCGGTGACCGTCGGGCCGAGCCCGCTGTCGTCCTGCTGACGCAGCAGGCGGGCGAGGCGAGCGATCGAAAGGCGCAGTCGCTCGGCGGTCTCGGGCTGCGGCAGCCGGCGCTCGAGGGTGTGGACGGCGCGTGCGTGAACGGCGGGTGTGCGAACGGACGATGTCGGCATGGCCGGCCCAGTATGCCGGAAACTATTTAGTGAGGCGAACTAGATACCGCGTTCGTGCGCCACGTGTGACAGGTGACCGGCGCCCGCCCGGCACCCGTACCCTGGCGGACCATGCCGTTGCCGTCGACGCTGCCAGAGCCCGGCGCGAAGCGTCTCGCGGTGCGCGTCACCGCCGACGCTCGCCGGCAGATCGCCGCCGGCCACCCGTGGATCTACGACGAGTCGATCGTCTCGATCAGCCATCGCGGCGCAGCCGGTGACCTCGCCGTGATCTTCGACGACGACCGCCGGTTCGTCGCGATCGGGCTCAACGACCCGGCCTCTCCGATCCGGATCAAGATCGTCCACCGCGGCCGGCCGACGCCGATCGACGCAGCGTTCTGGCAGCAGCGCCTGGACGCGGCGCTGACCGTCCGCGCCGAGCTGATCGCAGGCGGCCGCAGCACCGGCTACCGGTGCATCAACGGCGAGAACGACGGCTTCCCCGGGCTCGTGCTCGATCGCTATGCCGACACGCTGGTGCTCAAGCTGTACAGCCCGGCCTGGCTGGCACATCTCGCGACGCTGCTCCCGTTGATCGTCTCGACCCTGCACCCGAAGGCGGTGATCCTGCGTCTGGCGCGGGCGTTGCACGGCGGCAACCTGTTCGGGCTCGAGGAGGGGATGGCGCTGTACGGCGAGACTCCGGGCGCTCCCGTGATGTTCGCCGAGAACGATCTGCAGGTCGAGGCCGATGTCGTGCACGGGCAGAAGACCGGGTACTTCCTCGACCAGCGCGACAACCGCGCCCTCCTCGCGACGATGGCCGGTGGCGCACGGGTGCTCGACGTGTTCGCCAGCACAGGTGGGTTCGGGCTGCACGCCGCGGCCGGCGGGGCGACGAGCGTGTTGAGCGTCGACGCCAGCGAGCCGACGCTGGCCGTCGCCGATCGCAACATGGCCCACAACCGGCGCAACCCCGCCGTCGCGGCCTGCGCCCACTCGAGCATCGTCGGCGACGCGTTCGAGGTGCTCGATCGCCTGGTGCGCCAGCATCGCCGGTTCGACATCGTCGTGCTCGACCCGCCGTCGTTCGCCCAGCGCCAATCGAGCGTGCCTGCCGCGTTGCACGCCTACGCGCAGCTCACCGAGCGCGGTGTGCGGTTGCTCGAACCCGGTGGCCTGCTCGTGCAGGCGTCGTGCAGCAGCCGGGTCACCGCCGACGACTTCGTGGCCACGGTGCGCGGCGCCGCCGGGCGGACAGGGTTCGACCTGCGGATCGTCCGCCAGACCGGTCATCCCGTGGATCATCCGGTGACGTTCGCCCACGGTGGCTACCTCAAGGCGCTGTTCGCCCGAGTGCACCAGCTCTGACGCGCCGACGCGCCGGCACGTCGAGGCCGGGTCAGGTCACCCCTCATCGGGTCAGACGGTGTGGCGGTGGGCCCTGTACCACTCGATCAGGGCGGTCGTCGACGCGTCGTGCTGGGGGGTGTCGGTGACCGACAGCTCCGGGGTGATCTTGTTGGCGAGCGCCTTGCCGAGCTCGACGCCCCACTGGTCGAAGCTGTTCACGCCCCACACCGTGCCCTGCACGAACACGATGTGCTCGTACAGCGCGATCAGCTGGCCGAGCACCGACGGCGTCAGCCGCGGCGCGAGGATCGTCGTCGTCGGGCGGTTGCCGGGGAAGACGCGGGCCGCCTGTTGGTGCTCGGGGATGTCCTCGGCGACGACCTCCTCGAGGGTCTTGCCGAACGCCAGCGCCTCCCCCTGGGCGAGCACGTTGGCGACGAGCAGATCGTGCTGCGCGTAGAGCGTGTGGTTCGGCACGGCGAAGCCGATGAAGTCGATCGGCACCAACCGGGTGCCCTGATGGAGCAGTTGGTAGAACGCGTGCTGGCCGTTGGTGCCCGGCTCGCCCCACACGATCGGACCCGACGTCGTCGACACCACCCCGCCGTCGAGGCGCACGCTCTTGCCGTTCGACTCCATGTCGAGCTGCTGCAGGTAGGCAGGGAACCGGCGCAGCTCCTGCGCGTACGGCAGCACGGCCTTCGTCTGCGCGCCGAGCACGTTGGCGTACCAGATCCCGAGCATCCCCAGCAGGAACGGCGCGTTCTGCGCGGCGGGCGCGGTACGGAAGTGGGTGTCGATCGTGTGGAACCCGGCGAGGAGCTCGCCGAACTGCTCGGCGCCGATGGCGATCATCAGCGACAGCCCGATCGCGGAGTCGACGGAGTAGCGCCCGCCGACCCAGTCCCAGAAGCCGAACATGTTCGCTGTGTCGATCCCGAACTCGGCGACCTTCTCGGCGTTCGTGCTGACGGCGACGAAGTGCTTGCTGACCGCATCGTCGCCGAGCTTGCCGGTGAGCCACCTGCGCGCCTCGGAGGCGTTGGTGATCGTCTCGACCGTGGTGAAGGTCTTCGAGCTGACGATCACCAGCGTGCTCGCCGGGTCGAGGTCGGCGAGGTTGCCGGTGATGTCGGCGCCGTCGACGTTGCTGACGAACCGGCACTCCAGCCCTGGCTGACCGAACGCGTGGGTGGCGAGGTAGA
This sequence comes from Acidimicrobiales bacterium, assembly GCA_038213195.1. Classification (GTDB taxonomy): domain Bacteria; phylum Actinomycetota; class Acidimicrobiia; order Acidimicrobiales; family Ilumatobacteraceae; genus JAODBQ01. Next base: position 28,179 of record JBBQTN010000018.1, on the reverse strand, counting down.
CCATGGCCGGGCCGAGGTCGCTGCCGCCGATGCCGATGTTGACGACCGCGCTGATCCGCTCGCCGGTCGCGCCACGCCACTCCCCGCTGCGGACTTGCTCCGCGAACGCGCCCATCCGTCCGAGCACCTCGTGCACGTCCGGGACGACGTCGTGGCCGTCGACCTCGACGTGCGCGTCCGCCGGCAGGCGCAGCGCAGTGTGCAGGACGGCACGGCGCTCGGTGGTGTTGATCTTCTCGCCGGCGAACATCGCATCGCGCCGCGCTGCGACCCCGGCCGCTCCTGCGACCGCGAGCATCGCCGCGACGACCGCGTCGTCGATCATGTTCTTCGAGTAGTCGATGCGCAGGTCGCCGGCGGTGACGACGTAGCGCTCGGCCCGCCCCGGGTCGGCGGCGAACAGCTCGCGCAGGATCGGCGGCCGCGGCGCGGCCTCGAGCGCCGCCCACTCGGGCGTGGTGGTGATGTCCATCGGCGGCGACGCTACAGCTGGGCCGCCGCAGCCGCATCGAGCACGGCCAGCGTGCCGGTGCCGCGCACACGGCTGATCGGCAACGACGCGTCGCCGGCCATCCATCCGTGCACAGCGGCGGCCTTCGCCGCGCCGGACACCTCGACCAGCCTGAACCGCGCCGCGTTGACCACGACGGGGGTGAGCGTCATCCGGATGTGCCCGTTGAACATCCCGCACATCGCGACCGGCTCGCGCCGCTCCACGACGGGGTCGCCCGGCGGCCACGACGCGGTGTGGCCGTCGTCGCCGATGCCGAGGTGGACGATGTCGAACCGCTCCGGCAGCGTGGTCGCGTAGCGCCGGCACGCGGCGTCGAGGTCACGCGACGTCACCCCCATCAACTTGACATGTCGGCCGCGCAGCGGGAGCACGTCGAGCAGCGGGGCGTTGCGGTCCGGGTCGCCGTCGGGTGCGACCCGCTCGTCGACCTGGTACGCGGTGACGCCGCTCCACGGCAGGTCCAGCTCGGCGAGCAGGGCGAGCATCGGCTTCGGGGTGCTGCCACCGCTGAACGCGATCGTCGCCGCGCCGCGACGCCGGACCGCGTCACGCAACCGGCGACCGATCCTGTACGCCGTGACGGCTGCCGCCTCGGCCTCGGTCGGCGCGATCGTGACGTCCATCGCGCCTGCAGCTCAGCGTCCGACGTAGACGGCGGGGCGCTTCTCGAGGAACGACTTCACGCCCTCGCGGTGGTCCTCGGTCTTGAACAGCTCACCGAGCGAGGTGGACACCCACACCCCCAGCTCCGTCCAGTCGGGATCGACGGCAAGGCGCAGCCCTTCCTTGATCTTCTGCACGGCGAGGGGCGGCCGCGCCGCGATCTTCGCAGCGAGCTCGACCGCGGTCGACAGCAGCTCGTCGTGGGCCACGACCCGGCTGACGAGGCCGATCTCCTTGGCGCGCGCGGCGTCGATCACGTCGCCGGTGTAGAGCAGCTCGGCGGCGGTCTCCCGCCCGACGAGCTGGGCGAGCCGGCCGATCCCGGCGACGTCCGTGCACAGGCCGCGGAGGACGAACAGCTCGCCGAACCTGGCGCGCTCGGAGGCGACGCGGATGTCGGCCATCATCGCCAGCTCCATCCCCCACCCGACGGCTGCACCGTTCACCGCAGCGACGACCGGCACGTTGGTGTGCAGCAACGCGTCGGCGGTCGGCGTCAAGCGCGGCTTGACCGTCGTCGGCTTCTTCTTCGCGTCACCGCCGCCCATCACCGCGCGCACGTCGTCGCCGGAGCAGAACGCCGGGTCGGCGCCGGTGATCACCATGCACCGGGCCGTGGTCCCGCGCACCGCCGCCTCGAGCATGTCGTAGGTCTCGTAGCGCAGCGCGTTGCGCATCTCCGGACGGTTGATCGTGATCACGTCAACATCGCCGACCCGTTCGACGATCACCTCTTGTTCGCTGTTCGTGTCCATCTCGACTCGTTCCCTCGACCTCTCGTTCGACTGCCCGCGCACGAGCGCTCGGCGCCGACGCACCTTACGAACCCGACGGCGCCGATCTCCACGCCGGCGGCGGCCAGCGGTGAGAAAGACACGACGGGCCGCGGCCCATCGGAGGTAGACAGTCGTCATGGAGGTGGACGTGAACGGATCGCCGCAGGTCCGCGCCCGCGACCACGCGCAGGCGGGCCTCGTCGTCGGGATCGCCGCGTACCTCGTGTGGGGCCTGCTCACCGTGTACTGGCACGAGCTCGAGCACTTCGACGCGTTCGAGCTGATCGGTTGGCGGGTGATCTTCTCGGCGATCACGATGGCGGTGGTCCTCACCGCCACGAGCCGGTGGCGGTTCGTGCTCCCGGTGTTGCGCAACAAGGCGCTGCTGGGCAGGGTCGCGATCACCGCCGTGCTGCTCACGGTGAACTGGACGTCGTACGTGTACGCGATCGTCCACGAGCGCGTGCTCGAGACGGCGCTCGGCTACTTCATCGCCCCCGTCGGCACGATGCTGGTCGGTGGGTTCGTGCTCCACGAGCGGCTGCGGCGGGTGCAGTGGGTGTCGATCGGCTTCGCCACCGCGGCGATCGTCGTCCTCAGCGCGTCGTACGGCAGGATCCCGTACCTCGCGATCGCCATCGCCGTCTCGTGGAGCACCTACGGGTACATGAAGAAGCGCGTCCCGCTGAACCCGATCGACGGGATGGCCGCCGAGGTGCTGCTGCTGCTCGCGCCGTCGGTCATCGTGGTCGTCGCCTTCGCCGGGAGGTCGTCGAGCATCCCCTCGTCGGCGACCCACGGCGAGCTGCTGCTGCTGCTGTTCAGCGGGCTGGTGACCGTCGTGCCGCTGACGATGTTCGCGTTCTCGGCGCAGCGGGTGCCGCTCACGGTGCTCGGGCCGCTCCAGTACTCCGTGCCGACAATCAACCTGCTCCTCGGCTGGCTCGCCTACCACGAGGCGCTGCCCGCCGTGCGGGTCGTCGGCTTCGCGCTGGTGTGGGTCGGGCTGGTGATCCTCACCAGCGATTCGATCCGCCGTGCCCGGGGCGCGCGGCAGGCACCGGGGCCCGACGACTCGGCGCAGATCGTGCCCGGCCTGAGCCAGGAACCGGTGCCCTGAGCGGCCACGCCCGGTCGACTACGTTGCGCGGCGTGAGACGAGCCGCCGTAGCAGCAGCCATCGCCGCCGCGGTCGTGCTCGGCGCCTGCTCGGCCGACCAGACCGACTTCAAGCATCAGACCGAGAAGTTCCTGAAGTCCGACGAGCGCGTCGTTGCGGCCACCGGTGTGGCGTTCACCAAGGCCGAGTGCCAGGCACCCGTGTCGACGAAGGTCGGCACCAGGTACTCCTGCGTCGCCTCGGCGGTCGACGGCACGACCTGGGACCTGGCGGCGGAGATCACGGCGAAGACGTCGTTCCAGATCACCGACTACAAGGCAAGGGCATAGGCGCACGGCCGTCCTGGGTAGGGTCGTCCGATCAACACGGAGGAAGGCACATGAAGAAGTCGCTCATCGCCGCGGCCGGGAGCCTCGCGCTGTTGCTCGGTGCGTGCAGCACGCAGACACCGAGTGCGAGCAAGTTCAAGTCAGAGACCGAGAAGTTCCTCAAGTCGAGCAAGGTCGTGAAGGAGAACTTCGGTCAAGCCTTCGGCGACGCGTCGTGCACCGTGCCGACCTCGAACGCCGTCGGCACGAAGTACACCTGCACCGGCACCGGCACCAACGATGGCGTGGTCTACAGCTTCGACGCAGAGATCACGTCGAAGAGCGGCTACACCGTCAGCGCGGCGCAGGCACCCACGACGCCAGGCGCAACCGACACGACACCAGGGGCGACCGACACCTCGCCGGCCGCTGTCGACACCACCCCGGTCACCACCGGCTGACGCACGCGGGCGGCGGCCCGGGGCGTGCGTTCAGTGCAATGCGGTTCCGTCGAACCGCAGGGTCACGATTCGAAGTCGGTCACCACGGGACCTGCTTCGGTGAACCCGCGCGCGGTCGCGGTCCACCGGATGACCTGCAGCGATTGGGCGAGGTACGGGTCGGCAGCGCCGTTGGTGCGGAACCGCACGCCCGGCCGTCCGAGCGACGGCGTCGCGTCGAGGGCGCGTGCAGCGTCCATGATCGACGCCCGGCTGAGGCCGCCGGGGGCAGACATCGCCTGGCGGATCACCGCCACCAGGGTCTCTCCGGCCGTCCACCCCTGCTCGGCGGCCCCCGCCTCCGCGATCAGGCCTGCACCGGTCATCCATCGCTCGTAGAGTGCGACGCCGGGCACCGTGGCGTTGGCCCGGTTGTCGACGTCGACGAGATCGGAGGCGGTGTAGATGCCATCGGCGGCCGAGCCCGCGAGGCCGAGGATCGCGCCCGTCGCACAGCCGTTGGCGAGCAGCACGATCGGCCGCCAGTCCGGGGCACGGCCGCGCTCGACTGCCAGCTCGCGCAGGAAGTACGTGCAATCCAGACCGTTCGGCGCGGCGAGCACGACATCGGGGCGCTTCGCCGCGAGTGCGGCGATCCGGTCGGAGGCGGGCAGCGGCTCGTCGGCCGCGACGCGCTCGCTGGCGACGACGGTGAGGCCGCGCGAGGCGGCCATGGCGCTCCCAGCGGCGACGTAGGCGTCGCCGAGATCGTCGGCCGGCGCGTACAGGCCGATCGTGCCCCCGTTCGGCAGCTGTGCGCGCACGAACGTCCCGAGCACACCGACCTCTGCGGCGGCGGTGGGCAGCGCGCCGGTCGTCCACGGGAACTCGGCGACGTCCCCCAGCTGCGATGCAGCGCTCAGGCCGAGCAGCTGTGGCAGGCACTGCTCGTTGAGCGTGAACCGGGCGGCGAGGTTGTCGGCCGTGCCGACGATGCCGGCGACCACCTGCGCCCCTTTGTCGATCTCCGGCTGGATCGCGGCGACGGTGCGATCCGGGTCGAGGCGGTCGTCGACGATCTTCAGGTCGAGGTGGAGATCGCCGAGCGCACGGGTGAAGTTGGCGAAGTCGATCGCTGTGCGGAACCCGTCCACCACCGGCTTCCACTGCGCGGCCGCAACCCCGCCGGTCAGCGGCGCGGCCGACACGATCGACAGCGACCCGGCGATCGGTGCCGTCGCCGCCGCCGGCTCGGGGCACGACGACGTGTCGACCGTCCACGGCCCGGGCGGCGGGCTCGTCGACCCCGCGGCGCCGGGCCCCGTGGTCGTCTGCGCCCGCGTCCCGGCTGTTGCCGGCGTCGGCGTCGACGCGCCACCTGTGGGCAGCGTCGCGGTCGCCGGTGGGGGCGGCAGACCCGACGTGCTGTCGGCCGTTGCGGCCGTTGCGGGCGTTGCGGCCGGAGCCGGGCTGGAGGGTCTCGAACAAGCGGACGACAGGCCCGCCAGTCCGGCGAGCACCACCACCGTGCGCAGCGTCAACCCGATCGGTCATCCTCCTCGTCGCGGCCGAGGCTAGTTGCGCCCTGAGCACCCGGCCGGGCGGCCCCGTGGCCGCGCCCGTCGGCGCAGTTCGATTGCAGCCCAATCGTTCGTTCGCTAACGTTTGGCTGTGGCGACGACCAGACAACCGGAACCGCGTCGCGACATGTACGACTTCACCGGCCGCTGGGTCGCGCTCGCGCACAAGGCACTGCACGCCGAGTTCGACCGGCGTCTCGCCGAGGTGGGGGCAGCCTGTCGACGTGGCAGGTGCTGCGCGCCGCACGCCTGCGCGACGCGCCGAGCCAGATCGAGCTCGCCCGCACCTTGAGCATCAAGGGGTCGACGCTCGTGCGTCACCTGGACAGGATGGCGGCCGAAGGGCTGATCGAACGGCGGCGGGAGGCGACCGACCGCCGCGTGTTGCGGATCCACATCACCCGCGCCGGCGAGACGCTGTTGCAACGCCTCACCACGGTCGCCACCCACTCCGAACGGGCGATCGCCGCGTTGCTGCCGCCCGCAGAGCTTGACGCGATGCGCCACAGCCTGCGCGTGATCGCCGAGCACTTCGGCGCAGCGGACGCCCATGCGACCGCAGCGCGGCGCGCTGCGAGCTGACAGACAGGACCGACGAGGAGCACGATGACGAGCACCGCACCGACCATCACACCACCACCATTCGCGGACGGGAGCAACGACGAGGTGATCCGCTGCGAACAGCTCACCAAGGTCTACCCGGGCGCCGACTTCGCGGCCGTCGACCACCTCGACCTCACGGTCGGCCGCGGCGAGATCTTCGGGCTCCTCGGCCCGAACGGTGCCGGCAAGTCGACCACGGCGAGCATGCTCACCACGCGGGCGATCCCGACGAGTGGCCGTGCCATGGTCAGCGGGATCGACGTCGCCGCTCACCCTGCGCAGGCCAAGCAGCTGATCGGCGTCGTCCCGCAGTCGAACACGCTCGACCGGGCGCTCACGGTCCACGAGAACCTGGCGTTCCACGGCCGGTTCTTCGGGATGTCGAAGAGCGCGGCGCGGCGCGCAGCGGACGACATGCTCGAGCTGTTCAACCTCGTCAAGTGGGGCGGCGCTCCCGTGATGTCGCTGTCGGGCGGCATGGCCCAGCGGCTGATGGTCGCCAGGGCGATCCTCCACCGACCTGCCGTGCTGTTCCTCGACGAGCCGACCGCAGGGCTCGATCCGCAGAGCCGGATCGCGATGTGGGAGATCGTCGGCAAGCTGCACGACGAGGGCCAGACGATCTTCCTCTCGACGCACTACATGGAAGAAGCCGACGAGCTGTGCGACCGCGTGGCGATCATGGACCACGGCAAGATCCTCGCCCTCGACACCCCGGAGGGCCTGAAGGCGACAACGGGCGCCGACACCATCGTGGTCATCGCGATCGACGGTGATCTCGACGCGTTCATGGCCAAGCTGCGCGACGAGATCGGTGGCATCGCCTCGCTCGAGGGCGCGGACGGCAAGGTCCGACTGCACCGCCAGGGCACGGACGGGCTCGTCCCGGCGATCGTCCAGGCGGCCGAGTCGGTCGGTGCGACGCTGCGCGACCTGTCGATCAGCAAACCGACGCTGGAGACCGTGTTCATCAACCTCACCGGAAAGGAGCTGCGCGACTGATGGCTGCCACCGTCACGACCACCCCGGAGGCGTCGACGCCCGCGCCGCAGATCTCCACCACCGTCACCCGCACCACGTTCGACGCCGGGCGCGCCGCGCTGTGGGGGCTGATGATGCGCGACCTCACCGTGCTGCGCAAGAGCATGCGCGAGTTCATCCCGCGCACCGTGATCCAGCCGTTGCTGCTGTGCTTCGTGTTCCTGTACGTGTTTCCGAACATCGGCCAGGGCGTCGGTGGCGGAGGCGGTGCTGCCGGTCAGTCGGCGTTCGCGACGATCCTCGTCGCCGGTGTCGTCGGCCTGGCGATCAACTTCCAGGGCATCCAGGCCGTCGCCCTGCCGCTCGTGCAGGAGATCGGCTACACCAAGGAGATCGAGGACCGTGTCCTTGCGCCTGCCCCCGTCTGGCTGGTCGCGACGGCCAAGGTGCTGTCAGGTGCGGTGCAGGGGTTGATCGCGGCACTGATCGTGTTCCCGATCGCCGCCGTCGTGCACACCCGCAGCATCCACATCCACCTCCAGTTCCACTGGCTGATCCTGCTGACCCTCGCTCCGCTGGCGTGCATCGCCTGCGCGGCGATGGGGATGACGTTCGGCACGTTCTTTAACCCGCGCACGGTGCCGATGCTGTTCGGCGTGGTCGTGCTGCCGATGACGTTCCTCGGCGGCACGTACTACCCGTGGACCACGCTCGCCAGGGTCAAGGTCGGCGGCTTCGCCTGGCTGCAGACGGCGGTCCTGGTCAACCCGCTGATCTACATCACGGAAGGCTTCCGTGCCGCGCTGACGCGCAGCTCGCACATGCACCTCTACGTGATCTACCCGGTGCTGCTCGGCTTCACGGTGTTCTTCCTCTGGCTGGGGATCCGCGGCTTCCGCAAGCGCGTGCTCAGCTAGCGCCGGGCTGGTGGCTGCGACCCTCGCGGCAGGTACTAGTACCTAGATCCGATGGGACGATGTCCCGACCGGGCGGATGATGAGCTTCCACAGCGAGGGAGAACATCATGTCGAAGCGGATCATCAGCGTGGCGGTCGGACTGGGTGCCATGGTGACGTTGGGCGGCGTTGCGTTTGCCGCGGCGAACTCGGTGGCCACCACCCCGCCGCCCGCATACATTCCCGGCGTCGAGCCGAACGGGTCGACCACCACGACGGTCGGCGGGACCGTGACGACGACTGCCGGCACCACGGGCACATCGACGACGAGCACGATCGAGGATCGACCGCCGGCCACTGGCACCCAGCCGAGCCCGACCATCGACGACCACGGCCACGACGTCATCGACGTCGACAACGGTCGAGACGTGGTCGACGAGCACGGCTCGACGGTCCCCCAGCCGGGCACGACCGTCGACAACCACGACGCCAACGACGACAACGACCGCGGCCCCGGACCCAACGCCACCCAGCCGGGCACGACCGTCGACGACCACGGCGGCGACGGTGGTCAGGGCGGCGAGGCACACAGCGGTCACGGCAGCGACGGCTGATCGGGCCGCGCTGTCGCACGCGGCGGGCTCAGGGTTGGTCGTCGGTGAGGTGCTGCCTCGCCCACAGCGCGGCCTGGGTCCGGCTGCCGACCGACAGCGCCGAGAAGATGCTCGTCAGGTGAGCCTTCACCGTTCGCTCGGCGATGCCGAGCTTGCGCGCGATCTGCTTGTTGGCGTCGCCGTCCGCGACGAGGCGCAGCACCTCCAGCTCCCGGCTGGTGAGGTCAGGGCGGTTCGGGGCACCGCGGCTCGATTCGAGCATCACCCGTGCGGCCTTCGGATCGAGCGGCGAATCACCGGCCGCCGCGGCGCGGATCCCGTTGAGCAGCTCGTCGGGGCCAGCGTGCTTGAGGAGATAACCGGTGGCGCCGGCCTTCAGGGCCTCGATGATCCGCCGGTTGTCGGAGAACGAGGTCAGCACCACGACGTGCACCTGTGGTCGTGCGCGCGCGATCTGTCGCGTCGCCTCGATACCGTCCAGCACTGGCATCGAGAGGTCCATCAACACGACGTCCGGCCGCTCGGCCAGCGCCATCGTGACCGCAGCTGCCCCGTCGCTGACGAGACCGACGAGCTCGATGTCGGCAGCGGTGGAGAGCAGCTGCTGCAGGCCGTTGCGAATGATCGCATGGTCGTCGGCGATCATCACCCGGATCACGATCGCGGCACCTCCACCAGCAGGTTCGTTCCCGAGCCGGGGCGCGAGTCGATGCGAACGGTCCCGCCACCGTCTGCGACGAGCCCGCGCAACGCCTTGAGCCCGACGTGCCCGGCCGCCTCGCTCGCGGCGAGCGTTGCCGCATCGAAGCCGCGACCGTCGTCGCTCACCTCCAGGACGGTACGACGGTTGTCGGCGATGACGCGCACCCGGATCGCCGACGCGGCCGCGTGCTGGACGGCGTTGCGCAACGCCTCCTGCGCAGCGCGGTAGATCAGCGCAGCGAGCGGCTCCGGCAACGGCTCGCGCAGCCCGGCGGCATCGAGCTCGACGTCGACACCACGCTCGCGGGCCCGCTCGACGAGGTCGAACAGGGCCGACTGCAGGCCCTCCTCGCGCAGGTTCGGTGGATACAGGTCGATCACCAGCGAGCGCAGGCCGCGGATGCTGGCACGCACGGTGGCGGCCAGCGCCTCCGAGTCGTCGTCCGGATCACCGACTCGGCGCCGCGCGTTCGCCGCGAGCGCGTAGGCAACGCCGCTGAGGTCCTGCACGACGCCGTCGTGCAGGTCGCCGGCGATGTGGCGGCGCTCGACCGCCGAGGCATCGAGCGCGTGGCGCAGCAGGCCCTCCCGTTCCTGCAGGCGCTGGCGCAGGCGGCGGGCGAGCGACCACGCCAGCGGGAGCTGGACGAGCTCCAACATCACCAGCGCACCGAGCGCGATCGGCGCGAAGCTGCGCCACAGCCGCGACCCGTTGGAGACCACCGTCTCGTAGCGGTAGTAGGCCTCGAACAGCAGCGGGGTCCCGTTCGGCGCATGCACCGGCAGGTAGACCTCGAGCAGCTTGGCGCCGAGGTCGCGCTCATACTGGTTCTCGGGCTCATCGAGGTCGCTCACCTGCGCCTCGATCCGTCCCGTGGACATCGCGTTCGTCTCGTTGACCGCCAAGGGGAAGCGCAGCCCGACGAGGCGCGGCTCGTCCGACACGACGATCAGCCCGTCGGAGCGCCACAGCTTCACGCGCACCAGCGACTCGTCGATGATGTTCTTCGTGACGACGGTGATCAGCCGCGCGACGGTGCCCGGATCGTCGCCCGTCAACAGCTGGTCGGTCAACGCCGGTTCGATCAAACCCTCGGCCTTGATCAAGGTCGTCGTCCTGGCCTCGGAGATCGCTTCGCGCTCGCCGATCCGGCCGCTGGCGATCGACGTTGCGACGCCGACGATCACCACCGCAACAAGCCCTGCGAACGCGAACTGACCGACGTAGCGGGCGACCAGCCACCGCCCAGCGCTGCGCATCCGATCATGGTACGGCTGCGGGAGCGACGGGCTCAGGCGCCGTGTGCTCGGCGTGACGGCATGCGGGTGGACGCTGCCTCGGTCGGTGACGCCCCGATCGAGCGGCTGGCCGACGAGCACCTCGCCCGGTGGGCGCAGCTCGAACCGTGCGACGCGGCGGGCGGCGGCCTCGCCGGCAGCGAGACCGAGCTCACGCACTCCTCGCCAGTCGGGGACGCGGCGACGCGCGATCACCTGCGCAGCAGGCTGGCGGCGCTGGCGGCGCTGTGCCGCACGAGCGTCGGGCTGGCCCAGCTGCGCGCCGAGCTCAGCCGCTGACGACGCGTCCTACGCGCCGTCGACGGCGGCGACAGCTGCCTCGATCAGCCGCTGGGCGCGCAGGTCACCGGCGAGGTTGTCGGCCATCTTGTTCATCACGTAGGCGAACCCGAGCTCACGCTCCGGCTGGGCGAACGCGACGGAACCGCCCGCGCCGGGATGCCCGTAGGAGCCGGGCCCGGCGTACGGGGTGAACGGTCCTGCGACCATGAACCCCATCCCGAACGTCGTCGGCATCATCAGGCACATGTCGTTCTCACCCTCGGGCGTGACCTGGGTGCGGGCCCTGGTGCGCACGGCGTCGTCGAACAGTTGGATGCCGTCGACCGGCCCGATCGTGGCCGCATAGAGGCGGGCCAGCGAGGGGGCGTTGGTGATCCCGTTAGCGGCCGGGATCTCGGCGGCGTGCACGTCCCGGCGGTTGAACGCGTTGCCGCCCTCCATCGGGAACGCACCGTTCAACGACAGCGCCCGCCCGGCACGTGAATCGGGGCCGAAGAACTGCTCGATCATCGCCTTCATGGCAGGATCATCCGACTTCGCGGCCAGGGTGCCGATCATCGGCGAGACGCGTGGCTCCTGCTCCTCCGGCAGCCCGATCCACAGGTCGAGCCCGAGCGGCCCCGAGATCTCTTCGGCGACGAAGCGGCCGGGCGTGCGCCCGTCGACGCGGCGGATCAGCTCACCGGCCAGCCAGCCGTAGGTGATCGCGTGGTAGCCGTGGGTGGAGCCGATCGGCCAGTCCGGTGCGGTCTCGGCGAGTCGCTCGGTGACGGTCTTCCAGTCGAGTGCCTCGGCCAGCGAGATCGGACCGTCGACGCTGAACAGGCCGCACTGGTGGCTGAGCAGCTGGGCGACGGTGGCATCGCCCTTGCCGTGGGCGGCGAACTCCGGCCAGTAGGTGGCGACCTTCTCGTCGTAGTCGAGCAGGCCGCGCTGCACGCACATCCCGACCGCGATCGCGGTGACCCCCTTCGTCGTGCTGAACACCAGCTGCAACGATCGGTCGTCGTACGGCTTCGTGCCGGCGACATCGAACGAGCCTCCCCACAGGTCGACAACCTTGTGCCCGCGGTGGTACACGGCGACGCTGGCGCCGGTGTCCTCGCCGCTGGCGATGTTCGCCTCGAACGCGGCGCGCACGCCGTCCCACCCTGCCTCGACACTGCCTCCGACGGTCATGTGTCGAAGGTAGCCCCACTCAGACGTTGTCGACGATGTCGCGCAGCGTCTCGATCTGGCCGACCGGGTCGGGACCGACGATGTTGACCGACAGCACGGTGACGCCCGCTTCCTTGTAGGCGCCGATCCGCTCCTTGATGTAGCTCTTCGGCCCGACGAGGTGCGACAGCTCCAGCCACTCCCCGGGGACGGCCGCCGCGGCCTGGTCCTTCTTGCCGTCGAGGTAGAGGTCCTGGATGTCCACAGCCTCCTTCTCGTAGCCGTAGTCGCGGCAGATGTCGTTGTAGAAGTTCTTGCCGCGCGCACCCATCCCGCCGACGTACAGGGCCGCGTTCGGGCGGGCGAGGTCGAGGATCTTCTTCTGCGCGTCGCCGACGAGGTCCTCGCCGATCGCCAGCATCCCGCCGGCGGAGATGTCGAGCGGCTTGAGGTTCGGGTCGCGCTTGGCCAGACCGGCCTTGAGCTGGCGACCCCACACGTTCTGGAACTTCTCCGGGATGAACATCACCGGCAGCCAGCCGTCGGCGAGCTCGGCCGTCGCGGTGACGCTGAGACCCTTCAACGACGCCCACCAGATCGGGATGTCGCTGCGCACGGGGTGGTTGATCAGCTTCAACGGCTTGCCGAGACCTGTTCCCTCGCCATCAGGCAGCGGCACGTCGAAGGTCTGGCCGTGGTACTCGAACTTCTCCTCCCGCTTCCAGATCATCCGGCACGCCTCGATGTACTCCTTGATCCGCTGCATCGGCTTGGTGTACGGCATCCCGTGGAAGCCCTCGATCACCTGTGGGCCGCTGGCGCCGAGGCCGAGGATGAACCGGCCGTCGCTGACGTAGTCGCAGCCGGCGGCGGTCATCGCCATCAGCGCCGGGGTGCGTGAGTAGACGTTGACGATGCCGGTGCCGATCTCGACCTTCTCGGTCCTGGCGGCGAGGTAACCGACCTGGCTGATCGCGTCGAAGCTGTACGCCTCGGCCACCCACACCTGGTCGAGGCCGGCCTTCTCCAGGTCAACGACCCGTTCGACGGCTTCCTTGAACCCGCCGGTGTAGTGGATCGCCATCGAGAGCTTCATCCGGCCGACTGTACGTGGCCTCCGTTGAGGTTGCCCGATCGGAACCCGGCGAGGTCGAGGGTGACGTAGCGGTACCCGCAGCGCTCGATCGCGGCGACGATCGCTTCACGCCGCTCGACGGCGACCGCCAGCGCGTCGACCGGCAGTTCGATGCGCGCGGTGTCGCCGTAGTGGCGGACGCGCAGCTGCGCGAAGCCGAGCCGGCGCAGCGCGGCCTCCGCCCGCTCCACCTGGCCGAGCAACGACACGGTGACCTCCGTGCCGTACGGGATCCGGCTCGCCAGGCAGGCCGCGGCGGGCTTGTCCCACGTGCGCAGGCCCATCAGCCGTGATGCGGCGCGGATGTCGGCCTTGGTGAAGCCGGCCGCGACGAGCGGGAACTCGGCGCCGCGCTCATCTGCGGCACGCTGGCCGGGGCGGTGCTCGCCGAGGTCGTCCAGGTTCACCCCGAGCACGACCGTCGCGTCCTCGGCGACGGCGATCGGGCCGACGACGTCCATCAGCTCCGCCTTGCAGTGGTAGCAGCGGTCGATGTCGTTGACCCGGTAGGCGGCACGGGCCATCTCGTCGGTGTCGACGGCGGTCCAGCGCAGCCCCCACTCGGCGGCGAGCGACCGGCAGTCGGCCGCCTCGTCGCCGGCCAGCGACGGCGACACGGCGGTGACGGCGTGCGCACCCTCGCCGAGCGCGCGCAGCGCGACGGCGGCCAGGAACGCGCTGTCCGCCCCGCCGCTGAACGCGACGACCACCCGCCCGAGGCGGCGCAGCTCGTCCTCCAGCCTGGCGACGAGCTGCCCCAGACGCTCCTGCCCAGCATCGCCCACCCGCCCGACGCTAGCGGAGCCCGGCGAACCGGACCCCAACCCCGTGCGCTCGAGGCGAGGGCGGGGCGGGGCGGGGCGGGGCGAGCATCGGGTTCGGCCGACGCTGGTACCTATCCTGCCCATTTCTGAGCCGCTGACGTACGAGCGTCGCCACTGCAAGCCGCCGTGCCATCAGTATGGTGGACGGCCGACGAAGGGCACGCCCGTCCGGACCGGGGAGCACACGGGTGCAATCCCGATTCGAACCGGTCGCGCCCGGTGCGACACGATCGGATCGCACGTCCGACGAAGGGAAACCCATGGAAAGCGAAGCCTGGATCATCGACGCGGTGCGCTCGCCGCGCGGCAAGGGCAAGGAGAACGGCGCCCTGCACAACGTGCACCCGCAGCGCATCCTCGCCCAGGTGCTCAACGCGCTGAAGGACCGCAACGGGTTCGACACCTCCACCGTCGACGACGTGGTGATGGGATGCGGGGCCAGCAGCGGCGACCACTCAATGGACATCGCGCGGATGGCCGCGCTCGATGCAGGCTGGTCGCTCGACGCCCCAGGGGTGACGCTCAACCGGTTCTGCGGTTCCGGCCAGCAGGCCGTGAACTTCGCCGCCGCGGGGATCCGCGCCGGGTTCCAGGACCTCGTCGTCGCCGGCGGGGTGGAGAGCATGTCCCGCCCCGCGCCGGCCCACGTCGACGGGTTCACCGCCAACAACCACCACCTCCGCGACCAGTACAACATGGTCGCCCAGGGCATCTCCGCCGACCTGATCGCCACCACGGAAGGGTTCACCCGCGAGCAGTGCGACGCCCTCGCCGTGGACAGCCAGGCACGCGCCGCAGTAGCGCTGGCAGAGGGTCGCTTCGACAAGGCGCTCGTGCCGATCTTCAACGACGACGGCACCCTGGCCCTCGACCACGAGGAGTTCCCCCGCCCCGGCACGACCCTCGAGGGTCTCGCCAAGCTGACAGCGAGCTTCGAGGCGATGGGCGCGATGTCGACGAACGACGGCTCAGGTCGCACCGTCGACCAGACCGCGCTGCTGGCCTACCCGAAGTGGGACCACATCGACCATGTCCACCACGGCGGCAACTCGTCCGGTGTCGTCGACGGCGCCAGCGCGCTGCTCGTCACCTCACCCGAGATGGCCCGCAAGAACGGCTGGAAGCCGCGTGCCCGCGTCGTCATGACCGCTGTCGCCGGCACCGAGCCGGTGATCATGCTCACCGCGCCAGGGCCGGCCGCCAAGCGTTGCGTGGAGAAGGCCGGGATGACATTCGACGACATCGACCTGTTCGAGGTCAACGAGGCGTTCGCCTCGGTCGTGCTGAAGTTCCTCAAGGACACCGGCGTCGACTGGAACAAGATCAACGTCAACGGCGGCGCGATGGCTCTCGGGCACCCGATCGGCGCCACCGGCGGGATGCTCATCGGCACCCTGCTCGACGAGCTGGAGCGCCAGGACAAGCAGACCGGCTTGGTGTGCATGTGCACCGGCGGCGGGATGGGCACTGCGACGATCATCGAGCGGATCTGACGAGCACCCCGATCGCTCGATGACCCGGCGGTGACGATCGCGCGCGCCGTCGCGGGCGCGCCGGTCGAGGATGCGAGCATCCTCACGTGACTGCCCGTACCACGTTGCTGACCGGCGCGGTGGTCGTGCCGATGGACGGCTCGCAGCGCGTCGTGCACCCGGGAGCCGTGCTCTTCGACGGCGCCGGGATCATCGCGGTCGGCACAGCCGGCGAGGTCGCGGTCGATCCGCGCGCCGCGCAGGCCCAGGTGCTCGATATGACAGGCCACGTGCTGATCCCGGGCATGCACAACTGCCACATGCACTCCGGTCTGTTGCGCGGCACGGCGGAGGGCCTGCCACTGCTGGCGTGGCTGGCGACGTTCGTCGACCCGGCGCACCGCGCCCTGACCCCGGAGATCGCCGAGGCAGCGAGCCGGCTGTGCTACGCCGAGGCCCTGCTGGGCGGCACGACATCGGTGATGGACATGTGGCGCCACCTCGACCGCGCCGCCGTCGTCGCCCAGCGGCTCGGCCTGCGCGCGACCCTCGTGCCCTACGTCTGCGACGGCGAGGGCCTCGAGTACTTCGAGTCGCTCGACACCAACCGTGCCCTGCTCGATGCGATCGGCACCGGCGGCAGGGTCCGCGCCTGGGTCGGCCTGGAGCACCTGCTGTACTGCACGCCCGCCGCGTACCGCGGCGCGATCGCGCTCGCCGACGAGTTCGCCACGGAGATCCACACCCACAGCTCCGAGCAGCAGCTGGAGATCGACACGGTGGTGGAGCGGTTCGGGCGCCGGCCGATCCACGAGCTGGCGGCCCGGGGTCTGCTCGAGGGCGGGCGGTGCGTGATCGCCCATTGCGTCTGGCTCGACGACGCTGAGCTCGACGTGCTGGCGACGACCGGCACCCGCGTCGCGCACTGCCCGTGCTCGAACATGAAGCTCGCGTCGGGCATCGCCCGAGTGCCGCAGATGTGGGCGCGGGGCATCACGGTCGGTCTCGGCAGCGACGGCGAGAAGGAGAACAACAACCTCGACCTGCTCGAGGAGATGAAGTTCGCCTCGCTCGTGCAGAAGGTGTCCGCCCTCGACGCAGGCGCCGGCGATCCCTGGCGGGTGCTGGCGATGGCGACCGTCGACGGCGCGCGCTGCCTCGGGCTCGATGCCGTCACCGGCTCGCTGACGCCCGGCATGCGCGCCGACGTCGTCGCCATCGATGCGCGTCGCCTGCACCTCACCCCGATGCAGACCGGCCTCGACGAGAACGTCGTCGAACACCTCGTGTTCAGCGCGCAGGCGGGCGACGTCGCCGCGGTGTGGGTGGACGGTGCCAACGTCGTCGCGGCGGGGCGGCTCCTCACCGACGACGTCGACTCGATCCGCGCCGACGCGCAGGCGGCTGCCACGGAGCTGTTCGAACGCCGCCGCAGGTTGGGCGTGGTCGAGCAGCTCCCCGCGTGACGGCCGCCGCAACGCTTGCCGCGCCGGTGATCGAACGTCGCGCTTGACAGTGGGCGCGCGCTGACAGAGATTCTCTGCGTGAGCGAGGAACCGTCGACGATCGCGGACCCGGGCGGGCTGCGCCTGCGCTTCCCCGAGCCGGCGGCGCGCCCAGGCGAGGCGCCGACGTTCGGCGGCCTGCGCATCGATCCCGCCGGGGTGATGCCGCGGCCACCCGTGGACACACCGGCCGCCGAGATGCTCGAGCTCGGCTACGGGATGGTCCGGGTGCTCGACGGCGACGGGCTGGCGGTCGGGCCGTGGGCCGGGTCACTCGCCGTCGACGAGCTGCGGCAGGGCCTGCGCGACATGCTCACGGTCCGCGCCTTCGACACGCGGATGCTGCGCGCCCACCGCCAGGGCAAGACGTCGTTCTACATGCAGTCGCTCGGTGAGGAGGCCGTCGCCTGCGGGCAGCGCCGAGCGCTCGAGGACGGCGACATGTGCTTCCCGACGTACCGGCAGCAGGGGCTGTTGATGACGTCCGGCTACCCGTTGGTCGACATGGTCAATCAGATCTACTCGAACAGCCACGACCCGATGAAGGGACGCCAGCTCCCTGTGCTGTACTCGTCGAAGGCCAAGGGCTTCTTCACCGTGTCCGGCAACCTCGGCACGCAGTTCGTCCAAGCCGTCGGGTGGGCGATGGCCTCGGCGCTGTCCGGTGACACGCGGATCGCGTCGGCGTGGATCGGCGACGGGGCGACCGCAGAGTCCGACTTCCATGCCGCGATGGTCTTCGCGTCCACCTACCACGCTCCGGTGATCCTCAACATCGTCAACAACCAGTGGGCGATCTCGACGTTCCAGGGCTTCGCTCGCGGCGACTCGCTGACGTTCGCGTCGCGCGGGCACGGGTTCGGGATCGCCTCGCTGCGCGTCGACGGCAACGACTACCTCGCCGTCCGCGCCGCCTCGTCGTGGGCCGCCGAGCGGGCGCGCAGCAACTGCGGCCCGACGCTGATCGAGTGGGTGACCTACCGGGTCGGTGCGCACTCCACCTCCGACGATCCGTCGGTCTACCGCCCGCGCGACGAGCCGTCGCAGTGGCCGCTCGGCGACCCGATCGCGCGGCTGAAGCAGCACCTCGTGGCGATCGGGGCGTGGACCGACGACGACCACGTCGCCGCGCTGGCGGAGATCGAGGAGACCGTGCGCGCGGCCGCGGAGGAGGCGGAGACGTTCGGCACGCTGCACAGCGATGCCCTGCCGAGCCCGGCGACGATGTTCGAGGACGTGTTCGCCGAGATGCCGCCGCACCTGCGCCGGCAGCGCCAGCAGGCCGGGTTCTGACGTGCCCTCGATGACGATGATCGAGGCGATCCGCGACGCCCACACCGTGGCGATGGAGCGCGATCGCCGGGTCGTCGTGTTCGGTCAGGACGTCGGCTACTTCGGCGGGGTGTTCCGGTGCACGCAGGGTTTGCAGCAGCGCTTCGGCGAGGCGCGCTGCTTCGACACGCCGATCAACGAGACCGGGATCGTCGGCACCGCGATCGGGATGGCCGCCTACGGGCTGCGGCCGTGCGTCGAGATCCAGTTCGCCGACTACGTCTACCCCGCCTACGACCAGATCGTCTCCGAGGCCGCCCGGCTGCGCTACCGCTCCGCCGGCGACTTCACCGCGCCGATGGTGATCCGCATGCCGACAGGCGGCGGGATCTTCGGCGGGCAGACCCACTCGCAGAGCCCGGAGGCAGTGTTCACCCAGGTCGCCGGGCTGAAGACCGTGCTGCCGTGCAACCCGTACGACGCCAAGGGTCTGCTGATCGCGTCGATCGAGGACGACGACCCGGTGATCTTCCTCGAACCGAAGCGGCTGTACAACGGGCCGTTCGACGGGCACCACGACCGGCCGATCGTGCCGTGGTCGAAGCACCCGCTGAGCGAGGTGCCGGAGGGCCATTACACCGTTCCGCTGGGGACGGCGCGCGTCCACCGGGCGGGTGACGAGCTGACGGTCCTGGCCTACGGCACGCTGGTGCACGTCGCCGCCGCCGCCGCCGACGAGACCGGCATCGACGCCGAGATCATCGACCTGCGCACCCTCGTGCCGCTCGACCTCGACACGATCCTGACCTCGGTCGCCAAGACAGGGCGGTGCGTCGTCGCCCACGAGGCGACGCTCACCGGCGGCTACGGCGGCGAGCTGTGCGCGTTGATCCAGGAGCACCTGCTGTACTCGTTGGAGGCGCCGATCACGAGGGTCACCGGCTGGGACACGCCGTACCCGCACGCCCACGAGTGGCGCTACTTCCCCGGGCCGGAACGTCTCGGCGCAGCGATGCGGGCGACGGTCGACGCATGAGCACGCACGTCGTGCGGCTTCCCGACGTCGGCGAGGGCGTCGCCGAGGCGGAGCTGGTCAGCTGGCACATCGCCGTCGGCGACCACGTCACCCCGGAGTCGGTGCTGGCCGAGGTGCTCACGGACAAGGCGACCGTCGAGGTCTCCTCACCGGTGTCGGGCACGGTGCGGTTCCTGCGCGGCGAGGTCGGCGACGTGCTCGCGGTCGGCTCCGACTTCGTCGGCATCGACACCGGCGGCGCGCCGGATGCCGACGATCCCGCCGTTGCCCAACCCGACATGGCACGGGCCACACCGGCGCCGACGCCGGACACACCGGTTGCCGCGCCGTCGACGGCCGCGTCCCCCGAGCCGGCAGGGGCGGCCGTCGACGGCGTCGCGTCGGCACGAGCCGTCGCTCGACCTGCGCCGGCACGACCGGCGGCCGATCGGACGGGCGGGTCATCCCGCGCGACAGCGGCGCGCACCGCGGCGTCCGCAGCGGCGGATGGTCGGACGGGCGAATCGCCCCGCGCGTTCGCCGGTGGCCGGCCGGTGGCCGCGCCGGCGGTCCGTCAACGGGCGGGGGACCTCGGCGTCGACCTGCGCCTGGTCCGCGGCAGCGGGCCGGCGCAGCGGATCACCCACGCCGACCTCGACGCATACCTGGCGGGCGAGACCGCCCAGTTGGGCGTGGCCGGCGGCGCGCCCGCCACGAGCGGCCGGCGCACGGAACAGGTCCCGATCGTCGGACTGCGCCGGCGGATCGCCGAACGGATGAGCACGTCGGCGTCGCGGATCCCGCACATCACCTACGTCGACGAGGTCGACGTCGGCGAGTTGGAGGAGCTGCGTCACGGGCTCAACGCCACCTATCCGGACCACGCCCGGCTGACCCTTCTGCCGTTCCTGATCCGCGCGATCGTCCTCGCCGTCGACGAGCAGCCGCACCTCAACGCGACGTTCGACGACGAGGCCGGCGTGCTGGTGACCTCAGGACCTGTCCACATCGGGATCGCCACCCAGACGCCCAACGGGCTGCTCGTGCCGGTGGTGCGCGACGCGCAGACCCTCGACCTGTGGCAGGCCGCCGGCGAGATCGCACGGGTCAGCGCGGCCGCCCGCGCCTCGAAGGCGACACGCGACGAGCTCAGTGGTTCGACGATCACGATCACATCGCTCGGCGCCCTCGGCGGCCTGGTGACCACGCCGATCATCAACCATCCGGAGGTCGCGATCGTCGGCGTCAACAAGATCCAGGTCCGCCCGCTGTGGGACGGGACGGTGTTCGTGCCGCGCACGATGATGAACCTCTCCTCCAGCTTCGACCACCGCATCGTCGACGGTTGGGATGCGGCGACGTTCGTCCAGCGGATCAAGGCCCTGCTCGAGGCGCCCGCGCTGCTGTTCGTGGGAAGGCCGGGCAGCGGTTGAGCGACTGCGACGTGCTGATCGTCGGCGCAGGGCCGGGCGGTTACGTGTGCGCGCTGCGTGCCGCCCAGCTCGGCCTGAAGACGATCATCGTCGACTCCGGGCCCGTCGGCGGCACGTGCCTGAACATCGGTTGCATCCCGTCGAAGGCGATCATCCACGCCGCCGACGAGTTCGCGGCGAGCGCCGGCAACCCACACCTCGGGATCGCCACCACCGGGGCGACGATCGACCTCGCCGCGACGATGGCGTGGAAGGACGGGGTGGTCCACCGCCTCACCGGCGGCGTCGCGACGCTGCTCGACCACGGCGGGGTCCGGCGCGTCACGGGACGCGCCGAGATCGTCGACGGCAAGACCGTCCGCGTCGGCAATGGCGCGGAGGAGACCGTGCTGCGCACCGCCAACCTCGTCATCGCCACCGGGTCGCAGCCCGTCGAGCTGCCGGGCCTGCCGTTCGGAGGAGGGGTCCTGTCGTCGACCGAGGCGCTCGCGCTCACCGAGGTCCCGGGCCGGCTCGTGGTCGTCGGTGCGGGCTACATCGGTCTCGAGCTCGGCACGGCCTACCGCAAGCTCGGGTCGGTGGTGACGGTCGTCGAGGTCCAGCCACGGATCCTGCCGATCTACGACGACCAGCTCACCCGGCCCGTCGCCGCGCGGCTGAGGGCGCTCGGGATCGAGGTGCTGCTCGGCGCGACGGCGCAGGGACTGACCGATGACGGCGGGGCGCTGGTCGTCACCGAGTCGGCGGGCGAGACCAGGACGCTCCCCGCCGACGCCGTGCTGGTGACCGTCGGCCGGCGTCCCGTGACCGACGGGTGGAACCTCGAGTCGCTCGACCTCGACATGGCCGGGCGCGCCGTCGCCATCGACGACCAGTGCCGCACCTCGATGCGCGGGGTCTACGCCGTCGGCGACATCACCGGGGAGCCGATGCTCGCCCACCGGGCGATGGCCCAGGGTTCGATGGTGGCCGAGATCATCGCGGGAATGCGGCGCGGGTGGGGCGGGCGGGTCGTGCCCGAGGTGTGCTTCACCGATCCGGAGATCGTCAAGGTCGGCCTGTCCCCCGAGGAGGCCACAGCGGCGGGCATCGACCACATCGTCGGTCGTTTCCCATTGGCCGCCAACGGACGCGCGCTGACCCTCGACCGCAACGATGGGTTCGTGCGCGTCGTCGCCCGTCGCGACGATCACCTCGTGCTCGGCCTGCAGGCCGTCGGTGCCGAGGTCAGCGAACTGGCGTCATCGTTCTGCGCGTCGGTGGAGATGGGCTCCGTGCTCGAGGACATCGCCGACACCGTGCACGCCCATCCGTCGCTCGGCGAGGCGGTGCACGAATCTGTCCTCGCCGCCCTCGGCCGCGGTCTGCACCGCGCCTGAGCCGCCTGCGCCGTCATCCTGCGCGAACGCCATCCCCGCTCAAGGCGGGCCGACCGCGAGCCGATGCATTCAGTGCAAGCGGGAACCTCCCTCTTCCGGCCGCGCAGGACGATCGGCGTGATGTCGGCCTGCGCGACCGGCGGACGGGCCTCGTGCCGTCCAACGCACCGCCGCCAGCCGACCGAGCTCGTCGCCCGCCCGGGGCTTCTGGTCGCGACCAGAGGCCGGCGTCCTCAGTTCACCGCTCGGCTCCGACCGGCCCAGTACGGGGCGCGCAGGTCCTTCTTGAGGACCTTGCCACTCGGGTTGCGCGGCAGCGCGTCGATCCACTCGACGGAGGTCGGGCACTTGAACTTGGCCAGCCGTTCGCGAGCATGGTCGATCACGTCGCGTTCGCTCAACGCCGCACCTGCCTCGCTCGCGGCACGCACCACCAGTGCCTTCGGCGTCTCTCCCCACCGCTCGTCGGGCACGCCGATCACCGCCACATCGGCGATGCCGGGGTGGCCCATCAGGACGTTCTCGACCTCCGCCGGGTAGACGTTCTCGCCGCCGCTGACGATCATGTCCTTGACGCGGTCGTGGATGTACAGGTAGCCGTCCGCGTCGAGGTAGCCGGCATCGCCGCTGTGGAACCACCCGTCGGTGATCGACGCCGCCGTCTCCTCCGGCATGTTCCAGTAGCCGAGCATGATCTGCGGTCCGCTGATCCAGATCTCGCCGACCTGGCCGACCTCGCACTCGAGCTGCGAGTCCGGGTCGACGATCCGCAACCCGACACCCGGCCCCGGCTTGCCGCAGCTGCGCAGCAGGTGGCGGCGCGGGCCGTCCGTGTCGTGGTCCTCGGGGGCGAGGTTGACGACGGCCCCGGTGGTCTCCGTCAGGCCGTACGCCTGCCAGAAGTCGCACTTGAAGATGTGCACGCTCCTGGCCAGGACGGCCTCGCTGATCGGCGATGCGCCGTAGACGATGGCCCGCAAGGCGTGGTAGTCGCCGTCCTCCACGCCGGGGACGGCGAGCATGAACTGCAGCACGGCCGGGACGAGGAACGCGTTCGTGATGCCCCTGTCGGTGAGCAGCCGCACCAGCGCCGCGGGGTCGATGTCGCGGACGAGGATGCTCGTCGCCCCGCTGCACATCCCGGCGATCGCCCAGCCGCCGCCGCCGATGTGGAACAGCGGCATCGCGACGAGGTTGACCGTGTCGGCGTCGATCCGCCACATCTCCTGCGCGGTGGGCAGCAGGGCGAAGAAGTTGTGGTTGCTGAGCAGCACACCCTTCGGCCGGCCCGTCGTGCCGCTCGAGTAGAGCTGGAAGGCGACGTCGTGACTGGTCTGCGTCGCGCCGGGATCGATGTCCGGCCGGCCGTCGACGGCGTCGGCGTAGTCCTCGAAGCGCGACGTCGGCCCGTCGGGGCCGGCGATCGCGAGCACCGTCTCCGCCGTCGTCAACGCCTCGGAGAACGTCTCGACGACCGGAACGAAGTCCGGTCCGACGATCAGCACCTTGGCGCCTGCGTCGTTGACGATGAACTCGATCTCGGGGCCGGCGAGCCGCCAGTTGATGTCCACGCACACCGCATTGAGGAGTGCCGCACCGTAGAACACCTCGAAGTGCTCGATCCCGTTCTTGTCGAGGAAGGCCACGCGATCGCCCGCGCCGACGCCGTGCGCGGCGAGCATGTTCGCCACCTGCCGGCTGCGCCGGTAGAGCTCACCCCAGGTCAGCTCGCGATCGCCGAGGATCAGCGCGAGGTGGTCGGCACGAACGACGCCGTGGGCGCGGACGATGTCGGCGATGGTCGAGATCTTCCCCATCACGCCGACTGTACCGCCGCGTCCCCGGACGCTGCGCCGGGCCGCGACGCTGGCGACATCTCCCTCAGCGGCGCTTGTCGCCCCAACGGTTCCAGTGGGTCACCGCGCTCGCCGGCTTGCGCGGGGCGACGCCGAACTTGCCGGCAGGGTGGCCGAGCGGGACCAGCGCGGCGATCTCGTAGCGGTCCGCCGGCACACCGAGCACGTCGAGCGCCTCGACTGCATGGATCCGGATCACCGTCGTCAGCGCCGTCCCAAGGCCGAGCGACCTCGCCGCGACGCAGAAGTTCTGCACGGCCGGGTAGACGCTGGCGTCGAGGCGGCCGATGTCCAGCGGGCCCTCCTCGTCGGCGCCACCCCACGGGATGATCGGCTGCAGGAACAGCACCAGCACCGGAACGTCCTGGATGTGGTCGGCGAGGTGGCGGCTCGCGGCGGAGGTGCGCTGCCAGGCCGCAGCCGCCGCCTCGTCCTTGAACGTCGGAGCCGGCCGTGAACGTTCGTACCGATCGAACGCGGTCCGGTACAGCCGGGCGATCTCGGCTCGCCGATCGGCGTCGGTGACCACGACGTACTGCTGCGGCTGCACGTTGCCGCCGCTCGGTGCCTGCTGCGCGGCGCGCAGGCAGGTCTCCACGTCCGCGTCCGCGACCGGCTCGTCGGTGAACCGGCGCATCGCCCGCGTGGTGAGGATCGCCTCGATCGTGTCCATGACCACTCCCCCTCGAATCGGCCGACCCTAGTGCCGTGGCACTAGAACATGCTCGTGTCGGACTCACCTCCGAGCAGCAGCTTGCCGATCGTCTCGTACAGCCGAGGGGCGACCATGATGTGCTGGGTGGCGACGTGCACGTCGCGCAGGCAGCGCTGCAGCGGGCTGGCGTCGAACACCGCCGTGCCTCCGGCCATCGTGAACGCTGCGTCGACGGCGGCAGCGGCGCTGGTGGCCGCATGCGCGCCGGCCAGGCGGATCCTGATGCGCGACGGCACGTCGACGCGGTCACCGGCGAGCACGCAGGCCCAGGCCTGATCGACCTCGTCGAGCAGCATCGCCCGCGCCGCGCGCAGGCACGCCTCCGCCCTGGCCAGCTCGGCCTGCACCGCGCCGGACTGTGCGAGCGTCCGCGCGCTGAACTGCGGCCGCTTGTCGCTGGCCAGCTCTGCGAACTCGTCGAGCGCGTGGCGGGCGATCCCCAAAGTCACAGCAGCGACGCCGACTGCCAGCAACGTGAAGTTGGGGAACGCGGCCAGCGGCACGTCGAGCGTGGGCCGGCCGGACATCGGTCGGAGGCTGCGGCCGGCCGGCACGAACGCACCGTCCACGCTGAAGTCGTTCGACCCCGTGCCGCGCAGGCCGGCGGTGTGCCAGGTGTCGTGGAACGTGACGTCCGCCGCGTCGAAGAACATGACGTGCATCTCGCTGCCACCGGCAGCGGTCGTGACGGTCGTGCCGCCGGTGATGTAGTTGCAGTGCTGGGTGCCACTGCCCCACATCCACCGGCCACTGGCCCGCCACCCGCCGTCGACCTCGGTTCCCGTGCCGTTCGGCGCGAACACGCCACCGGTGACGGAGCGCGGGTCGGCGTAGATCTGCCGCGCCCACTCCGGGTCGAGGAACACGCTCAGCGACGAGGTCGTGCTGGCGATCATCACGCACCAGCCCGCCGCGCCGTCGGCGATCGCGACGGCTTCGATCGCCTCGATCACGGTCCGCGGATCCGCCTCGGGACCGCCATAGGCCCGCGGCACGCACATCCGCAGCAGATCGGCTCTGGCGAGCGCATCGACGAGCGGCAGCGGCATCCGTCGGTTCGCCTCGGCCTCGTCGGCGTAGGCCTCAACGAGCTCACCGATGTCGCGCGCCGCCTGGACGAGCCCGACCGGCCGACGGCGATCGTCTCTCGAGAGCACCTGGTGGTCCATGGCGAGACCCTAGAACCCGTCCGCGCCTGGCGGATCCCGACGGCGACGCGGCACTCAGGGCGCGGCCGCCGTACGCCGCGCGAGACTGGGCGGGTGAGGTTCGGGTTCGTGGTGCCGTGGGCCGATGCGGCGGAGGTCGGCGAGCTGGCGGCGGCGGCAGAGGCCTCCGGCTGGGACGGGATCTTCGTCTGGGAGCCGGTGTGGGGGGTTGACGCCTGGGTCTCGCTGGCCGTGGCCGCGACCCGCACGGCCACGATCAGGCTCGGCACGATGCTCACCCCACTGCCGCGCCGAAAGCCGTGGGAGCTGGCAGGTCAGGTGGCCACCGTCGACCGCCTCTCGCGCGGCAGAGCCGTGCTCGCGGTCGGCCTCGGCGCGCCGAGCTCGGGCTACGAGGAGTTCAACGAAGTCGTCGATCGGCGGGTTCGCGCCGAACTGCTCGACGAGGGTCTGGCGATCGTGAAGGGCCTGTGGCACGGGCAACCGTTCAGGTTCCGCGGCGTGCACTACGAGATCGAGCCGACCATGTTCCCGACGATCGGGCACACCCACCAGCAACCGCGGGTGCCGATCTGGTGCGTCGGGGCGCTCGGCTCGGAGGTGTCGATGCGTCGCGCGCTGTCGTGCGACGGGTTGATCCCGCAGGTGGTGGAGGGCGCCGGCGACGATCGCCATGCCCGCCAGTGCACGCTCGAGGAGCTGCTCGAGCTGACCGCGACCATCCCTGCGGACTTCGACGTCGTGATCGAGGGCAGCAGCGCAGAGCACTCGCCCGCGGCCTGGATGGAGGCCGGTGCGACGTGGTGGTTGGAGTCGTTGTGGAGCGCGGTCAACGATGCGGACGCGTTCGACGCGACGATGACCCGCATCGTCGCCGGACCACCCTCCGTCGCCTAGTGCCGGCCTGGGGAACCGCCGGACCGAGTCGCTAGCTTCGTCGTGCTGAACCGGCGGCCAGCTGCGGCCGCCCCCTGCGCCTCGGAGGCATCATCGTCATGGCTGATCTCGGGTTCGACGGCAAGGTCGTCATCATCACCGGCGCCGGCGGCGGGCTCGGGCGGCAGCACGCGCTGCTGCTCGCGACGCGTGGTGCGCTCGTGGTGATCAACGATCTCGGTGGCGCGGTCGACGGCACGGGCAGCGACAAGGGCGCCGCCGAGCGGGTGGTCGACGAGATCAAGGCGGCGGGAGGCGAGGCCGTCGCGGACACGAACTCGGTGGCCACGCCCGAAGGTGGCGCGGCGATCGTGCAGACCGCCGTCGACGCGTTCGGCAAGGTCGACGTGGTGATCAACAACGCCGGCATCCTGCGCGACAAGTCGTTCACCGGGATGACGCCGGACCTGCTCAACCCGGTGCTCGACGTGCACCTCAAGGGCGCGTTCCACGTCACCCAGCCGGCGTTCGTGCTGATGAAGGAGCAGGGCTACGGCCGGATCGTGTCGACCTCATCGGCCGCCGGGGTGTTCGGCAACTTCGGGCAGACGAACTACGGCGCGGCGAAGATGGGGCTCGTCGGGATGACCCGCGTGCTCGCGGTCGAGGGGGCGAAGTACAACATCAAGGCCAACGCCATCGCGCCCCTCGCGATGACCCGGATGACCGAGACGATCATGGGTCCGAAGCTGCGTGACAAGCTCGAGCCGGGCAAGGTCTCGCCGCTGGTGGCGTTCCTCTCCCACGAGGACTGCCCGGTCAGCGGCCAGACCTTCTCCGTCGGCGGTGGCCGCGTCGCCCACGTGTTCATCGGCGAGACCCAGGGCTACTTCAACGCCGACCTGTCGCTCGAGGACGTCCGCGACCAGTGGGCGACGATCACGGACCAGACCGGTTACGGGGTCCCGAACAACCTCGCCGAGGAGACGGCGATGTTCATGCCGTTCCTGCGCTGACCGGGATCGACACCGCTCCCGCTCCACGTCGGCAAGGCTGTCGGGCGATGACGGAGGAACAGACCTGGAACCGACCGATCCCGCACTGGTCGACGGACCCGTTCGCGTCATGCACGACCGTGCACGGCCTGGCGAGCGACGAGGTCCGTTCCGCACTGCACAAGCACGTCCGCAGGGGACGTGTCGAGCAGGCGGTGCGCGCCGCTGTCGAGCTCGCCCGCACCGACGCCGACCACGAAGCGGAGATGTGGCGCCGGCTGCAGGTGCTCGCCGCAGAGGACGTCGGGATGGGCGACCCGACGTCGATCGTCGTGGTGCGCGCGCTGCACGAGGCGGCCCGCGACACCGCCGAGGGGGCCTACGACCGACTGGTGTTCGCGGCACAGGCGGCCGGCTACCTGGCGGCGAGTGAGAAGAACCCGGTGTTCGGCGAGATGATGCAGGTCGTGCTGCACGAGGGGCTCGCTCCCGAGATCCCCGACGAGGCCCTCTGCGTGCACACCCGGCGCGGTCAGCAGGCGGGTCGGACGATGTACGACTGGTTCGTCACCGGCACCGTGATCGAACCCGAGACGC